>CACFMO010000005.1 GCA_902567495.1 uncultured Pelagibacteraceae bacterium
AAAGATCCTTTGGGAAAAGTAATTGAAAAGTGGAAGAGACCAAATAACTTAATAATAAAGAAAGTTTCTGTTCCAATTGGTGTAATAGGAATTATTTATGAAAGTAGACCAAATGTAACTAGTGACGTATCTTCTTTGTGTTTAAAATCTGGTAATGTTGCTATTTTGAGAGGTGGTTCTGAGTCATTGAATTCAAATAAAATTCTATCAAATCTTTTTAGAAACTCTCTTTCAAAAAATTATGTTGATAAAAACTGTATTCAATTTATCGATAAAAAAAATAGAAAAATTGTAGATTTTCTTTTATCGCAAATGTCAGATTATATTGATGTTATAGTTCCAAGAGGAGGTAAGAGCTTAGTTAAAAAAGTACAAAAAATCTCGAATGTAAACGTAATTGGACATTTGGAAGGTAATTGTCATGTATATGTTGATAAAGATGCTGATCTAAACATGGCAAAAAAAGTAGTTTTAAATTCAAAAATGCGAAGAACATCAATTTGTGGTGCAGCAGAAACTTTGTTAATTCATGATAAATGTTTGAGGTCTCATTCACTTCCAATTATTAGAGAGTTAATCCTAAAAGGATGTGAAGTGCTTGTAGATAAAAAAATAAACAAATATTTTAATAATAAACTTAAGTTAGCTAACGAAAGTGATTGGAGAACTGAGTATTTATCACCTAAAATATCTATAAAGAGCGTAAATGGAGTAAATGAAGCTATTAAACATATATTAAAATATGGAACAATGCATACCGATGCTATCATTACTCGAAATACAAAAACGGCAAATATATTTTTAAACGGAATAAATAGTTCAATAGCTGTTCATAATGCGTCTACACAATTTGCAGATGGGGGTGAATTTGGATTTGGTGGAGAAATTGGTATATCAACAAATAAGTTGCCACCTAGAGGTCCTGTAGGCATAAATCAGCTTACTTCATATAAATATATGGTCTTAGGAAAAGGTACTATAAGACCAATATAATAATGAAGAAAAAAAAAATTGGAAAAAAAATTGGTATATTTGGAGGAAGCTTTGATCCACCACATGAGGGACATGTTCAAATAGCAAAACTCTCTTTAAAAAAACTAAACTTGAACCATCTTTTTTGGGCAATTACAAAAAGAAATCCACTTAAAAAAAGACCCCTGCTTACTCTTAATGATCGAATTTTACTTTCAAAAAAATTAGTAGGAAACAACAAAAGAATTAAAATTAAGAGCTTCGATAAATATTTAAGAACCAGTAAAACAATTGAATTACTTAAATTTATAAGAAATAAATTTAAGAATTCACAAATATATCTCATTATGGGCTCTGATAATATTATAAAATTACATAAATGGCACAACTGGAAAAAGTTTCAAAAATATTGCACTATTGTAATATTTCCAAGAAGAGGATATTTAAAAAATATGATGGTTTCCAAGGCTTACAGCTACTTTAAAAAAGAAAAAATAATATTATTTAAGTCAAAAATAGCAGATATTTCATCTTCCAATATAAGAAAAAATTATCTATTATAATAATAGTGCAAATTCCTAAAATTAAAAAAATTGTAGAAAAAACCTTAAATCAAAATAAAGCTGTTAATATAGTTTCAATTAATTTGAAAGGTAAGACTTCCATTGCAGATTATATGGTAATTGCCTCAGGTACATCATCAAGACATATTCAATCAATGTCAGAGATCTTATTAAAAGAGTTGCAAAAAAATGGAGTTTATAAATGTAAAATGGAAGGTAGAACAAGTCCTGATTGGAAACTGATTGATGCAATAGATATTATAATTCATATTTTTCATCCAGAAAAAAGAAAGTTTTATGACTTAGAAAAAATGTGGTCAGAACCAATAGCAAAGGATCGATTAAGTGTATGAAAAAAATATTATATAATTTTATAATTACTTTATTTTTTACCTCTAATCTTTTAGCTAATACTAATAATGAGGAACTTTACAAAAAAATAGATTTATTTGCCGAGGTACTAGACAAAATAAAAAAAGAGTATGTTGATAAGGTGGACCAATCCGAGCTTATTGATGATGCTATTAATGGTGCCCTTCAATCTTTAGATCCATATTCAGCTTACATGAACCCAGAATTTTTTGATAGTATGCAGACTGATACTAGAGGGGAATTTGGTGGTTTGGGTATTGAAGTTGGTATGGAAGCAGGTGTAGTAAAAGTAATATCCCCAATTGATGGAACACCAGCATCTAGAGCAGGTATCAAAGCTGGGGATTACATTATAAAAATTGATGGAACACAAGTTCAGGGTAAATCATTAATGGAAGCTGTAAAATTAATGAGAGGTCCGGTAGGATCAGAGATAAATTTAACTATAAGACGAAAAGGTAAAAAAAAGGCATTTATCAAAACTATTAAAAGAGAGATTATTGAGATTAAATCTGTTGAAGCAAAAATAATAAAAAATAAAATTGGTTATCTTAGATTAAAGGCGTTTAATGAGAACAGTAGCAAACAACTTATTAAAATAATCTCTGGTTTTGAAAAAAGTGAAAAGCCAGTTGGATACATTCTTGATTTAAGAAATAATCCTGGGGGTCTATTAACCCAAGCAATTCAGGTTACTGATTTTTTTCTTGATGAAGGGGAGATTTTATCTACACGTGGTAGAAAGATAACTGAAAATAGAAGATTTTTTGCAAAAAAAGGAGATAAAGTAAATGGTAAGCCACTAATAGTTTTAATTAACAACGGGTCTGCTTCTGCATCAGAAATAGTTGCTGGAGCACTTAAGGATCACAAAAGAGCAATTATCTTAGGTAGTTCAACTTATGGTAAAGGTTCTGTTCAATCAATTATTCCTCTAAATAATGGTGGAGGGATAAGAATTACGATTTCAAAATATTACTTACCGTCTGGAAAATCTATCTCAGAGGTAGGAGTGAAACCAGATATTTTTATTGATGATGAGGCAGATGATTTTCAGATAGATACTAAATCTGATAGTCAACTTAATTACGCATTAAAACTTCTAACTACTTAAATGACCGAAAAAATATTGCCGATGAGAAATGGTGTTGGAGCAGTTGTTTTAAATAAAAATAACAAAGTTTTTGTTGGTAAAAGAATAGATAATCCAGGTAAATTTTGGCAAATGCCCCAAGGTGGTGTTGATGAAGGTGAAAAATATTTTGATGCGATGAAAAGAGAGCTTTTTGAGGAGACTGGTATTAAAAATTTTGAAGTGATTAAAGAAATTGAAGGTACGACAGAATATGAGTTGCCGGATTATCTATTAGGAAAAATTTGGAAAGGTAAATATAGAGGTCAGAAGCAAAAATGGTTTGTTATTAGATTTTTAGGGGATGATAAAGAGATAAACTTGAACACCAGTAAACCAGAATTCAAAGAGTGGAAATGGGCAAATCTTGATGATCTTCCAAGTATAATAGTAGATTTTAAAAAAAAACTTTATATGAAATTGGTTCCGAAAATTAAGTTAATTATTGGTTAATTTTCAAAAGCGTATCAATTTTATGTGACACAATATATCTTGCTTTGTCACTCAAATTGTCTTGGGTTAGTTTGCTTTTACTTTCTTCAATTATTTTATTTATATTTTGATTTTTTATACTTTCTAGAGATGTAATAGTTGATGAAAGTATTATAAGAGTATTATTTGAAAATTCTACAGTTCCCTCCTCAACAAAAAATTGGCTTTGCTTGCTTCCTTCAACTTTCGTTATACCTGGCCTTAAAAAAGTTATCAGTGGTATATGATCTGCAAGAATGGTCATCTCGCCTTCAAAGGATGGTATTGTTACTGAATTAACTTTTTCAGAAAGTAGAATGCTTTCTGGAGAAATTATTTCGAGATTGAAATTTTTTTCCATTTATGCAGCGGCTTCTTTTGCCATTTTTTCAGCTTTCGCTATAGCTTCCTCAATTGATCCCACCATATAAAATGCAGCTTCTGGTAAATGATCGTACTCGCCTTTACATATGGCATCAAAACTTTTTATTGTAGAATCTAAATTAACTAACTTTCCTGGAGTGCCCGTAAATACTTCGGCAACAAAAAATGGTTGCGAAAGAAATCTTTGTATTTTTCTAGCTCTTGCTACAGTCAATTTGTCTTCCTCTGAAAGTTCATCCATTCCAAGTATGGCTATAATATCTTGTAGAGATTTATAAGTTTGTAAAATCTTTTGAACTTCTCTTGCTACTCTATAATGCTCTTCACCAACTATTCTAGGATCTAAAATTCTAGAGGTAGAGTCCAACGGATCAACCGCAGGATAGATACCTAATTCTGCAATTTGTCTCGATAACACAGTTGTTGCATCTAAATGTGAAAAAGAAGTTGCGGGAGCTGGATCAGTCAAGTCATCTGCGGGAACATAAATAGCTTGTACCGATGTAATTGATCCTTTCCCTGTTGTTGTAATTCTCTCTTGTAAATTTCCCATATCTGTTGCCAAAGTTGGTTGGTAACCAACTGCAGATGGTATTCTTCCCAATAATGCTGAAACTTCTGAACCTGCTTGAGTAAATCTAAAAATATTATCTACAAAAAATAGTACGTCTTGTCCTTCTTTATCTCTAAAATATTCTGCTACTGTTAATCCTGTTAATCCTACTCTGGCTCTAGCTCCAGGAGGCTCGTTCATTTGACCATATACTAAAGCAGCTTTAGAACCCTTGCCCTCAGGTTTGATAACACCTGATTCAATCATTTCGTGATATAAATCATTTCCTTCTCTTGTTCTTTCTCCAACACCTGCAAAAACAGAAAATCCTCCATGAGCTTTTGCAATGTTGTTTATCAATTCCATAATAATTACTGTTTTACCAACTCCGGCTCCTCCGAATAATCCAATCTTTCCACCTTTTGAATACGGTGCCAGAAGATCTATAACTTTAATACCAGTTTCTAAAATTTCTGTTTCAGTGGACTGATCTGTAAATTTTGGTGCCTCTCGGTGTATTGGCCATTTCTCTTTTGTCTTTACATCTCCTTTTTGATCAATAGGCTGACCAATAACATTTATAATTCTACCTAAAGTTTCAGGTCCTACAGGTACACTTATTGGTGCACCAGTATTTTGAACTGCGTCGCCTCTTTTTAGACCCTCTGTACTATCCATTGCAATTGTTCTTACACTATTTTCTCCAAGATGTTGTGCAACTTCTAAAACCAGTTTGTTTCCAGAATTATCTACTTCTAATGCTGTTAAAATTTCGGGTAATGCTCCATCAAATTGAACATCGACCACCGCACCGATTACTTGAATGATTTTTCCATTTTTAGTCATTTTATAAACTTTCAGCTCCAGATATTATTTCAATTAACTCTTTTGTGATAGCTGCTTGTCTGCTTCTATTATAATTAATTGTCAACTTATCTACTAAATCACCTGCATTTCTTGTCGCATTATCCATAGCCGTCATTCTTGAACCCTGTTCACTCGCTGAGTTTTCCAAAAAGGCCTTGAATATTTGTGTAGATATATTTTTTGGTAGTAAATCATCTAAAATTTCATCCTCTTCAGGCTCGAATTCGTATGATGACGCTTCTTCATCCTTTTTATTTTTATTTTCAACTTTAGCAGGGATTACTTGTTGTTGCTGAGGAATTTGTGAAATAACATTTTTAAATTTGTTGTAAAATATGAAACATTTATCGAATTCTTTATTCCTAAATAATTCAACTATTTGTTTGCCAATTTCTTCTGCATCTAAAAAAGATAATTTTTTTTTATCTTTTAAATTAATTCTTTTAATAATATATTGGCTATAATCTCTTTTTAATTGATCAAGGCCTTTGGTACCAACGGTAATTATTTTCAAGTTTTTAGAGGATTTGATAGCTTCTTCAAAATATTTTTTGGCTAATTTACATATATTTGTATTAAATCCACCACAAAGTCCTCTATCAGCTGTCATAACAACACAAAGATGTGTTTTATCCTCTCCTGTACCAACCAAAAGTTTTGGCGCATTAGATGGATCATTAATAGCTTTACTTAAATTCTGGATTATTAAGTCCATTTTATCACTGTAAGGTCTTCCTTTTTCAGCCATTTCCTGTGCTTTACGGAGTTTTGCTGCCGCAACCATTTTCATAGCCTTTGTTATCTTTTGAGTGGACTTTACACTTGAAATTCTTTTTCTTAAATCATCTAGACTTGGCATTATTTTTTTTCAAAATTAGATTTTTTATAATTTGTTATAACTTCTGTTAAAAGCTTTTCAGTGTTCTCTTCGATCTTTCCAGTATTTTGAATTGATTCTAATATTTCAGGTTTTTCATTCTTAATTAAATCTAATAAACCTTTTTCGAATGATCGGATTTGATTGTTTTCAATAGTATCTAAATAACCTTTTACACCACAGTAAACTGTTACAACCTGTTCTGCTACTGTCATTGGGCTGTACTGATCCTGCTTTAACAACTCCGTAAGCTTAGAACCCCTGTTTAATAATTTTTGAGTTGATGCATCTAAGTCAGATCCAAATTGAGCAAAAGCTGCCATCTCTCTATATTGTGCTAATTCCAATTTTATTGAACCTGCAACTTTTTTCATTGCTTTGGTTTGAGCTGCAGAACCAACTCTAGAAACAGACAGACCTACATTTACTGCAGGTCGTATTCCTTGATTAAAAAGTTCTGTTTCTAAAAAGATCTGGCCATCAGTTATTGAAATAACATTCGTCGGAATATAAGCGGATACGTCACCTGCTTGAGTTTCGATTATTGGTAAAGCAGTCAGTGAACCTCCACCATTATCATCATTTAGCTTAGCTGCACGTTCAAGTAATCTACTATGCAAATAAAATACGTCGCCTGGGTATGCCTCTCTACCTGGTGGACGTCTTAATAAAAGTGACATTTGTCTGTAAGCAACTGCTTGTTTGGATAAATCATCATAAATTATTAAGGCATGCATTCCATTATCCCGAAAAAATTCACCAAATGTGCATCCTGTGTATGGTGCTAAAAATTGTAACGGGGCAGGATCGGATGCTGTTGCTGAAACAACAATTGTGTAATCCATTGCTCCAGCGTCTTGTAAAGTTTTGACAATTTGGGCAACTGTTGATCTTTTTTGACCAATTGCAACGTAAATACAATAAAGTTTCTTTTTTTCATCATCTGACTCATTTATTTTTTTTTGGTTAATGATTGTATCTACTGCAACCGCAGTTTTTCCGGTTTGTCTATCTCCAATTATTAATTCTCTTTGTCCTCTTCCTACTGGAATTAAGCTATCAATTGCTTTTAAACCTGTTTGCATAGGTTCACCAACAGACTTTCTTGGTATAATTCCTGGAGCCTTAACTTCAACCCTTTTTCTTTTAATATTTTTATCTAAATTTTCTTTACCGTCAATTGGATTTCCTAATGCATCAACTACTCTGCCAAGTAACTCTTTACCAACAGGTACATCAACTATTGCTCCAGTTCTTTTTACTGTATCGCCTTCTTTAATTGATCTATCATCTCCAAAAATAACAATACCAACATTATCGTTTTCTAGGTTAAGAGCCATACCCTTTGAATTGTCCTGGAACACAACCATTTCCCCAGCTTGGACATTGTCCAAGCCATAAACTCTAGCAATACCATCTCCTACAGAAAGAACTTTTCCAATTTCTGAAACTTCGGCTTTATCTCCTAAATTCTTTATTTGCTCTTTTAAAATTTTTGTAATTTCTGAGGGATTTATATCCATTTAACTCTCCAATAATACTTTTTTATAATTTGCTAATTTATTTTTGATAGAGGTATCAATCATAAGACTACCAATTTGTAAAACAACTCCTCCAATTAAGCTTTCATCTATTTCTGATTTAAGCTTGATAGTACCTTTTACATTTTCAGAAATCTCTTTTTCAATTTCAGAAATAGTTTTATTATCTATCTGCTTTGATGAATATAAATTTGCACTTATTTCACCTTTTTTGTGTGAGACCAGTTTTAAAAATTCTTCAATGATTTCACTTACAAAAAAAATTCTTTTTTTATTTATTAAAATAAAGAAAAAGTTTTTTATGATTTTATCAGCGTTCATTACATTTAATATTTTCTCAAATACTTCTTTTTGACTTTTGTTTGTATTGGTTGGATTTTTAATATAGTTTTTTAAATTATTGTCTGAATGATAGATTTTCAAAAAGTTGCTTAAACTTGAAACGTACTCGTCAGTTTTATTTGCTTCGTTGGAAAGCTCTAATAAAGCCAGAGCATATCTTTGTGATATTCCGCCTGAAAAAGATTTATTATTGCTCAAAGTAGTTCCTATATGATTGTATTAGAATTAATGAGATTTCGTATCATAGGAAATTGCTCTGTTCAAGTGTGATTGAAACGCATATTAGCTAAAATTTAGAGGGTCTACATCAACTGTAAGTTTAATTTTTTTAGATAAATTAATTTTTTTAAGTATTTTAGCTATATCTTTTTGTATAAAAAGATTGTTTCTGGATCTTAAAAGCAATCTAGTTCTATAATTATTTTTAATTTTAAATATTGGAGAACTTACTGGTCCCATTACTTCTGCATATTTCAGAATAGATAAATTATTTTTAATTTTTTTAGCTTCTAAAATTCCGTCTTTTTCATTTTTTGATGATATTATTAATGCTATAAGTCTTGTAAATGGTGGAAGATTTTTTTCTTTTCTCAAATTTATCTCATCTTCCAAAAACTGAGCAGAATCATTTTCTAAGATATTCTTAAGTGTCTCATCCGAAGGATTAAAAGTTTGATATATAACAAGAGAGTCTTTGCTAAATCTTCCTGCCCTTCCACTTAATTGATTGTATAATTGAATATTTTTTTCAGTCGATCTTAAGTCAAAACCCATGCCTGAAAAATCAGCATCTACAACTACAATACAGTTAAGATTAGGAAAGTTAAATCCTTTTGAAATTAGTTGGGTTCCAACAAGAATATCAATTTTATTATTTTCTATATCTGAAAGTAAGTTTTTAGTTTCCTTTTTTTTATTAAGAAAATCACTAGATAATATTTTAATTTTTTTTTCAGGAAAGATTTGTTTCAATTCAGAATAAATTTTTTCAACTCCTGGACCATACATTTGATAATCACAATTGTTTTCTGTTTTTTTACAATTCGAGTTTAGACTAGATTTATATCCACAATGATGACACATAGCTTTATTTATATGCTTGTGAAAAGTTAAATAAATTGAGCAATTGGGACAATCAAGTTTTGAGCCACAAATCTTACAAATTATAAATGGTGCGTAACCTCTTCTATTCAGGAAAAAAAGAACTTGATCTTTTTTTTTAAGATATTTTTTTACAAAATTAATTGTTTTTGGATCTAACCAAATATTTTTTTTCTTTCGATCTAATTTAAGATCAACCACCTCAGCATTGGGAAGAGAGAAGTTTTTATATCTTTTTTCTAGCTTGGTGAAATTATATTTTTTATTTTTAACATTATTGAATGTCTCTAATGAAGGAATAGAGGTAGAAAGTAAAACTGGAATATTCTCTATTGATGCTCTTGAGATTGCCATATCTCTTGCATTATATCTGATACCTTCGTCTTGTTTATAAGAAGAGTCATGTTCTTCATCAACAACTATTAATCCTAGATTTTTAAATGGTAAAAACAATGATGATCTTGCTCCAACTACTAATTTAATTTCACCATTGATAATATTTTTCCAAATAATTCTTTTATTTTTTTTTGTTATTTTTGAGTGCCAAATTGCTGGTTTGAAACCAAAGAAATCTTCAAATCTTTGATTAAATTGATTTGTCAAAAAGATCTCGGGTAGTAAAACTAAAGATTGTTTTCCTCTTGAAATATTTTCTTTAATTTTTTCAAAATAAACAATTGTTTTACCTGATCCAGTAATACCTTGTAACAAAGTTGTACTAAATTTATTACCCAAATTATTTATGTCTTTCAAACATTTTTTTTGTTCGTCATTTAAAATAAAATTTTTTTTAATTTTTAGACTTTTATCAAAAGTTTCCTTTTTTTTTGAAAAAAAAGATTCATCACCTAGACACATTTTCAGCACCATTCCTTTTGGCGCTAAATTATATAAAGAGAACCAATTAATGAATTTTACCAAATTATCACTCAACGATACTGATTTTTTTTCTTTGATATCTTTTAATTTAAAATTTTTATTAGTATTTTCTTCTTTGTCCCACACAACCCCGATTTCTTCCTCATTTCCAAAGGGAACTAAAACAATAGATCCAGTTTTTAATTTTCCAAATTTTTTAGATAGATAGGTATGCGGATGATCAAAAATTCTTGGTATAAGAACTGGTACTTTCATTATTTAAAAAATAAATTTGCTTAAAAATGAATAGGTCTTTTTTCGACTGCTAAAGCAGCCTCTTTAATTGCTTCAGTATGAGTTGGATGTGCATGGCATGTTCTTGCAATATCTTCTGAGCTAGCCCCAAATTCCATCGCAATTGCCATTTCAGCAATCATATCTCCACTATGCGGACCTATTATGTGCACGCCCAAAACTTTATCAGTTTTCGAGTCAGCTAATATTTTTACAAATCCTTCCGTTTCATTGTTAACTTTAGCTCTAGAATTTGCCATAAAAGGAAATTTTCCAATTTTATAACCTATGTTCAGCTTTTTTAATTCTTCTTCGGTTTTTCCAACAGCAGCAACTTCTGGTGAAGTATAAATTACTCCTGGAATTACATCATAATTTACATGCCCAGATTGACCTGCGAGAATTTCTGCAACAGCTATTCCTTCTTCTTCTGCTTTGTGAGCTAACATCGGTCCTTTTATTACATCTCCAATTGCAAAAATATTTTTAATTGAAGTCCTAAATTCTTTATCAACATCGATCCTGCCCTTTTTATCCTTATTTACACCGATCTTTGACAGATTAAGGCCTTCAGTGTAAGGCTTTCTACCAACAGAGACTAAAACTTTTTCACATTCAATTTTGTTTTTAGTTTTAGTATTTTTATCTTCAAATTCAACAATAACTTTATTGTTATCATCTTTTACTTTTGTAACTTTGTTATTTAATAAAAACTTTATACCTTGTTTAGTTAAAATCTTTTGAAACTCTTTTGAAATTTCTCTATCCATACCTGGTGTTATATGATCCAAGTATTCAATTACTGTTACATCTGAGCCTAATCTCGACCATACAGAACCCATCTCTAGACCGATATAGCCACCGCCAATAACAACCATGCTTTTTGGAACTTTCTCCAGAGATATAGCACCTGTCGAAGAAATTATATTTTTTTCATTAATTTCAATACCTGGAACAGAACTTGATGATGAACCAGTAGCAATGACAATATTTTTTGATTTGTAAGAGGTTTTTTTTCCATTTTCATATACGACTACATCATTTTTTGAAAATAAAACCCCTTTACCCTTTATATAAGTAACTTTATTTTTTTTGAATAAAAACTCAACACCTTTTGTTAATACTTGAACTGACTTACTTTTATTCATCATTATTTTTTTCAAATTTAATTTTACTTCCCCAACTTCTATTCCTAGATTATTATAATCTTTTTGTGCTTTTTTATACATATCTGATAGGTTCAAGAGACTTTTAGATGGAATACATCCAACATTTAAACATGTGCCTCCAAGAGTTCCTCTTGACTCAATGCAGCCTGTCTTTAGACCAAGTTGCGCTGCACGAATTGCACACACATAACCTCCAGGTCCACCACCTATAACTAATAAATCAAATTGTTCACTCATATCTATACATTTAAGAAAAGCCTTTGTGGCTCTTCCAATGAATCTTTTACATTTTTCAAAAACGAAACTGCCTCTTTGCCATCAACAATTCTATGATCATAAGATAAAGCTAGATACATCATGGGCCTAATTATTATTTCCCCATCTTTAACAACTGCTCTTTCAACAATATTATGCATACCTAAAACTCCAGATTGTGGAGGATTTAATATCGGGGTTGAAAGCATAGAACCATAAATTCCCCCGTTTGTAATAGTAAAAGTTCCTCCCTGTAAGTCTTCAATAGTTATTTTTCCTTCTCTAGCCTTTTCACCTAAAGATAAAATATTTTTTTCAATTTCCGCAAAAGACATTTCATCTGGACTTCTAAGAACAGGTACAACTAAACCTCTATCTGTACCTACTGCAAAACTGATATTATAATAATTTTTATAAACTATTGTGTCTCCTTGTATTTCAGCATTTATAGCCGGAAAATTTTTCAATGCCGCAACGCAAGCTTTCACAAAAAAAGACATAAAACCAAGTTTGGTTGAAAATTTTTTAATAAACTCATTTTTATAATCATTTTTCATTTGTATTACTTTAGACATATCCACTTCATTAAAAGTTGTAAGCATCGCTGCATTATTTTGCGCTTCTTTTAATCTTTTTGCTATTGTCATTCTTAATCTTGTCATTTTAATTTTTTCTTCTGGGCCATGAGTAATTTTTCGTTTATTAGGAGCAGGTTTTGATCCCATTAAATTTAATAAATCTTCTTTAAGTATCACACCATTTTTTCCTGTCCCTGCGATTTTACTTAAATCAATATTCTTTTCGTTAGCAATTTTTCTTGCTGAAGGAGAAACAATTTTTTCTTGAACATTATTATCACTTTTGACCTCTTCTGACAAAATTAGTGGAGGTTCTTCTTTAATTTTTTCTAGAATTAATTTTTTTTCTATTTTTTTAGGTTTTTGTTCTTTAGGTCTTTCAAAAATTTTAGGTGTATCTTCTTTTTTAGGTGGAGGTGTATATTTTTTTTCCTCTTTCTCAACCTTTTGTACTTTTTTTGCACCTATACTTCCAAGTAAAGCACCTACTTCTACTGTATCACCTTCTTTGACAGAAATATTTTCCAAAACACCGTCTGATGGTGAAGGAACCTCTACATTTACTTTATCTGTCTCAAGCTCAACAATAGGCTCATCAGAATCAACTTTTTCACCAACACTTTTAAGCCATCTAGAGACTGTTGCCTCTGTTACTGACTCGCCTAAAGCTGGAACAACTATTTTTTCTGACATTTGATTAATTTAACTTACCTACTACCTTTTCTAATATTTCTTTTTGTTCTGCAAGATGTTTGTTCAAGTTTCCTGTGGCTGGTGATGCCGCAGCATTTCTTCCAACATATTTTACTGTTTCACCTTTGATTTTAACGATTTCTAATGTTCTTTCGATATAATATTTAACAGTATTCCATGCTCCCATATTCATCGGTTCTTCTTGGCACCAAAAAAATTCTGCATTTTTGTACTTTTGAAGCTCCCTTCCTAAATGTTTTACAGGGAAAGGATATAGTTGCTCTACTCTTATAAAGACTATTTCATCATTTTTACTTTTTTCCCTAGCCTCTAATAGATCAAAATATATTTTACCTGAACACATAACAACTTTTTTTATTTTTTTATTTGTTTTTAGTTTTATAAGTTTACTATTTTCAAGGTAAGCATGGTCTTCTAAAATTCTGTGAAATCTTGTCTTTTTTGTGAAGTCTTCAAGATAAGAAATACATCTTTTATGTCTCAATAAAGATTTGGGAGTCATAACTATTAATGGCTTTCTAAAATCTCTTCTCATTTGTCTTCTAAGTACATGAAAATAATTAGCTGGAGTTGTGCAATTGACAACCTGTAAATTTTCTTGTGCACACAATTGTAAAAATCTCTCTAATCTTGCTGAAGAGTGTTCAGGTCCTTGTCCTTCGTAACCATGAGGAAGAAGCATTACCAGGCCACTTGCTCGTGACCACTTAGACTCACCAGACGAAATAAATTGATCTATGACTACTTGCGCTCCATTTGAAAAATCTCCAAATTGTGCTTCCCAAAGGACTAGGGTTTCAGGCTCAGAAAGAGAATATCCAAACTCAAAACCTAGAACACCAAGCTCTGACAATAAACTATCAATTACCTCAAAACTTTTTTGTTTCTTAGATATATTATGTAAAGGCACATACCTATCGTGACTATCTTGATTTCTTAATACTGCGTGTCTTTGACTAAAGGTCCCTCGACCTGAGTCTTGTCCAGAAAGTCTTACTGAAAAACCTTCATTTAGTAGAGTACCAAATGCTAGAAGTTCAGCTGTTGACCAATCTATAGGTTTGTCTTCAGTAAACATTTTTCTTTTATTTTCCAAAATTTTTAAAAGTGTTTTGTGAATATTAAAATTATTTGGTACCTCTGTAATTTTTTTACCTACTTCAATTAGGTCTTTTTTCTCTACACCAGTTTTTCCTCTTTTATCTTTTCCTATTTCAGGCTTAAATCTAGACCAAACTCCATCAAACCATGTCATTTTCTGTTTATAACTTTTTGCATTTTTAAATTCGGAGTTTAAAAAATCTTTAAGCTTATTTTTCCCTTCATCAAAATCCTTTTGTGAAATTAAACCTTGTCTAATTAATTTTTTACCATAAATTTCTAGCGTAGTAGGATGGCTTCGTATTTTTTTGTACATAAGTGGTTGTGTGAAAGATGGTTCATCACCTTCATTATGTCCAAAACGTCTGTAGCAAACCATATCAATAACAACATCGCTTTTAAATTTTTGTCTGAATTCTGTAGCAATCTTTGCACAATGAACTACTGCTTCGGGATCGTCACCGTTAACATGAAGTATCGGAGCTTCTACCATTTTTGCAAGGTCTGAAGGATACGGTGAAGATCTAGCAAACCTTGGGGCTGTGGTAAAACCAATTTGATTGTTTACAATTATATGAATTGTACCGCCAGTATTATGGCCGGGTAGTCCCGACATTGCAAAACACTCTGCAACAACACCCTGACCAGCGAATGCAGCATCTCCATGTATAAGAACTGGAATAACTTTTCTTCTCTCTTTGTCTTTATGAAAATATTGTTTTGCTCTTACCTGCCCCAAAACTATTGGATTTACTGCTTCGAGATGTGAAGGATTATCTGTAAGACTAATGTGAACTAAATTTCCATCAAATTCTCTATTTGCAGATGCTCCTAAATGATATTTTACATCTCCCTCAAAATCTTTTTTATAATCAATTTTTTCTCCAAAGAATTCTTTAAATATTAGTTTAAAAGGTTTTTGCATCATGTTTGCAAGGACATTGAGTCTTCCTCTGTGAGGCATTCCAATTTTTACTTCTTTAACGCCTAAATGGCCTCCTCTCTTTATAATTTGTTCTAATGCGGGTATGAGAGACTCCGCTCCATCAAGGCCAAACCTTTTTGTGCCAACAAACTTTACATGTAAAAATTTTTCAAAACCTTCTGCCTCTATAAGTTTGTTAAGTATTGCTTTTTTTCCATTTTCAGTAAATTTAATCCCTTTTTCTTTTCCTTCAATTCTCTCTCTAATCCATGACCGCTCCACTGGATCAGACATATGCATGTACTCATAACCAATATTTCCACAATAAATATCTTTAGCCCTATTTATAAGTGTATCTATATCTGCAGACTCTAGTCCCAATGTACCATCAAGAAATATTTTTCTTTTTTTACTTTGGTCATTAAATCCATATGTTGTTGGTTTAAGTTCAGGATGTTCTTTACGTACTTGTAAACCCAGTGGGTCTAAGCTTGCAAGTAAATGTCCTCTTATTCTGTAAGCACGCATTAAAATACTAGCCCTTATTGAATCCTTTGAATTTTGTATAAGAGCTGATCCGTCTATATTTGTTTCTTTAACTTCTTTACCGTTTGTTTCTGGCTCATCTCCATTTTTATAATTTACTCTTTTACTTTTTTTTCTAGACCAGCTTGGTCCATTTACTGTGTTGATGATTTCTGATTTATTGTCATTGAGTCCATCAAAAAATTCTTTCCATTCAATTGGGATACTTTTGGGATTTTGGACGTATTTAGCATATAGTTCTTCAATAAATTCAGAACTGTTTCCACCTAAAAAAGAGGTTTTTTCAAATATATTGTTATTTTTAACTGTAGACATTATTTTTAAATCTCATATTAACATAATAAATTAAAATTTAACTATTTAGTTTGTTAAATAATGTGTTTCCTATATCTGCGGGTGACTCTGAAATAGTAATACCAGCTGACTTCATTACCTCAATTTTATTTTCTGCTCCACCTTGTCCTCCAGAAATTATCGCTCCTGCATGGCCCATTCGTCTTCCTGGAGGTGCAGTGAGCCCTGCAATAAAACCAACGATAGGTTTATTAATCTTAGATCTTTTAATAAAATCTGATGCCTCTTCCTCTGCTGAGCCTCCTATTTCACCAATCATTATTATTGATTCTGTCTCGGGGTCTTTTAAAAATAATTCAAGACAATCAATAAAATTTGTTCCATTAATAGGGTCGCCACCAATACCTATACACGTCGACTGTCCCATGCCATTTTCAGTTGTTTGAGCAACAGCCTCGTACGTTAAGGTACCTGATCTTGATACAATACCAACTTTCCCTTTTTTATGTATGTCTCCAGGCATAATCCCAATTTTGCATTCACCAGGAGTAATTATTCCCGGACAATTAGGTCCGATCAATCTACTCTTACTTTTTTTTAGAAGATTTTTTACTTTCACCATATCCAGAACTGGAACCCCTTCAGTGATACAAACTATGAGGTCTATTTCTGCATCCATTGCTTCAATAATTGCAGATGCAGCGAATTTTGCAGGTACATATATCATTGTTGCTGTTGCTCCAGTTTTATTTATTGCATCTTTTACTGTATCAAATACTGGAAGATTTAAATGTTTCTGTCCTCCTTTTTTTGGAGTGACACCACCAACTAATTGTGTTCCATATTTTATTGCTTGTTCTGAATGAAATGTTCCATGCTTTCCTGTAAAACCTTGGCAAATAACTTTTGTGTTTTTATCTATTAGAATAGACATTTGTTTATTTTATAGCCTTAACTATTTTTTTTGCTGCATCGTTAAGATTGTCTGCTGATAGTATTTTTAAACCTGATGCATCAAGAATTTTTTTTCCTTCTTTAAAATTAGTACCAGCCAAGCGAACAACTAAAGGAACTTTTAATTTTACATCCTTTGCTGCTTCAACAACACCTTGAGCAAGAACATCACATTGCATTATACCGCCAAAAATATTTATTAGGACACCTTTTACATTTTTGTCTGAAAGTAGTATTTTAAATGCTGCGGTAACTTTTTCTCTACTGGCGCCTCCTCCCACATCTAAAAAATTTGCAGGTTCTTCCCCGTAAAGTTTGATTATATCCATAGTCGCCATTGCCAAACCCGCACCATTTACCATGCAACCTATCGAGCCTTCTAATTTTATGTAAGCCAAATCATGTTTGCTGGCCTCAATCTCTGTAGGATCTTCTTCATTCAAGTCTCTTAACTTATATATTTCTGGGTGTTTAAAAATTGCATTATCATCAAAATTCATTTTTGCATCTAGACAAAGTATTTCGTTATTTTTTGTAATTACCAATGGGTTAATCTCTATTAATGAGGCATCTTTAGAAATTAAAGCTTGGTACATAGCAGTAACGAGTTTTGTTGCATCAATCATTTGGTTTTTATCGAATTTAAAGATTTTTAAAATATTATTTATATCTTCAGAACTTAAATTTTTTTTTAAATCTACTTTAGTTGTATTAATTTTTTCTGGGTTTTTTTTTGCTACTGCTTCTATATCTACTCCACCCTCTGTACTGCTTATAAAAGCTATTTTTGAACTTTTTCTGTCAACAAGACATGAAAGATAAAATTCTTTTGCAATATCATAGGCTTTTTGAACATAAATCCTTTTTACTGCCTTCCCTTCTGGCCCTGTTTGAGGTGTAACAAGAACCTTTCCAAAGAGATTTTTTGCAACATTTATAATATCTTCTTTTTTTACTAGCTTAACACCTCCAGCTTTTCCTCTGCCACCAGCATGGATTTGGGCTTTTAAGACAAAATGATTTGATTTAAGGCCCTTAATTTTTTCAACTAAATTTTCAGTATTGAATATTACTAGACCTTCAGTAGTTGGAGCACCAAATTCTTTTAAAATTTCTTTTGCCTGATGTTCATGAATGTTCATTAATTATTTTTTCCTATAAAATCCTTGCATCTTTTAATTTCGTAACTTATTACCCCCTTCAAAATTAATTTTTCTTTAAGACAGCTTTTGTCAAGATAGTCAGCAATACTGCCTTTATGAACAGGGTAAACAATATAAATAACATCAACATTATTTTTTTTAATTAAATTAATGACTAAATTTTTATATTTTTGTGAGTACTTATTGTTTTTTAAGGGAATTATGCTCCCATCACTTGTATAAGCCATACTAGGTGAAAAAAAGTTCTCATCTAATATAGAGGATATAAAGGAATAGTGAGTAATAACCATTTTTTTTCTTTTATCAGTTTGAATTTGACTTTTTAGATCTTTGATAAAATTTATTTCTTCTTCTACATTATCCTTAAAAGGGGGAGTAATCCATTTAAGTCCTTTAAGTTTATTATCAATTTTTGTAGCTGGAATTGATTTTGAGAAATTAACTTGATTTAACTCGTGAAATTTTCTGTCTTCATTAACTCTTAAATGATACTTTGATGTAACCAAAATACAATAAAGAATTAAAAAAAACGTAATTGAATTATTTTTTTTTTCTGTGATTGAATTAATTGCAATGTGAGAGAAACCTACGAGTAAGGGTATTAGAAAAAAAATATAAGTTTGGTTTTTTGTAAAGAATTGATGAAATATTAAAGACAAGGTAAAAAGCAATATTATTATGAAATAAAAAAAATCTTTTTTCTTAAGGAATTTTTTTTTATAAATTATAAGCTTTAAATTTATAAAGAAAAATGGAGCAATTGAAATATAGATAAATTTAAAGTGACTTACAACTCCATCAAACGTTGGTTTAAAGTTACTAAATCTATCATTACCAATTGATTGTGGGTAAAGAATATATTGGTTAATAAAACTTTCAAACTTAATACCACCTAAAAAAATAAGTAAAATTAAAAAAAAAATAGATAAAATTATTCCAAGTAAAATACTTTTTAAAGGGTCAATTTTGTTTAAGGTAAATAAATAAATTATTATTATGATTGATAATATTAAAAAAATATAGAATGCTGGCACTTGTTTTGATAAAAAAGCAAAACCTAAAAAAATTGGAATCGAAATCCAAAATATATTTTTTTCTTTTTTAATTGCAAACAAAAGTGAATAAACAGCTAAAAGACAGAAGAAGGTAGAATGGTGATCAACAAATGGTGTGCCACTAGAAGTATAGCCAAGTAGGGAAAATAATAAGGAGTATAAGAAACAGTAATAAATTTTTAAACCAAATTCCCTCAATAAAAAATATGTTGCCAAAGAAATAATGCCATTAAATATAGAGGCATGTAAAACGTAGCTTGTCCAATTAATCCCAAAAATATAGAAAAAAAATGCCTGTAAATAATTTACTATAACTCCTGATACCATCCAAATATCGGTGAATGGGATGTCTCCTTTAAGAATTCTATAACCTAAATCGAAATGGTAAAAAGTATCAATTGGAAATGCTCCTAAACTTGCGTAGTGTTGATTTACAATTATTGAAAAAATTAAAATAAATAGTATAAAAAAATTATTTATAGTTATTAGATTTTTAACTCTCATTTTAGAAAAAATTATAAATTATTTTCCCAAGACTGGATCAATTTTTGCTGCAGCATTACATAACTCTTTTACAGCATTTATTGAAACATCAAAATTTGATTTTTCATTATTTTCAAGTTCGATCTCTAAAATCTTTTCTACTCCATTTTTTCCAATCATTACAGGGACACCTGCATATATATCTTTGTAACCATACTCGCCATTTAAATATGCTGCACAAGGTAATGTTTTTTTTTGATCTTTTATGTAAGCCTCTGCCATTTCCACACCTGAAGCGGCAGGAGCATAAAATGCCGAACCTTTTTCCAACAATTTAACAATTTCTGCACCACCTTTTCTAGTTCGGTTTACAATTTCATCTAATTTACTTTTGGAAATTTTATTTTCTTTGACTAAATCAGCTAAAATTTTATTTTTAATTTTTGTGTGCTTTGGCATTGGGACCATAGTATCACCGTGACCACCAAGTACCATAGAATGGATATTTTTAATTGGTTCGTTCAATTCTTTAGATAAAAAATATTTGAATCTTGATGAATCTAGTATTCCAGCCATTCCTACAATCATATTTGTTGGTAGTCCTGAATATTTTTGTAAAGCCATCACAATAACGTCTAGTGGGTTTGTGATACAAATAACAAAAGCTTTGGGGGATGTGTTTTTAATTCCATCAGCAACTTGTTTGATTATTTTAAGATTTGTTCCAAGTAAATCATCACGTGACATCCCTGGCTTCCTCGGAACTCCTGCTGTTACAATGATTACATCAGAGTCTTTGGTATCATTATAATTATTTGTTCCAACTATATTTACGTTAAAACCGGTAACGCCTGATGATTGAGCTATATCCAGAGCCTTCCCTTTAGCCAACCCTTCAGCAACATCAAAAAGAACAATATTTCCAAGCTCTTTTATTGCAATTAAATGAGCTAAGGTTCCTCCGATTTGCCCAGCGCCTATAAGAGATATTTTTTTACTCATATTATTTCATTGTTGGCATCACAAATTCTGGATCTGATTTAATTCCTGATGGCCATCTTGATGTAATTGTTTTTAATTTAGTATAAAATCTTACTCCTTCAGGTCCATGTATGCTTTGATCTCCAAATAAAGACCTTTTCCATCCTCCAAAACTATGAAAAGCCATTGGAACAGGTATTGGTATATTAATTCCTACCATTCCAATTTTAACATTGCTTGCAAAAGATCTGCCTGTATCTCCATCTCTTGTAAATATACTCGTTCCATTTCCAAATTCATGGTCATTAACTAAAGATAATGCCTCTCCGTAATCTTTAGCTCTTACAACAGAGAGTACTGGCCCAAATATTTCCTCTTTATAAATTCTCATATTTTTTTTAACATTGTCGAATAGACACCCCCCCATATAAAAACCATTCTCATAACCCTGGAGTTTTAAATTCCTTCCATCAACAACTAGCTTTGCTCCCTCTTTTACACCAATGTCAACATATCCCTTAACTTTTTCCAAGTGCTCTTTGGTAACCAGTGGTCCCATTTGAGATTTCTTATCTAGTCCAGGACCAATCTTAAGTGACTCGACTTTTTTTGATAAACTTTCTACTAATGGATCAGCAATTTTTCCAACAGCCACCGCAACTGATTGAGCCATACATCTCTCCCCGGCTGATCCATAAGCTGCTCCCATCAAACCATTTACTGCTTGATCTAAATCACAATCTGGCATGACCACACAATGATTTTTTGCACCACCTAAAGCTTGAACTCTTTTTTCATTTTTTGCACAGTTTTCATAAATATATTTAGCTATAGGTGTTGAGCCCACGAAACTTACTGCGGCTATATCTTTATTATTAATAATCGCATCTACTGCCTCTTTATCTCCATTAACAACATTAAAGACACCAGGAGGTAGACCAGCTTCTAAAAATAATTCTGCTAATTTCATTGAACAAGATGGATCTTTTTCTGATGGTTTCAGAATAAAAGTATTCCCGCAAGCTATTGCAATAGGAAACATCCACATAGGAACCATTGCTGGAAAGTTAAAAGGTGTAATACCAGCACAAACTCCAAGCGGCTGTCTCATTGACCAACTATCTACATTTGTACCAACATTCTCTGTAAATTCTCCCTTAAGTAATTGTGGTATACCACAAGCAAACTCGACAACCTCCAAACCTCTTGTCAAAGAACCTTTGGCATCTTCATAGACTTTTCCATGTTCAGAAACAATAATCTTTGTAAGTTCATCATAATTTTTTTCAATCAATTCTTTAAATTTAAAAAGCACTCTGGCTCTAAAAAGTGGAGTTTTTTCTGACCAACTAGTAAAAGCTTTTTTTGCAGCTGTAACAGCTTTATTTAAATCACTCTCACTTGCAAGATTCACATTGGAACTTACCTCACCAGTAGCTGGGTTGAATACTTTTGCTGTCCTTTTTGAAGAACCTTTTACAGTTTTGCCATCAATAAAATGCTCTATTGAATTCATTTTGTTATTAATGATTAATTAAGGTTTTAGCTTGATGCAAGCATTTTTTTAATAGAACCAATTGCTTTTGCAGGATTTAAACCTTTTGGGCAAGAATTTGTGCAATTCATAATCGTATGACATCTATATAGCTTGAGCTCATCTGCAACTTTTTTTAATCTCTCTTTTCTTTCCTCATCTCTACTATCTGTAATCCAACGATAAGCTTGTAACAAAACTGCTGGCCCTAGGTATTTATCTCCGTTCCACCAATAGCTTGGGCAAGAAGTTGAGCAACACGCACAAAGTATACACTCATAATATCCATCAAGTTTCGCTCTATCTTCTTGTGACTGTTTAATTTCTGTAGATGTTTTTTCTCCAACTTTAGACTTGAGCCAAGGTTCAACAGACTCGTATTGTTTATATAGTGTAGTTAAATCACCAACTAAATCCTTGATAACTTTCAAATGAGGTAATGGATAAATATTTAGTTCACCTTTTATATCTGAGTGAGACTTAATACAAGACAAAGTGTTTACTCCATCTACATTCATTGCACATGAACCACATACACCATGCGCGCAAGATCTTCTAAAAGTTAAAGAGGGATCAATTTCATTTTTAATTTTAAAGAGGATATCTAGTACTTTGGGTCCGCACTCATTAAGATCTACTTCAAATGTGTCGATTCTTGGATTCTCGTTACTAGATGGGCTCCATCTATAAACATTAACTTTTTTTAAATTATTCGATCCAGTTTTGTCTTTGTGGTATTTGCCTTTCAAAATTTTAGAGTTTTGCGGAAGGCTAAATTGAACCATTAATAAACTCTTTCTCTTGGAGGAAAGTATTGCACATCGTTTGTTAATGTTTTTGCGTGAACAGGTCTATAAGCTACTTTAACTTCGTTTCCTTTTTGCCAGGCTAAAGTATGTGTCATATATTTCTTATCATCTCTGGTTTTGAAATCTTCTCTTGCATGAGCTCCTCTACTCTCTTTTCTATGATAAGCTGAGTCTATTGTCGTCATCGCCTGTCTGATAAGATTATCAAATTCTAAAGTTTCGACAAGATCAGTATTAAATAATAAAGACTTGTCTGAAACTGAAATATCAGACATTCCTTCAAAAGGTTTTCTGATTTGATCCATTCCTTCTTTTAGTGTTTTTTCGGTTCTAAAAACTGCACATTTCGATTGCATGGTTCTTTGCATAGATAATCTTAGTTCTGAAGTTTTTGTTCCACCCGAAGCGTTACGAAGTTTGTCAAATCTATCTAGACATTTATCTGTTTCGCTCTGTGGTATTTCTTCATGAGGTGTTCCAGGTTTAACAAGCTCAGCAGCTCTATTTGCTGCTGATTTTCCAAAAACTACTAAATCGATTAATGAGTTTGAACCTAATCTATTTGCACCGTGGACTGAAACACAAGCTGCTTCTCCTATAGCCATTAATCCCGGCACAGTGGACTCTTTTCCATTTAATGTTAAAACTTCAGCTTTATAATTAGTTGGTATCCCACCCATGTTATAATGAACAGTTGGAACTACTGGTATTGGATCTTTTCTCACGTCCACTTCACAAAATGTTTTTGCTGATTCTGCAATTCCAGGCAATCTTTCCTCTATTACTTTTGGATCAAGATGGTCTAAGTGTAAATTAACATAATCTTTATTTTTACCAACTCCTCTACCTTCATTAATTTCAACTGCTATCGATCTACTTACGACATCTCTTGAAGCTAAATCTTTAGCTTTGGGTGCATATTTTTCCATAAATCTTTCGCCCTTGGAGTTTAAAAGATAACCGCCTTCTCCTCTAACACCTTCTGATATAAGAGTTCCTACTCCGTAAATTCCTGTTGGATGAAATTGAACAAATTCCATGTCCTGTAATGGTAATCCTGCTCTGAGTGCCATACCATTTCCATCTCCTGTACATGTGTGGGCTGAAGTAGCTGTGTAATAAACTTTACCGTAACCGCCTGTGGCTAGGATAGTTATGTGTGATCTAAATCTATGTATTGTTCCATCATTTAAATTCCATGCGATCAAACCTTTACACTGACCATCTTTCATTAAAAGATCTAAAGCAAAGTATTCTATAAAAAATTCTGTATTATGTTTTAAAGCTTGACCATATAAAGTGTGAAGTATTGCATGACCAGTTCTATCCGCTGCTGCACAAGTTCTTTGTACAGATTCATTTCCATAATTTTTTGTCATTCCACCGAATGCTCTCTGGTAAATTTTTCCCTCTTTTGTTCTACTAAATGGAACGCCGTATTTTTCTAATTCAATTACAGCTTTAGGAGCTTCTTTACATAAATGCTCGATTGCATCTTGATCACCTAACCAATCAGATCCTTTAACTGTATCGTACATATGCCATCTCCAATCATCTTCACCCATATTTCCTAAAGCTGCTGAAATTCCACCTTGTGCAGCTGACGTATGACTTCTTGTTGGAAAAACTTTTGATATACAAGCAGTTTTAAGACCAGCTTCTGAGAGTCCCACAGCAGCTCTTAATCCTGAGCCACCTGCTCCTAGGACTACAACATCGTATTCATGATCTATAATTTTGTACGCTTTCATAATTTAAAATTTAAATAAAAAAGTAATTAATATTAATGTGACTATTATACTAAAAAAAACAAGTAATCTGTTTGCGGCATTTTTGAGTTTAAAATTGCTTATATAGTCTTCAAAAACCTCACTAATCGTTAATGTATAAAAAATTGATGAAAATATTAAGAATAAAGTAAAAATTATTTTAGTTGGAAAACTTTCTAAGAATAAAACAAATTGAGAACTGTTAGCATCTAATATTCCTACTAAATTTAAAATAAACCAAACCATAAAAGGAATAAGTATTCCTGATGTAATTTTGATTGATAACCATTTTTTTGTTGCTCTAATCATTTAAAATAAATTTTTTCCTATTAAGTAAAACAAAATTGTTAAAACGAATGATCCAATTATAGTAAGTATCCCTGTAATTCGTGAAATCTTTAGATCAAAACCATATCCCATATCCCATGCTAAATGCCTAATTTCATTTAAGATTTGAAAACTAAATGACCAACATATGCTAACTATTAAAAACTTTCCTATTAAAGATTTTGAAAAAATTTGAATATCTGCACCTAAAAAAATTAATATTGAGGAAATGAAAATAATTAAAATAAAATTGATTATCCCAATTATTCTATGTGAGATAGATAAAAGAGATGATATATGCCATTTATAAACCTGTAGATGAGGAGATAGTGGGTTATTTTTATTAGACATTTATTTTAATTAATTGTTCTGCAATCTGTACTGTATTCAATGCGGCCCCTTTAAGTAAATTGTCAGAAACGACCCACATGTTAATTGCTTTGTTGTTTGAACTGTCCTTACGAATCCTGGAAACAAATGTTAAATAACTATTTTCGGCTTCTAAAGGGGTTATGTAGCCTCCATCTTTTCTATCATCTATAACTTTACAACCACTAGATTTATTTAAAATATTTTTTATACTCTTAATGTCAAATGGTTTTTCAAATTCTACATTGATAGACTCTGAATGAGAAACCATCACAGGAACCCTAACACAAGTTGCGGATATTTGGATGTTTGGGTCAAGAATTTTTTTTGTCTCATTAATCATTTTCCACTCTTCTTTTGTATAGCCTTCATCAACAAATTCATCGATATGAGGAATTAAATTAAATGCAATTTGCTTTGTAAAATTTTTTGGAGAAATTTTTTTTCCTTCTAGAAAATCCTTTGATTGAGTTATTAATTCATCCATTGGAGCTTTCCCTGCACCAGATACTGATTGATAAGTGGAAACTATAACTCTTTTAATGTTAAAATGATCATGCAAAGGTTTTAAAGCAACAACCATTTGTATAGTAGAGCAATTTGCATTAGCAATAATGTTCTTTTTTTTGTAATTCTGTAGTTGATCTAGATTAACTTCTGGTACTATTAATGGAACATCATTATCCATTCTAAAAAATTTAGAATTATCAATTACTATGGTTTTTTTGCTAGCTTTTGTAGCCCATTGCTCTGCTATTTTACTTCCTGCTGCAAAAAAAGTTATTTTAGCATTTGAAAAATCATATTTTTCAAGATCTTGAATCTCTATCTCTTTTCCTTTGAATTTAATTTTTTTTCCTGCACTTTTTGCAGACGCCACTAAGAATAAATTAGATATTTCAATTTTAGATTTTTCTAAAATCTCAATAGTTTTTCTTCCGACATTGCCGGTGGCACCGATTATAGCTAAATTCATTAAAAAGTATTTTAATTTAAATTTGATATAATTGCATCACCCATCTCTGAGGTTGATACCTTTTTCTTACCTTTTGACATTATATCTGGAGTTCTTAAACCGTCTTCTAGTGTTTTTTCAACAGCCTTATCTAACATTGTAGACTCTTTTTGCATTCCTAAAGAATATTTTAATGCCATTGAGAAACTTAATATTGTTGCAATTGGGTTTGATATATTTTTGCCAGCAATATCTGGTGCTGAACCGTGGACAGGTTCATACAAAGATCTTGTTCTTCCATTTTTATCTTTATCACCTAATGATGCAGATGGTAGCAAACCTAGTGAACCTGTTAACATTGCAGCTTCATCTGATAACATATCCCCAAATAAATTATCAGCTAAAATAACATCAAACTGTTTTGGATTTCTCAATAATTGCATTGCACAGTTATCTGCTAACATGTGGTTTAGATCGATTTTTTTATAATCTTTATCCTTTAAAGACTGAACTTCCTCTCTCCAAAGAACACCTGCCTCCATAACATTTGATTTTTCACAAGATGTTACTTTATTATTTCTTTTAGCAGCTAGTTCAAATGCTACTTTGGCAATTCTTTTAATTTCCTTTGTTGTATAAACGTGTGTATTCACTCCTCTTCGTTCACCATTTTCTATTGGTTTTACACCTCTTGGCTCACCAAAATATATGCCTCCTGTTAATTCTCTTACAATTAAAATATCGAGACCTGAAACTATTTCTGGTTTTAACGTTGAAGAATCTACAAGTTGTTTAAAACAAATGGCTGGTCTTAAATTCGCAAATAATTTTAATTCTTTTCTTAATTTTAAAAGAGCTCTTTCAGGTTTTTTTGAAAACTCTAATTTATCATACTGTGGTCCGCCACATGCTCCAACTATTACTGCATCACTTTCTAAAGCTTTATAAAATACTTCATCAGTTATTGGTACACCATGTTTATCTATTGCAGCTCCCCCAATAAGATCTTGGTCAATTTTAAAATCTAGGGATTTTTTTTTATTAAACCAATCAATAACTTTTCTGGTTTCTCCAACAACCTCTGGGCCTATACCATCACCAGGTAAAAGAAATATTTTTTTTTGATTTGTTGCCATTTATAACCAAGGTCTATTTTGAGACATTTTATTCTCAAAACTTTCAATATTTTTAGTTTTTTCTAGAGATAAAGCTATATCGTCCAATCCTTCTAATAAACACTTCTTTTTGAATGAGTCTAATTCAAATTTAAAAGTTTTATTTCCATAAATAATTTCTTGTTCTTGAAGTTTAACTTCAATATTTTCTTTTCTCTCAGAATAGTCTTTAAGATCGTTTATAATTTCATCTTTTACAACAATTGGAAGTATTCCATTTTTAAAACAGTTGTTGTAAAAGATATCAGCAAAATTTTCGCTAACTATAACTCTAATTCCAAAATCCAATAAAGCCCACGGTGCATGTTCTCTTGATGAACCACAACCAAAATTCTTTCCTGTTATTAAGATTTTTGAACTATTAAAAGGTTCCTGGTCTAAAATGAAACCTTTTATTGGATTTCCTTTTTCATCAAACCTCATTTCATAAAATAAACTTTTACCTAAACCTGATCTTTTTATTGTTTTTAAGAATTGTTTAGGAATAATTTTATCAGTATCTATATTCATTAAAGGAATATATGCGGGTACACTTTTTATTTTTGTAAATTTTTCCATTTTAATTATTAAATTTTCTTACATCTGATAAGTGACCTTCAATAGCTGCTACCGCTGCCATTGCTGGGCTTACTAAATGTGTTCTCCCCCCACGACCTTGCCTTCCCTCAAAGTTTCTATTTGATGTTGATGCACATCTTTCTCTTGGTTTTAATTGATCCTCATTCATACCAAGACACATTGAACAGCCTGGTTCTCTCCACTCAAAACCAGAGTCTTTAAATACTTTATCCAGACCCTCTTGCTCAGCCTGAATTTTTACAAGACCTGATCCAGGAACAACCATAGCGTTTACGTGTTCCGCTATTTTTTTATCCTTAAGAAGTTTGGCTGCTTCTCTTAAGTCCTGAATTCTTCCATTAGTACAACTTCCAATAAAGACTTTGTCTATTTTAATATCTGTCATTTTAGTATTTGGTTTTAAACCCATATAATCTAATGATCTTTCCATAGCTTCACGTCTGTCATTATCTTTTTCTTTTTTTGGATCCGGAACTGATCCATTAACTGGAACAACATCTTGTGGGGATGTTCCCCAAGTAACTTGTGGAACGACATCTTCCCCATTTAAAACTATTTCTTTATCAAATTTACAATCTTTGTCAGATTTTAAATTGCTCCAATAATCTAAAGCTTTTTTCCAATTATCTTTTTTCGGAGACAAAGGTCTGTTTTCCAAATATTTGAAAGTTTTCTCGTCAGGTTGTATTAATCCTGCTCTGGCTCCGCCTTCAATAGTCATATTACAAACAGTCATTCTCTCTTCCATACTAAAGTTTCTGATAACGTCTCCAGAATACTCAATTACAAATCCAGTTCCACCAGCTGTTCCTATAGTACCGATAATCTTTAAAATAACATCTTTAGCAGTTACCCCTAATGGAATTTTTCCATCTACTTTAAGTAAAAAGTTTTTAGATTTTTTTTGTAATAGAGTTTGAGTAGCTAAAACATGTTCTACCTCCGATGTTCCAATCCCGAAAGCTAGTGCACCAAAAGCCCCATGGGTAGCGGTGTGACTGTCTCCACAAACAATAATTGTTCCTGGTTGAGTAAAACCTTGTTCAGGTCCAATTATATGGACAATACCTTGTCTCTTATCATTCATGTCAAATAAAGGAACTCCAAATTCTTTACAATTTTTTCTAAGTGTATCAACTTGAATTTTTGACTGTTGATCGTGAATTCCTTTTGTTCTATCTGTTGTGGGCACGTTATGATCAGCTACTGCTAAAGTAAAATTAGGTTTTCTCACTTTTCTTTTATTTAACCTAAGACCTTCAAAGGCTTGTGGGCTAGTTACTTCATGTACTAAGTGTCTATCCACATATAATAGTGAGGTACCGTCATCTTGTTGAAAGACAAGATGGTCGTCCCAAATTTTATCGTATAAAGTTTTTGGCATTAGAGTTATTTTTTTAAATTTTCTGGTTTTTTATTTTCTTTTTTATCTGTCTCTTTTTTAGACTGGTTAGATATATCTTTTTTTGGGTCAGCTGTGCTTGTTTTTGAACTATCAGAAGATAGATTTTCATTAGTTTTTATTTCAACGTCACTTTTAACTTCGACTTCAATTCCAATATTTTTTTTCATTTTTTCTGCAATTCTTGCAGATTTACCTTTTCTATCTCTCAAATAATAAAGTTTTGCTCTTTTAACTTTCCCAGATCTGATAACTTTTATTGAGCTAATTACAGGACTGTATAAAGCAAAAGTCCTTTCCACACCTTCACCAAAGGAAATCTTCCTAACTTTAAATGACGAGTTTATATCCCTATTTTTTTTTGCAATACAAACACCTTCGAAATTTTGAACCCTTTCTCTTTTACCCTCTACAATTCTCACACCAACACGAATTGTATCTCCAGGAAAAAACTCAGGAATTTTTTTTCCAGCAATCAGTTTTTGTAAATTTGCTTTGTTTATATCTTCAATGTTTTTCATTTTTTTTGTTATTTAAATATTTTTCCCAAAGATCGGGTCTCTGGCGACGTGTTATATCCTTAGATTGTGATAAACGCCAGTCCTTAATTTTTGCGTGATCTCCTGATAATAGTACTTCTGGAACGCTTTTTTTTTCCCAAATTTGGGGTTTTGTATATTGGGGATATTCAAGTAAACCGTTTTCAAAGCTTTCATCATCTTTAGATTTTTCATTACCTAGAACACCTGGAAGTAATCTTAAAACAGAGTCTAAAACAACAAATGATGCTGACTCACCTCCAGACAAAATATAATCGCCAATACTAATTTCCTCAATATTTCTTGTGCTTAAAATACGTGCATCAATTCCTTCAAAATGACCACAAATCAAATTTATTGTTTTCTCTTTGGTTAGGTCTTTTGCAAATTTTTGATCAAACTTTTTACCTTTAGGGGAAAGATAAAAAACTCTCTCATCCTTTTTTAACCTACTATCTAAAGATTTTCCTAAAACATTTGGTTTTAATAACATTCCGCTACCTCCTCCAAAAGGGGTGTCATCTACTGTCTTATGCTTGTCTTCAGCAGAGTCTCGAATATTTATAATTTCTAAATCCCAAATTTTTTTTTGTAGAGCTTTCCCGTAAAGACCTTTGCTTAATGGTCCGGGAAAAATTTCAGGATATAGGGTAAATACTCGAGCCTTCCACATTTTTTTATTTTATTTAGGTAACTTTGTTGCACCAGTTTCTTGGTGTACTATTTTTCCATCTTTAAATTTGTAATAAGACATTACTGCTTCTTTATTACCATCCGCAAAACTTGCTATAGCGTGCATGAATCCTACTTCGTTGTTTTCAAAAAGAATTCTCTCTTTTTCAAGTTTTACATCTTTCATACCAACCCATTTAACTACATCATCTTTGGACAATGTTTTTCCAGATGCATGCATAAGAAATTTAAAATCATCGTGCATAACTTCTTTTGCTCCATTTTCATCACCTGCATTTATTACTTTTACTAATTTCTCTATTATAGACATTATTTTTTCTCCTCTTTTTTTGGTTCTTCTTTCTTAGCTTCCTGTTTAGGAGCTTCTTTCTTTGGTTCTTCTTTCTTAGCTTCCTGTTTAGGAGCTTCTTTCTTTGGTTCTTCTTTCTTAGCTTCCTGTTTAGGAGCTTCTTTCTTTGATTCTTCTTTTCCGTCTTTTTTTCTATCTTTTTTAGGAATTGCTTTGTTAGGATTATTTCCTGGTTTAGGCATCGGCATAATTTGAGCTTCACCAAGAATTCTAGATACTCTTAAAGTTGGTTTTGCACCTTTACTTATCCAATGTTTAACCCTCTCAGCCTCAATTGTAATTCTTTCCTTTTTTTCTTTAGGCAACAGTGGATTGAATAATCCAACCTTTTCAATAAATCTCCCGTCTCGTGGAAATCTACTGTCAGCGATTACAATTTTATAAATTGGTCTTTTTTTTGCACCAATCATTGATAGTCTTATTTTTAACATTCTTCCCTTTCTTTATTTCAGTTGATTAAAAAGTTCAGGTGGCATTCCATTTTGTGGTCCGCCTCCTTTTGACATCTTTTTCATCATTTTAGACATCATCTTAAACTGTTTAAGCAATCTATTTATCGTTTGCACATCAGTTCCGGATCCTAAAGAAATTCTCTTTCTTCTTGATCCACTTATAATATCAGGATTTGATCTTTCCTTTTTTGTCATTGATAAAATTATTGCCTCATTAGAAGATAATAATTTTTCATCAATATTTGCATTTTGCATTTGCTCTTTTACTTTACCAACACCAGGTAAAAGAGAAAGCACACCTTCCATACCACCCATTTTTTTCATTTGCCTTAATTGAAGTAGGTAGTCATCAAAGGTAAATTTTCCTTTTTTAATTTTTTCTTCAGTTAATTTTATTTTTTCTTCATCAAGGTCTTGAGAAGCTTTTTCTACAAGAGAAACGATATCTCCCATTCCAAGAATTCTGTTTGCCAACCTGTCAGGATGAAAAGACTCAAGATCAGCTATCTTTTCACCAACACCAAGAAATTTTATGGGTTTTCCAGTAGTTTGCTTCATACTTAAAGCAGCACCACCACGACCATCTCCGTCGACTCTAGTTAAAATTATACTCGTTAAACTTACTGCTTTATCAAATTCTGAAGCAAGATTTACAGCGATTTGACCTGTTAAAGAGTCTGCTACAAGCATTGTTTCAACAGGTTTAACTGCGTCTTTGATATTTTTAATTTCTGACATCATGCTTAAGTCTATTTGAGTACGACCTGCTGTATCAAAAATTATGACATCTGTTCCAGCAAGATTAGCTGCGTTTAAAGCTCTTTGGGCAATATCAAGTGGTACTTGATCTTTTATTATAGGAAGTACATTTAAACTATTTTTTTCACAAAGGACTTTTAATTGTTCTTGTGCAGCTGGCCTATAAATATCCAAGCTTACAAGTAGAATTTTTTTATTTAGACTTTTTTCAAGATTTTTTGCTAATTTAACTGCTGTCGTAGTTTTACCAGACCCTTGTAAGCCAACTAAAAGAATAGAAGCTGGGGGTACAGCTTTTAAATTTATTTCTTCTGTTTTACCGCCTAATACCTCTACTAATTGATCATAAACTATCTTTACTAACATTTGGCCAGGTGATGTGGATCTAATAATTTCTTGGCCAATTGCTTTTGGTTTAATATCTTCAATAAATTTTTTAACTACAGGTAAAGCTACATCGGCAGCCAGTAAAGCCTGTCTAATTTCTTTAAGGCCAGTTTCAACCTGCGCCTCACTTAGTGAAGGAGCTTTCTTTAATTTTTTAAAGATCCCTTCTAATTTATTTGTTAAATTTTCAAACATTTTTCTTTTTTCCAACACCTATCGCACTAGTGGGCGAACCCTCGCTGACTAGTGTCGATCCCTTTATTTCTAAAGGCACCGCAAAATCTACCATTTGCGGAAGTGACGAGAAGCTACAATTAAGGGTTTTAAAAGTCAATGAATAAAGATAATAATCAATTTATGGCACAAATTAACGCTTACAGAATGGATGGTCTCGGAAATAATTTTATAATTATTGATAGAAGATTGGATAATTTTGAATTAGATAAAAATAAAATCACTAATCTGTCAAATAAAAAGGCTATCCCGTTTGACCAATTAATTACTATTGAAAAAAATGATGGTAAAGAATACCCAATAAAAATTTTTAATTCTGATGGAATTGAAGTTTCTGCTTGCGGTAATGGAGTTAGATGTATTGCATATTTGATTTACCAAGAAAAAAAAGAAAAAAGTATTGCCATAAAAACTAATGAAAGAGTTTTGTTTGCTGAAATAGTGGGTGAAAAAAATGTTAAAATTAACATGGGTAAACCTAAATTTAGTTGGAATGAAATTCCTTTAAGTCAAAAAATGAATACACAGGAAATTGTTATTGATTTTTTAGAAAAAGATTATGGGTTAGGTTTCTGTGTAAATGTGGGAAATCCACATATCATTTATTTTGTAAATGAATGTACAAGAATAGATATTAAAGAACTAGGTAGTAGAGTGGAAAATTATAAACTTTTTCCAGAAAGAATAAATGTAACTTTTGCACAGATTTTGGATAAAAAAAATATTAAAGTTAATGTTTGGGAAAGAGGAGCTGGACTTACAAAGGCATGTGGTACAGCCGCTTGTGCTACAGCAGTTGCGGCATCCAAAAAAGGGCTGGTTGGCGAAAATTCGATAATCCATTTTAAAGATGGTGATCTTCAAATTGACTATAAAGACGAAATATTTATGACGGGGCCAGTTTCTGATATTAAAAAAATTGATCTAAAAATTTAATGAAATTTTTTGAAAATTTAAATTTTAGTAAATTATTCAGTGAAAAAAAGATTGATGATAACTTACTTGATAAATTTGAAGAACTATTAATTGAGTCAGATGTTGGAACAGAAATAGCTTCTGAGCTTAAGGAGAAATTCAAAAAAGAAAAAATTGGTAAAGAAATTAAAGATGAAAAAGAAATATTTGAATTTTTAGGAAATCAAATATCTAAAATATTAGAACCACACGAAAGAAAATTTGATGATCTTAATAAGAATTCACCGACAATAATTGTTGTTGCTGGAGTAAATGGGGTTGGAAAGACTACTACGATTGGTAAATTAGGCAGACTATTTAAAAATAGTGGAAAAAAAATAGTTTTTGGTGCTGCAGATACTTTCAGGGCTGCAGCGATTGATCAACTAGAGCTTTGGTCAAAAAAAATTGGGGCAGAATTTATTAAATCTGATTTAGGGACAGATCCTGCATCTGTTGGGTATAAAACTGCAAAATTTGCAGAAGAAAATAAATTAGATATAGCATTTATTGATACGGCAGGAAGATTGCAAAATAAAAAAAATCTTATGGAAGAATATAAGAAAATATTTACAGTTTTAAAAAAAATAAATCCCGAATATCCACATGAAACTATTTTAGTTTTAGATGCAACAACAGGTCAAAATGCAATTAATCAGGTTGAGGAATTTAAAAAAATTTCTAACTTAACTGGTTTAATTATTACCAAGATGGATACTTCTGCAAAGGGAGGAATTTTATTGGCGATAAGTAAAAAGTTTGGTCTACCAATTATTGCAATTGGAATGGGAGAAAAAGACACTGACCTTTATCCATTTAGTTCAAATAATTTTTCAAAAATATTAGTTAACAATAAATGAAAATAAAAAGTAATTTAGAACCTTTAATATCTGGAGTATCTGCAGCAATAGTTATAGGTATTCTCGCTTTTCTAACTTTAAGAACTTCAGCTGGAGTATGGTTAATGTTTTCATTTGGAGCAACTGTTTTTCTTGTTTTTGCTCTTTACAATTTAGAGACAGCTCAACCAAAGAATATTTTTTGGGGCCATTTAGTTTCAGTTTTAGTCGGAATTATTTTTAATGAGACTATAGGATTTTCATTTTATTCACTTGGTTTATCGGTTGGTGCTGCTGTAGCACTGATGGTCTACTTAAAAATTATGCATCCTCCAGCTGCGTCAAATCCAATAGTAGTTTTATTTACTGACGTATCTTTCGAGTACATATTGTTTCCGGTTATATTTGGCACAATAGCCATAATTCTAATGTCGATTTTTATTAACAGAATAATTTTAAAAAGAAAATATCCAAAAAAGAGGGATTGGTTATATTGATTTTAAGAATTTATTTAAAGCTTCTAATAAGTTTTCATTGTACTCCATCATATGATCATCTTCTTTAGGAAAATAAGAGTGTTTAGGCTCATTAGCTTCTAAAAAAACTTTTTTACCCATTTTAAATGGGACTATTTTATCTTTCTCTCCGTGCATAATTAAAATTGGAACTTTAATATTTTTTAATTTTTTAATAGTTTCGTATCTATCTTTAAGTAAAAAAGAAACTGGTAAATAGAAATAATAATGTTTGCCTGCGTCAACCATTGATGTGAAAGGAGACTCTAAAATGATTCCGGCAAAATTTTTATTTTGTGCTACTTCAGCAGAAACACCAGTACCAAGCGACTCTCCGTAAATAATAATTTGTTTATCCTCGACGCCTTGTTTGTTTAACCATTTTAAAGCGTCTCTAGCATCTTGGTATAATCCTGCTTCTGTTGGATTACCCTCATTACCACTGAAGCCTCTGTATGCTAAGATTAAAAAATTTATATCAAAATTTTTAATTAAATTTAGTTTATATATTCTGTTATTCAAATTACCTGCATTTCCGTGAAAAAATATCAGAGTTTTTTTTTGTTTAAGGTCCTTTTTGTGAAACCAGGCTTTTAATTTTTTACGTTCAGATGTTGGAATATAAATTTCTTCGTATGTAAAATCTATTTCGTCTGATGTGTAATTATTTTCAGATGGATGATAAAGTAGATTTCTTTGGTAAAAAAATACGAAAATTACTATCAGTAAATAACATAAAATAATTATAGTTGCTGTGGTAAGCATATATTTAAGTTTTTTTTGCAAAATACACACCTATTAGCACTAATGAAGCACCAAAATAATGAAAACTTTGGAGCTGTTCACCAAAAAAAATTATTCCATAAATCGCCGCATAAATAGTATAGAGATAAAGAGTAAAGCCAGTGAGAGATGCACCTAGATATTTTTGAACCTTTGCATACAAAGTAAAGGCAATTACACCGGGAGAAATTGCTCCAAATAAAACCCAGAATGTAAAGTAAATATCAAAGTTGGTCTGACTGATAAAAATTTCTTCCATTATATAAAACGGTAATAGGGATAATGCTCCGAAAAAAGAAATAAGAGTAAATCTAATAAAAAAATTAAATTTAAATTTCCAATGAATTAGATATACAGAGTACAAAGCCCACCCTAATGCAGCTCCTAGCATCCATATATCACCAGCTGTAAATTTCGTGTTTATTAAAAAATTAATATTTCCCTTACATATAATCGCTAAAACTCCAATTATACAAATCACAAGACCAAAAATTTGTTTTGATTTTATTAACTCCTTAAGAATAAAAGTGGAGAGTAAAATTATAAAAACTGGTGAAGATGTATATATTATGCCCATGTTTGCCATAGTAGTTGTTTGACCAGCAATAAAAGGGAATGCACCACAAATTCCACAACCCATTAAACCTAAAAAAAATAACTTTGTAAACTCTGGCTGAATTTTTTTAAAATTTTTAAGTATTGGTTTATAAAAAAAAGGAATTAATAGAAGGAAAGTAACTACCCATCTCCAGAATGCAAGGGATATAGGGGGAACAAACTCAACTCCACCTCTAGCAATAATTAAGTTACTAGACATAAAAATTGGTTGTAAAAATAACAAAAAATATGGAAAAATTTTACTATTACTTATTTTTGATGAAGGCTTCATAAATCATCATAAAAATTACCAAGCCCATAAGAATGTAAACTGGAAGAACGTCAGTAAAACTAATCATCATTGATCTAGTCAATGTAGTTGCTAACCCTACTAAAAAGGCTATTGCAAGAGAGCACCCAACTATACTTGTTAATTTATTCATCATCCCTACACTTTTTTTCTAACCAATTTGCAACACCCAGAAATCTTAAATCATCAAGTTTGTTACCAACCAATTGAACACCTAATGGTAAGTTATTTTCGCCAGTAAGTAAAGGTAGTGATATAGATGGCAAACCCATGTAAGTCCAGACTGTGCAGAACTCTGGACTACCAGTAAATTTTAATCCTTTGTCAGCCACACCTGTGGATGCGGGCGTAATTACTCCATGATAATCCTCGAAAACTTCACTATACGATCTATAGCTCTGTTCCATAAAATCTTTAGCTTCAGTGTACTGGCTTGCAGAATATTTCATCCCACGTTCAATTGCTTCAATTAATTTTTTCCCAAGTTTGTTTTTTGAATTTTTGTAGTATTTTTGAAAACTATTTGCCATGTCAGTCTCATGTAAAACCTGCTGATGTTTGTGTATATCTTTAAAATAGGATGGCTCATCAAACACTTCTATATGTTTTTTTAATTTTTTTATTAAGAATTGAAATGCTTTTTGAGAATCTTTATCGATATTTTTCCAATTTGAAGTTTTGTAAAATATGAATTTAGGGTCAAAATGAGGACCTTTCTTACATTCTTCTAACATTCTTTCAGCTGAATAATGGACTGTATCTTTATCGTATAAATCTTTTTTTATGAGACATTTAGTTAATAGAGCAACGTCTTCTACATTCTTTCCAAAAACTCCAACATGATCAAGTTTCGATGACTGTTTTAAAACTCCATTTCTCGATATTAAACCAAAGGAAGGTTTATAACCCACGACTCCGCAGTAAGAAGCAGGTCGAATAATTGAGCCTTTAGTTTGAGTTCCTACAGACAAAGGAGCCATATGAGCTGCAACTACAGCTGCCGACCCACTTGAGGATCCACCTGGTGTTCTAGTTTTATCATGTGGGTTTGTTGTTTTTCCTGGATCAAAGTAAGCAAGTTCAGTTGTAACTGTTTTACCCATAATTATTGCTCCTGAAATTTTTAATAAGTTTACTACCTCAGCATCTGCACTCTCTGAAATACCTTTTCGAAGTACCGTTCCACATTCCGTTGGCATATCTTGTGTTCCAATAATATCTTTTATTCCAATTGGCAGTCCATGGAGTGGTCCAAGTGGTTTACCTGATTTTCTATACTCATCTTTTTCTTCGGCTTTTTCTAAAAGAAGTTTTTTATCAAAGTAAGCCCACGCTTTTACATCTTTTTCAAATTTATCAATTCTACCAATATATTCTTTGCAAGCATCGACACATGAAATCTCACCACTTTTTAACTTTTCAGCTAATTCAATAGCTGTTACTGAAAGAATTTTGCTCATAATTTAAATTTAATTTGCAAAAAGTAAGTCGGGCAACCAAAGTGCAATACCAGGAAACATATACATCAAAAACATCGCGAAGATAACAATCAACAAAAATGGCATAATACCACTAAAAATTTCTAGTAGTTCTACATTTTTAGTTTGTACACCTTTTAGATAATATGCGGACATGGCCATGGGTGGTGTTAAGAACGAAGTTTGGAGATTTAATGCTATAAGCATTGCAAAAAAGTATGGATTTACTCCAAAGAATTCTACTAGTGGTAAAAATATTGGTACGAATATAATTAATATCTCAGTCCACTCCAAAGGCCATCCCAAAAGAAAGATAATTATTTGAGTAATGATTAAAAATTGCCAAGGTTGTAAGTTCATAGATTTAAAAAAGTGTTCAAATACTTCGTGACCGCCCAAATAAGAGAAGACAGATGCAAAAGTCCACGAACCTATAAACAACCACATAATCATTGCCGTAGTTTTTGCTGTTAGAAAAACTGACTCTTTAAAATTTTTCCATTTTAAGGTTTTATAAAAATAAGATAGCACTAAAGCACCAAACGCTCCTACGGCTGCTGCCTCAGCTGGGGTTGCGAGACCTCCTAGAATAGTCCCCAGCACTAATATTATTAATGAAAACAATGGTAGAAATGAAACCAAAACCTCTTTTAAAATCACCGAACGAGGTGGAATATCTTCAGCGGGTGGTTTGGGAGCAATTGAAGGATTTAGGTATGCTCTTGTAACAGCATATAAAATATATAATCCAGCAAGCATTATTCCTGGTAAGATTGCAGCTGCAAATAATCTTAAGGGTGATAACTGGGCAATAACTGAGTAAACTATAAGCATGATACTTGGAGGAATTAAAATTCCAAGGCAACCACCAGAACAAATAACTCCAGATGCAAATTTTTTGTCATAGCCTGCTTTGATCATTGCTGGCCATGCCAAAAGTCCCATTAATGTTACTACAGCTCCTATAATTCCAGTCGCTGTAGAAAATAAAGCACAGGTTATTAATGCTGCAACAGCCATAGATGCGGGCAATCCATGAGACGCTAATCGAATAGCAAAGAATAATCTTGAAACAATTCCTGCTCTTTCCACTAGATATCCCATAAATAAGAACAGAGGTACCGCGGTAAGAACTGTGTTGTCCATAACAGTATAAGTGTTTTGAACAAACAATTGAAAAATTCTATTGTCTAATAAATGTTCCATTCTAGTTGGATCATAATAAGCGTAATAACCAAATCCTACGCCCATAGCCATCAGTGTGAATGCAATCGGAAATCCTAGGAGCACAGCAAAAAGAAATATTGCCATCATTAGAATTGCTATTTCTGGATTTGTTAAACTAAATAACATCTTTTTGATCCTCGTCTTGTGAAGTTCTCATCAATATTTTTTCTGTTTCCTCTGCAACAACCATTCTTGCAGGCCAGTGGCCTGTTTGTATACAAATAATTGATCTAAATACTTCACTAATTCCCTGTACAATTAATAAAATACCCGCAGCAGGGATTAAAGACTTCGCCATATAAATTTGAATTTGTGCTGGACTATTCCAACTAGTTTCTTTTATTTTCCAAGCAAGAGCTGCGTATTCATATCCATAAAATGCCAAAGCAAATACACCTGGAAAGAAAAAGATGAAATATAAAACTAAATCAATGTAACCTTGTGTTTTAGGTTTAAATAATCTGTAAAGTACGTCGCCTCTTACATGGGCTTCTGTAGATAAAGTATATGCGCCTGCCATCATAAATATTGCGCCATACATTTGTAAACTAAAATCAAAATTCCATAATGTTGGTGCATTAAAGGCATACGCCATTACAACTTCATAGCAGGTTCCTCCCATTAAAATAACTATGCACCATGAAAAAGCCTTACCAATTGATGTGCTAAGATGATCTGCAAAAATTATAAATTTCCTCATGATTATTGATGTTATTCCAATTAAATTTGAATTTCCATAAAAAAAGGGGGCTATAAAAAGCCCCCTTTAATTTTTATATAGCTACTAAATTTTAACTTTAGCTATAGCACCAAACTCATTTTCGTAAGCCAATTTGTAATTTGGCTGATTCATGAGTAAGTACTTCATTACTCTTTTAGCATAAGCTTTTTGTGAAGCTACAATTTTCGCAAAGAATGCATCTTTTTTAACAAAGTCTCCTATAACTTTATCCCATCCTTTTAATTGTTGAGCCAAGATTTCATCTGAAGTTTGATAAACGTTAACTTTATGTTGGTTCATCAATTTAGATAAGTCAGCTGAGTATCTTACTAATGCTTTAAAGTAGTTGTCTGTATTCGCAGCGGCCGCAGCATTTTTTAGAATAGCCTGATGTTGTGGGCTTAATCCATTAAATGTTTTTGTGTTCACAGGAATTTCAAACATCTCTTGAGATTGGTGGAAGCTACCTAAGTGGTAATGCTTAGATACGTCTTGCATACCAAACTGTGAGTCTGATGTTGGGTTGTTAAACTCCGCAGCTTCGATCAAACCAGTTTTCATTGCTGGCTGAATTTCACCACCTGGAAGTTGTCTTACAACCATTCCCATAGCTGTTAATACGTTAGTCGCTAGACCAACTGTTCTATATTTCATACCTTTAACATCAGACACTTTGGTTACGTTCTTTTTGAACCAACCAAATGGCTGTGCCGGCATTGGCATATGAAAAAGACCAACATAGTTGAAGCCAACTTTAGAAAGAGTTTCTTCGTAAAGTTTTCTTCCTCCACCGTACTCAATCCATCCCATAACTTCTTGAGATGACATTCCGTACGAAGGTCCTGTTCCAAACAATGATGCTGCTGGATTTTTTCCGTACCAGTATGCAGTTACCCAGTGTCCCATATCAAGAACTCCTGAACTTACCGCTTGACCGATTTCAGATGTTTTAACAACAGCTCCAACTGGTTGAAGATCAATCTTCAATTCACCATTTGACATGTCGCCTACCATTTTTGCAAAGTCGCCAGCCATTTCGAAGAATATATTAGCTCCAGAAGGCCAAGCTGCTTGCATCTTTAAAGTTTTAGGAGCACCAAATGCTACATTCGGCATTGCTATAGTTGCTGCCGCTGCTGCACCAGTTGCTGCTGCTGCTTTAAAGAACTTACGTCTAGAAGGAGTTTTAACTCTCTTCAGCGTTTTTTCTTTTTTTGACATATTTGTCTCCCTTAGTTAATTAACTAGTCGAATTATTTAAGCACAAATAGATTTGAGAGTCTCGATCAGAATCAATAAAGTTTTTCCAGATTCAATTATAGATTGTGCTAATTAACTTTATTTTTAGCCGATCCTGTTTTGAAAAATTCATCAATGTTATCAATTGCGAGGTCTGCCATGGCAGTTCTTGTTTTTTTAGTCGCGCTACCAAGATGTGGTAATATAAATGCAGTGGGTTGTTTTAAATATTCTGGATGAATTTTTGGCTCGCCTTTATAAACATCTAATCCTATAGCGTAAATTTTACGACTTACCAAAGCTTGAACCATAGCTTCATCATCTATCATATCTCCTCTTGCAACATTTGTTATAATTGCACCGGTTGGAAAATATTCTAAGGTTTCTTTATTAATTATGTCTTTAGTTTCTTTTGTGGCTGGACAACAAATTGATAATACATCTGAAACAGAGAATAGACTTTTTATATTTTCGTGAAAAATTGCGCCCATTTCTTTGTCATTACTTAATTTAGTTCTATTTCTATAATGTATTTCCATTCCAAAGCTTTTTGCTATTTTTGCTAAAGCTCTTCCAATTCTACCCATACCTAGAATACCAAGTCTTGATCCTGTGAGTTGCTTACCAATTAAAAAATCTGCTGACCATTTCCAATTTTCTTTTTTAACCCAATCCATTCCCTCGCTTGCTCTTCTACACGCACCAAGAATTAATAACATAGCAATTTCTGCAGTAGCATCGGTTAAAACATCAGGTGTATTTGTAACTATTATATTTCTTTTTTTTGCTGCCTCGATATCGATATTTCCAAAACCAACAGCAAAATTAGATATTATCTTTACTGTTTCAGGAAGTTTCTCAATAGTTTCTTTATCTATTTTATCTGTAAGCGATGACAGAATACCATCACAGCCTTTTGATAATTCAATTAGTTTTTTTTGAGAATATAATTCATCATTTGAGTTAAAATGTGGATTAAATAATTTAGATGCTTTATCCTCGCAAGATCTCAATAATTTTCTAGTTACAAGGACTTTTTTCATTTTGATTTTAATTCAAATCGAAAATTTTACCTGGGTTCATTATATTGTTTGGATCAAGAGTTCTTTTTATAGATTTCATAATTGGAATGTTGTCTCCATGTTCTTTTATAAGATATTCTTTTTTATGAAGCCCTATTCCATGTTCTCCAGTGATTGTTCCATTTAAATCCAAAGTTTTTTTAATTAATAAATCACTAAATTCCCTAATTCTTTTATATGTTTCTTTTTTTTGGGGATCATAAGGTAAAACAACATGAAAATTTCCGTCACCTAAATGACCAACCATTGGAGCTCTAAGACCAAATTTTTTTGTAACGTCTTCTGCATATTTTACGCATTCAACTATTTTAGAAATTGGAAGACATACATCTGTGGAATAAACTCTTCCATTTTTAATTAATGCTTTTACAGAATAATATATATCCCAACGAGCTTGCCATAATTTATTTCTTTCTTCTAAATCTTTTGCCCACTTAAAAGCACTTCCTTTATTCTCTTTAGATATTTCTTCAACTACTTGAATATTTTCTTTATTAGAGGACTCTGATCCATGAAATTCAAAAAATAATGTAGGTAAACTTTTCATGTCTTTTAACTTTGAATAATTAATACTTATATCCATTTGTTCCTTGTTGAGCATTTCAATTCGAGCTATAGGTACACCATATTGAATAACTTGTTGTGCTGCTTGGACTGCGTCTTCTAAAGATGGAAAATGACATACTGCACTCATTATACTTTCTGGGATAGGGGAGAGTCTTAATTGTATTTCTGTAATTATTCCAAGTGTTCCCTCTGAACCAATAAATAAATTAGTCAGATTATAACCGGCAGAAGTTTTTTTTGTTCTACTTCCAGTTTTTATAATATCACCATTAGGAAGAACTACAGTAAGACCAGTTATTACAGTCTTCATAGTTCCATATTTTACAGCCATAGTTCCTGATGCTGATGTTGATGCCATGCCACCTATTGCTGCATTTGCTCCAGGATCTATTGGAAAAAAAACTCCATCCTCTCTTAAATAGTCATTCAGTTGTTCTTTAGTGACACATGCTTGCACTCTACAATCAAAATCTTCCACGTTCACGCTTAAGACCTTATTCATTTTTTCCAAGGATATCGTTATTCCTTTATCATTACCTACAACGTTACCCTCCAAAGATGTTCCGGTCCCAAATGGAACTACAGGAACTTTGTGATCATTACAAAGTTTAAGAATTTTGGAAACTTCCTCGTTAGTTTCTGGAAAGACTACTGCTTTTGACAATACTGGATCGTATGTATCCTCACCTCTAGCATAGTTTGTTCTTGTAGAAACTGAGGTGGAAAATCTACCGTTAAAAATTTTTTTTAATTCTGATTGAATTTGTTCGTTCATTTTTTTTCTATAATGTTATTAAATTAAATAGAAAAAATATACCTTAATTAACCAAGCATCTTTTTGATTTTTTCTAAGGCTTGTGAGATATTATCGCTAGAAGCTGCAAAACTAAATCTAACATAATCTTTAGCTGTTTTCCCAAATGCTGTTCCTGGAACGATGGCTACACCTGCCTCATGCATACATTTTTTGGCAAATTCAGCACCATTCATTCCTGTTCCTATGACTTTAGGAAAAGCATAAAATGCTCCTCCAGGTAGACTACATTCTACTCCTGGTAAATTATTTAAACCTTCGTGAATAAGTTTTCTTCTTATTGTAAATTTTCTCATCATTTCATTTATAGAATCATCTGGACCATCTAGGGCAGCAATACCTGCAAACTGAGCAGCTGCATTTACACACGAAACACTATTTATTACTAATTTATTTACATGTTCTACAAGATTTTTCGGCCAAAAACTCCAACCCAATCTCCATCCCGTCATTGAATAAGCTTTGCTCCAACCTTCAAGAACTATCAATCTTTCTCTTAATTCTGGATAATTAAAAAAAGTAGGCATTTCTTTCCCGTCAAAGATTTGTCTACTATAAATTTCATCACTTAAAATTGTCACATGAGGATATTTTTTTAATCCCTCTGCTAAAACGTCGATATCTGATTTATCAACAAAACTGCCAGTTGGATTATTTGGATTAATTAAAATTAATAATTTTGTTTTTTCAGTAATTAAGGATAAAATTTCCTCAGGATTAAATTTTAAATCTTTATCTTTGGTTAAATCGTATGGAACTGCTTTAGCTCCAGTAAAATTGATCATGGACTCATAGATTGGAAACGCGGGTGTTGGGTGAATTATTTCTACACCCGGTTCACCAAAACATTGAATTGCATAACTCATTGTAGGTTTTCCGCCTGGCATAATAATTATTCTTTCGGGATCAATGTCTTGATTGTAAAGTTTTTTAATTTTTCTTGTGACTGATTGCCTGCATTCAAGAATTCCATTTGATAAAACATAGCCATGATGACCATCGTCCAAAGCTTTTTTTGCAGCATCAACAATATGCTTTGGAGTTTTAAAATCTGGTTGACCTAATCCTAGATGTATCATTGGTTTACCTTTGGCTTCTAATTTTTTTGCTTCAGCAAGAACGCTAAAAGCTGTCTCTGTTCCTAACCTATCTAAACTTTTTGCAAGTTTCATAATTACCTGTGTGCAATATTTGTTTTTTTTAAATCTTTTATTGTTTTACATCCTAATAATATCATGTCACGTCTAATCTCATCATGCATTCTTTGCAGCAAAGCTTCAACACCTTTTTGCCCCCCTGCGCCTAGGGCAAATAAATAGCCTTTACCAAAACTACACGCAGTAGCACCTAGAGATAAAGCTTTCAACACATGGGTTCCTCTTCTTATCCCACCGTCTAAAATTATTTCAATTTTACCCCCTACAGCATCAGCTATAGCTGGTAATTGATCAAAGGGAGATCTTGAGCCATCTAATTGTCTTCCTCCATGATTAGATAACATTATTGCTGAGGCCCCGATCTCAACTGCTCTCTTTGCATCTGCAACAGACATAACTCCTTTTATTGCAAATGGTCCTCCCCATCTTTTAATACAATACTCAGCATCTGCCCAGTTCATCTTTGGATCATATTGTTCGTTAATATATTCCATGACACCTTTGGCAATACTACTGCCTTTTTTTGTAAAATGAGAAACATTTGCTAACTGAAACTTTTCATGAGTTAAATAATTTATGGACCACATTGGATGAGTAGCAAAACTTAAAAGGCTTTTTAAAGTTAATTTAGGTGGTGTGGTGAAGCCCCATCTATGGTCTCTCTCTCTGTTACCTGCAACAACTGTATCTACAGTTAAACACATCGCCTTGAAGCCTGATCTCTTACAACGATCAATTAAATTATCGGTTAAACCTTTGTCTTTATGAATGTAAAGTTGAAACATCTTTGGGCCACCTGATATATTTGAAATTTCCTCAATTGAAGTGGTAGACATAGTTGACATGCTATAAATTGTTCCAAGTTTTTCAGCAGCTCTTGCACTCGCTTTATCTCCATCATGATGATAAAGCCTTTGCATAGCAGTTGGAGATAGAAATAGGGGCATTTTAATTTTTTGACCAAATACTTCAGTACCCATATCTGGTTCTCCAACACTTGTAAGAATACTTGGTACTAAATCGCATTTTGAAAATGCTTCTGTATTTCTTTTCAGAGTGGCTTCATCATCTGAGCCACCATCTATATAATGAAAAATAGGTGCGGGAAGATTTTTTTTTGCTAATTTTCTAAAATCATCAAAATTATAACAATCTTTTAAACTCATACTTTTCTAAATCTTAAATTTTTTCTGCTTAAATCACTTATCTTAGTGCATCCCATAAGCTTCATATCTCTCTCTAATTCTACACGATACTGGTTAAGAGCTCTTTCAACACCAGCTTGACCAGCTGCTGCAAGGGCGTAAAGATATAATCTCCCCCCTGCACAGGCTTTGGCTCCCATTGATAAAGCTTTAAGCATATGTGTTCCTCTTTGAATACCACCTTCACAAATTACATCTATTTTGTCACCGACAGCGTCAATAATTTCTGCTAATTGATCGAAAGGAGATCTGGCCCCGTCTAGCTGTCTTCCTCCATGATTTGAAACCATAATTCCTGAACATCCAATATCAACTGCTCTTTTTGCATCTTCAACACTCATAATACCTTTAAGAGCAAAGTGTCCTCCCCACTTAGAACAAAGATTTTCCGCATCTTTCCAGTTCATTGATTGATCAAGCATTGTTGAAAAATAATTTCCGACAGATGTAGCGGTACTAGTTCCCTCTTTTACGTGATCTTGAAGGTGAGGTAACTCAAATTTTCCTCTAGTAACATAATTAATTCCCCACATTGGTTTTATTGCAAAACTTATCAAACTTGAAAGTGTAAGTTTAGGCGGTGATGTAAACCCGGTTCTAAGATCTCTTTCTCTATTACCTCCTGTTATAGTATCCACAGTTAGTGCCATAACATCAAATTTTGCAGCTTTAACTCTCTCGACGATAGCATTGTTTAGCCCTTTATCTTTATGATAATAAAATTGAAATAGTTTTGGAGTATTAACAACTGACGAGATTTCCTCGACACTTACAGTTGCCAATGATGAAACACCAAACATTGTGTTAAACTTTTGTGCTGCTTGTCCAACAGCTCTTTCTCCTTGGTAATGAAATAGTCTCTGTAAAGCTGTAGGCGAACAATAAAAAGGTAAATCTAATTTTTTTCCAAATATTGTAGTTGAAAGATCAACTTCTTCCACACCTCTTAAAACATTTGGTACTAGATCAACCTCATTGAATGCTTCGGTGTTTCTTTTGTATGTAACTTCATCATCCGCTGCGCCATCTATATAATGAAAAATTGGCGATGGTAACTTTCTTTTTGCAAGTTTTCTAAAATCGCTAAAGTTATGACAATCTTTTAGTCCCATGAATTAAATATTAGAATTTTTTTAAAAAATTGAACATGTAACTATTAGCCCCAGGATTTTTATCTCCCAAACTAGCATTAGATACATGGTTATATGACATCCCGAAATTTGTAGTTTCTCCTAAATCCATTGACATTTGAACTTCACTTTTAAACTCTAAAGGGTGTCCTAAATCTTTTCCATCACCTTGGCTATAAATACCGGGTGCAAAACTTGGTGTGATTTTAAATGGTCCTAAATCATAATTTGCTTCGATACCTGTGTAAATATAGGCTGCAGAGTCCTGTGTAACCATCATTCCTGTAATCGGAGAAACTCTTCCGATTAATGTATCTTTATATAAATTCTCATTTTGGTGTTCTACCCCAAAAAGTTGTGAACTTTTTTTGTCATCACTAAAATCAAACATACCAGTATAGAAATTAAAACCTGATCTAGCTTCATCAGCAAATGCATTATTAACTCCACAAGATAAAAGTACAAACGTTGCAATAGAAATTTTAAGTCTCATATTTATATAAAGTTACAATTTAAAAAAAGAATTGTATACAGTTTTATTTTTAAGGTCTAATTTTTGGTTTTTTTATCAAGAAAAATAAAAAAATAATACCCAAAAAAAATAGTAAATAGGGCAAAAACCATAACAGAAAGCTATTTTTCTTAAGTGGCGGATTTAATAATATCCAATCTCCATACTTTTCAGATAAAAATGTGTAAATTTCTCTTTCATTATTTCCCTCTTTAATTTTATCTTTCACAACACTCTTAATTGTCAAAGCAAAATCAGAATTAGAATCATGTACCGTCTGGCCTTGACAAACTAAACATCGAAGATTTTTTAAAATTTCGTTACTTAAATTTTCATCACCATAGCTTTCCGAAAAGATTAATAAAAATAGAATTAGTGCTTTAATTATACTTTTCATTTTTTTACTATTTTTCTAATTTCGTTTACATCATTAATATTGAGTGGACCGATATATTTTTTCAAAATTTTTAATTTAGAGTCAATTAATATTGTTTCTGGTATTCCATAAACACCAAAGTTTACAGAATTTTTTCCATTTTTATCTTCTGCAAGAATATCAAAAGGGTTGCCGTTTTCTCTTAAAAAATTTCTTGCATTATCTTTTTCATCTTTGAAATTAACACCAATTAATTTTAAGTTTTTAATTTTACTCAATCTAACTAAATTTGGATGTTCTTTTCTACAAGGACCACACCATGATGCCCAAAAATTCAAAATTGTAAATTCATTATTTGTTAACTCTTTAGTATTAAAAGTTTCATTAGACTGGAATAAATTTATCTCTACCTCAGATATTTTTTTTCCAACTAAATCTTGGGTATTATAAATTTTTTCATTTCCTAAACTAAGATAAAGAACGATAAAAAGTAATGAAAATAATACAGATATAATTATATAATTAATTTTTTTCATCTTTTTTTTCTTTTAAAAAAATTTAATACTCCCCCTAAAGATAGCAGTAAAACTGATAACCAAATCAAATTCATAAAAGGTTTTACTTGAAATTTAATATTAAACACATCTGTGTCTGATATGTTGCTCATAGTCAGGTAAGTATCTGAAAATAAATTAGAATTTATTGAAGCCTCGTAGGTAATAGTAAAAGGCTTGTCGTAAACTCTTATTTCAGGTTTAAGTTCTTTTGAAGTGAAGTTTTTTTTATTTGAGACATTAAAATAGCCAATAATAGATTTGTAGTTTTTTATTGATTGTTCCTCTAAATTTACGAATTTTATTGTGTAATAATCTGTCTTTTTTGTTTCTCCTAATTTTAAATTAAAATTATTTTCTACTGAAAATATATGGTTTATGTAAATAAAGAATATAAGTAATCCAAATCCCAAATGAGATATTATTCTTGAAATATTTATATTCTTTTTTTTGAAGCTTTCATAAAAATCAAAAAGTGTTTGCGTAATAAGGTAAATAGAAAAAAATAATATTAAATTTATTAAAAAGTTATTCTCTTTGATAAAAAAAAAGGTAATTAAAAATAAAGTAACTGATAAAACTAAAACTAGGTTAAATAACGACCTTATTTCATTTGAAATCCATTTATAATTTGGTCCTGATGTCATTAAAAATAAGAGTGGTATCAAAAAAGGCGCTAAAATAAGATTATAGTATGGTGGCCCAACTGATATCTTGGATCCTGTAATAGTATCAAGAAGAACCGGATAAAGTGTTCCAATCAAAACCACTCCTAAAAAAAAGATCATAAACCAGTTGTTTGCAATTATAAAAGCTTCTTTTGAAAAGATGGAGTATTTTTTATCTTCTTTTGGAGAAAATTTGAAAAAAATAAATATCGAGGAGAAAACCATAAGTACTAAAAAACTTAAAATAAAAAGACCTCTAGAGGGATCACTAGCAAACGTATGAACAGAATTCAAAATGCCTGACCTAACTAAAAATGTTCCTGTCACACTCATAGTAAAAGTTAAAATACTTAATACTATCACCCAAGAGTAAAGTCCTATTCTTCTCTCCAACACTAGTATTGAATGAAGAAGAGCCGTCATAACAAACCAAGGCATCAAAGATGAATTTTCAACTGGATCCCAAAACCAATATCCGCCCCAACCCAATTCATAGTATGCCCAGATAGAACCAACTAATATTCCGACGGTTTGAAAAAACCAAGAAACTAAAACCCAAGATTTAATAGAGACTGCAAATGATTGTGAGTCAATTTTTGAAATTAAAGCTGCTAAGGCTGCTGAAAAGTAAATAGATGAACCAACAAAACCAACATAAAGTAAAGGGGGGTGAATTGCTAAAGCTGGATCTTGTAAAATTGGATTCAAACCTAAACCTTCTAAAGGGACTGGAAATAGTCCAGAAAATGGATTTGAATTGGTCAATAAAAAAATAAGAAAAGTAGTAATCAATAAATTTTGGAACAATAGAGTTAAAACTTTAAAACTTTTATCATTATTTTTAGTTAAAAATAAAAACAGAGAAGAAAATAAAACCAAAATATTTATCCATAATAATAAACTTCCTTCATGATTCCCCCAGGTGCCTGAAATTTTATAAAATAAAGGTTTGTTTGAATGAGAATTTTCATAAACATTTACTAAAGAAAAATCTGATAAAATATAAGCTAATAGAAGAACGAAAAAGCTTGAGATAGAAAAAAATAGTTGAAATAAAGTAAATTTATAAATTTTTGAAGGGATTAAATTATTTACTACTTTAAATTCCTTAAATGTAAAAAAAATTATAAAAAGACTTGTAAATAATGTTCCAATTGTAAATAATATACCTAAATTACTTAGCATCTTTATTTGAATTTCCCCTTAATTCTGGTGGCATATAATTTTCATCATGTTTTGCTAAAATTCTTTTTGCTATAAAAAATTTTTTATCTCGTAATTTTCCTTCTGCAACTACACCTTTTCCTTCTGCAAAAAGAGCTGGAACAGTTCCAGAATAACTTACAATTATTTCATTGCTTAAATCTGTAACTACAAATTTTATCTCAGTTTCGTTGCTTTGAATGGACCCTTTTTTTACCATACCACCAACTCTTATTTTTTTATTTAAATCTATGTCATTGGTATTTTTTATTTCTGAAGGAGAATAAAAATATAAAACATTATCTTCTAAAACTTTAAATACTAAAAAAATTAAAAATACACTGATAGCTGATAAAGTTAGTAAGATTGATAATCTAATTTTTACCTTTTTTAAAAGCATTTCAGAAATGCTGGATTAACTTCTTGAGTGTGAAATTAAAATTTCCTTGGCAATTTTTTGTTTTCTTATGTCTTCAAATTGTTCCTCAGGAAGATTTTGTGCTTCTTTTATAAAATCTTTTTCTAATTTTTTAAGAGTTTTTTTTGTTCGTATATACAAAAATAGACAAACTAAAAATGTAAATCCAAATGAAGACCACACGTATACACCGTATCCATCCATTAAAAAAATTTCAAAACTCATAGTTTTCTTATACCTTTTCTCTTAATTCTAATTGTTTCTATTCTATATTTCATTAGAAAAATTACCGCAACATACATAATAAGCGCGAATAACATAAGCCCCAGTGGAATTAGCATTGAAAAATGCACTGTTGTTTCCCTAGTAAGACTAATGCTTGAGGGTTGATGTAAAGTTGACCACCACTCAACAGAGTATTTTATAATAATTAGATTTATTAAACCTAGTACGGATATTAAAGTACAAGCTTTAATTGACCTATCTGGATTATTTATAAATTTATATGAAAATATAAAAGCAATGTAAAAAAACATTAAAACTAACATTGAGGTTAATCTTGCATCCCATGCCCACCAAGTACCCCATGTTGGTTGTCCCCAAATAGATCCTGTAACTATTGCTATAATATTAAAAGTAAGACCTATAGGCGCAAGACTTTTATAAATTAATGTAACATTCTTTAATTTAAATAAAAAATTAAGAATGCAGAAAAAACTTATCGCTGCAAAACTTAATAAAGAAATCCAAGCTGAAGGAACATGAATATACATAATTCTTACCGTATCACCCTGAATGTAATCTTCAGGAGATAAAAATAGTGAAAAAATTAGTCCAACAACTACGATTGGAAGTAGGAAGGCTTTAAAAAGATTTAAAAGCTTTCCTGAAAGTTTAAAAACATAACTAGGATTTAAAAATTTAATCATCCTTTTTTATTTATCTGATTTTAATTAATTTGAGAATGGTACATTTTGTTGGTCTAGTTGAAGTCTGAGGGAGATAAGGAAGTAAGAATTGACCCCAACTAGACACTAACGCTATTAAACTATTCGTGATTTTAGTCGGAGTTTTGAGTGAATCTTGTTAAATTTGTGGCAAAACGAATTAATTAGACGGTTTATAATAAACCGATCCCCGTTTTTCTGAAAAGAACTCATCTACTAAAGGGTGTCTGATTGGTTCTTTCGAATTATCAGTTATTAAATTTTGTTCAGAAACATACGCTTCATAAGTAATTTCATTATTCTCGGCCAATAAATGATAGAAGGGCTGATCTTTTCTCGGTCTAACATCTTTTGGGATTGATTGATACCATTCCTCAGAATTATTAAATTCAAAGTCAACGTCATAAATTACACCCCTAAAATTAAAGTGTCTATGTTTAACAACATTTCCAATTGAAAATTTAGCTTTTTTTGAATCCATTAAGTAAACATAGTAACATTTTTGATAAAATCAATATATTAAATTTAAATTAAATTTCTTTTATGATAGCTTTTTCTTGTGAATAAATCTTTTATCAAACTACTAACAGATTTTGGTCCACTACTAATTTTTTTTATTGTGTATTATCGAGGGGGTAAAAACTTGCAGGTAGCTATACCGCCGCTAATAATTGCAACAATTGTTGCGGTAATTATCGTTTATTACTTGGAAAAAAAAATACCTTATGTTCCTCTTTTAGGAGCAATACTGGTAACTATATTCGGGGGACTCACCATTTTTTTTAAAAATCCGATTTTTATATATTTAAAACCTACAATTATAAATATTTTGTTTGCAGCAGGTTTATTAATAGGAAAATTATTTTTTAAAAGAAATTTTCTTCAATTATTTTTAGGTGGCTCTATTAAATTAGAAAATATAGGTTGGGATAAACTAATGTTTAGATGGGCTTCTTTTTTTGTTTTTTTAGCAATTCTAAATGAATTTGTATGGAGAACACAAACGGAAGAGTTTTGGATCAATTTTAAGGTATGGGGCATATTACCAATTACTCTATTATTTACTATTTTTCAGTTACCATTAATTAAAAGGCACAAAATAGATGACTAATAAGTTGCGTCTTGTAATAAATAATAATTTTGACAAAAAAGAAGTTTTTTTTATAAAAAAAGAACTTAGGTCTATATTAAATCTTTATGCTCAAAAAGTTTCTTTAGGAGACTGGAAGGATTATGGGTTATCAATAAATAAAAAAGAGGTTACATTTGATATTTATCAAAGATCATCAGAAAAACCTGTTTACAGAATATCAAAAAATTTAGATCCAAAACGAAAAGATGAAAAATTTTATATTTTGGACAGAAACGGTTTAATAGTTAAAAAATCGGAAAACCTTGAAAGTTTAATTAAAAAAGTAGATTGGAATAGATTAAGATTAATTAAATAGATTATTATCTTCTTTGACCGAAAAGTCTCAAAAGCATTATAAATAAATTAATAAAATCTAAATATAATGTTAAAGCACCCATAACCGCTTTTTTTCCTGATATCTCGCTACTATCACCCTCTAAATACATATTTTTAATTTTTTGAGTATCATAAGCAGTTAATCCAACAAAAATTAGAACGCCTAATATTGATATAACAAAGTACATCATTGGAGATTTCATGAATATGTTAACTATGGATGCAATAATTATCCCAATTAAGCCCATCATTAAAAATGATCCAAATTTAGTAAGATCTCTTTTTGTCGTATAGCCATAAATACTCATTGCTCCAAAAGTCCCTGCTGTAATAAAAAATACTCTTGTAATAGACGTGCCCGTATAAACTAAAAAAATAGATGATAGGGATAATCCCATCAATGCTGAAAATATCCAAAAAGTTGTTTGAGCTTTTGATACACTCATTTTCCTTATACCAAAACTCATATAGATAACCACACCAAGTGGTGCGAGCATCACAACCCAAGCCAAACCAGAATTATATAGTGAGTTGCCTAATGGTGACAAAGTCAAAGGTGACAAAGAAATTACAGAAAATTTAAAAGTTAGTAAAGCTACAATACCTGTTACTAATAGAGCTGAGCCCATGTAATTGTAAACTCGAAGCATGTAAGCTCTTAAACCCTGGTCAATTAGAGCTTCTGATGCTGATGATCTTGCTGTTGTAGTTTGTTTATTTATAGCCATAAATTTAATATATGATTTTTTAATGACTTTTCAATAGTCAATAATTGCTTTAAAAAAATCAATAAATTAAGGATTTAATGAAGTTTAAAAAACTTGGAAGCACTGATTTAAAAGTAAGTCTCATTTGTTTAGGTACAATGACTTGGGGAGAACAAAATACTCAAGAAGAAGGTTTTGATCAAATGGATTACGCTCTAGAAAGAGGGGTAAATTTTTTCGATACAGCAGAGCTTTATGCTATTCCACCTAAAGCAAAAACTTATGGCAAAACAGAAGAAATAATTGGCAACTGGTTTAAACTTAGAAAAAATAGAAAAAAAATAATTTTAGCAAGTAAAATTGCTGGTCCAGGTTTAAAATGGATCAGAGGTGGGGGTTCACAATACTCTCCAGAAAGTATTGAGGATGCATTACATAAAAGTCTTAAAAGGTTACAAACAGACTATATTGATTTGTATCAGCTTCATTGGCCTGAAAGGAATACTAATTATTTTGGTGATTTAGATTATGAACACAACATTAATGAAAAATCATGGAATAGTTTTGAAAGTATCTTAAAAACTTTAAAAAAATTTATTGATCAAGGAAAAATTAAATATATAGGTTTATCAAACGAGACCCCATGGGGTTTTTCAAAATTTTTAGAGATAGCTAAAGAGCAGAAATTACCAAGAGTAGTTTCAGTACAAAATCCATATAGTTTAATAAATAGATCTTACGAGATTGGAATGTCAGAAATTTCAATGAGAGAGAAAGCTGGTCTCTTGGCATATTCTCCATTAGCGGTTGGTTATCTGACTGGAAAATATAGAAACAAAGAAATCCCAAAAAATTCAAGATTAGATCTGTTTTACGAAAATTATCCAAGGTATCATAATGAAAGAACCTATGAAGCGGTTGATGAATATTTCAAAATTGCTCAAAAATATAAAATATCTTTATCACAACTCTCTCTTGCCTTTGTAAATTCAAGAGATTTCGTAACTAGCAATATTATTGGGGCAACCACAATGAAGCAATTAAAAGAAAATATAGATAGTATAGATATAGGCTTGGAAGAAAATATTATGCATGAAATAAACTTAATTCATGAAAAAATTCCAAATCCCGCACCTTAATTAAACAACTATTGAAAAGATCAAAAATTTGTATAAATTGAATTATCAGTCTAAATTTAAAAAATGAAAAAAATTTCGGTTCTATTAACATTATTTACTTTTTTATTTTCATCAAATGTTTTTAGTGATCAACCAAAAAGTATCGGTAAATATAAAAGCTGGGAGGCTTTTACATATAATGGTAGTAACGGGAAAATTTGTTTTGCACAAACTATTCCTTTAGATAGAGCTCCAAAAAATTTAAAAAGAGATCCATCAAGGCTTTTTGTGACTTTCAGAAAGAATGAAAAGATCAAGAATGAGCTTAGTGTAACTAGCGGCCACATGTATAAAAAATCTTCAGTAATGGCAAAATCAGGAAAAAATGAATTTTTGTTTTTTTCACAAGGAAATTTTGCTTGGTTGATAGATGGAGAAGAGGAATTCAATCTTATAAAAACTATGAAGAGAGCTTCAAAATTATCTGTAACAGCGAGAACAAGCACAGGTACGGAAACAAAAGATATGTATTCCATGATGGGTTTCACTAAAGCTTATAATACCGCTAGAAAAAGTTGTGCCTAAAAAAAAGAATAAAATTGTTTTAGCTTACTCTGGAGGGCTAGACACCTCTATAATTTTAAAATGGCTTCAAGAAAATTATAACTCAGAAATTATTGCTTACACTGCAGACATCGGACAAGAAATCAACAAAAGTAAAATTATCAAAAATGCAAAAAGATTGGGTGTAAAAAACATAATTATTGAGGATTTGAAAAATACTTTCGTTAAAGATTATGTTTACCCAATGATTAGAGGTCACGCATTATACGAAGGTGTTTATTTGTTAGGAACGTCTATAGCAAGACCTTTGATCGCTAAAAGACAGATTGCTATTGCTAAAAAATTTAAAGCATTTGCTGTATCACACGGTTCAACAGGAAAAGGAAACGATCAAATAAGATTTGAGCTTGGATACTATTACTTTGGACCAAAGATAAAAGTAATTGCCCCTTGGAGAATTTGGAAATTAAAATCTAGAACTGATTTAATAAAATACGCAAAAAAACATAACATAGCTATACCGAAAGATAAAAAGGGGGCACCACCTTTTTCTGTTGATGATAATCTCTATCACACTTCAACGGAAGGTAAGGTATTGGAAGATCCAAGAAAACAGGCACCAGAATATATTTTTCAAAGAACGGTTTCACCTGAAAAAGCACCTAGCAAACCAACTTATGTAACCATAGGATTTAAAAAAGGTGATCCCATATCAGTAAATAATAAAAAATTAGCACCAGCAAAACTACTTCAAAAATTAAATTTACTTGCAGGTAAGAATGGAGTTGGAAGAGTTGATTTAGTTGAAAATAGATTTATTGGAATAAAATCGAGAGGAGTTTACGAAACTCCAGGAGGAACTCTTTTGATGATAGCACATAGAGCTATGGAGTCCGTAACTTTAGATAAGAAAACTATGCATGAGAAGGATGAAATTATGCCGAAGTATGCTGAACTGATTTATAATGGTTTTTGGTTTTCAAAATCAAGACTTAAACTACAGAGAAAAGTCGACCTAAAAAGAAATCAAGTAAATGGAAATATTAAACTTAAGTTATACAAAGGTAATGTTACAATTTTATCAAGACAGAGTAACAGTAAAGCATACTCTATTGATAAAGTGTCTTTTGAAGAAAATAAAAGTTTCAAAAAGTCAAAAGTTGAGAGATTTATATTGGGTGCGGCAAGAAAGCTTAGGGTTTAAGTATAATTAAAAATATAAAAAACTCCTATGAATATGAACATTATAATCAGAAATATTCAGTTAGTTGCTGTAATATTTATTTTGGTCGGAACTGTGTTGGCTTTTGGTTTTGAAATCAACGAAATGTATAAAGTTGGTCGTGTAACTTTAGCAGACCTTCTTTTGATGTTTATCTATATTGAAGTTATCGGAATGATTGGAGTTTTCTGGGCTAGTAAAACAATAAGAATTACTTACCCTGTATTAATTGCAATCACAGCATTAGCTAGACTAATAATTTTGCAAGACAAAGATAGTGCCTCAGTAAATTTAATTTATCAGGGTGCTGCTATTCTATTATTAGCTTTATCAGTTTTTTTCTTAACTTTGAGATACAGCAAAAAACTTGGAATGGATAAAAAAAATCCTGGTGAGGAAGCTTAAAAAAACATGAAACAACTGGTAGCAATTGTTGCATATTACATGTTTGGATATCTTATTTTTTGGACTTTTCTTCATGAGACAGATCTTTTTCCAAAAGTTTGGGTACAAGATAATTTTAGTATAGCAATTTATTTATGGGTTTTCTTTTTTATAGTTCCACTTTTTCTAATTGCTCTTGGAACAGAATATATTAAAAGACGAATTGCTGATTTTAAATCACTAGGACAAGGTTCGAGATGGCCACTTTATATTTTATTATTTGGTGTTTGGGACCTAATGGTTGGTTTTGCTTATTTGCTGTTCTCCTATTTCGAAATCACACATGTAACTATGATAATTGCAAACGGATTATTCATTACTGGAACTTATTTAACATTTTTGAGTTTTGGGATAGCAAAGAAATTGCAATTGAATAAAAATAATTAAATATATGGCTAATAAAATTTTAATATTTGGTGCTACTGGGGCTGTTGGAAGTTCTCTTGCCAAATTAATGCAAAATGGATCAACTGAATGTCATCTTATAGGAAAAAATCAGGATGAAGTTTCAAGACTGGCAGATGAAACTGGTCATAGCTTTAGTGTTGCTGATGTATTAGAAGAAGGTTTTTTAGATAAAATTGATAGTGATCTTGCTGACACTGAAATTAAAGGTATTGCTTATTGCGTAGGATCTATAGACCTTAAACCAATAAATTTGATTTCAAAAAAAGATGTAATGAAATCATTTTCACTAAATTTATTTCCTATTTACGACATTATAAAAAAATTTCATCAAAGTTTAAAAAATAATAAAGGATCAATAGTTTTGTTTTCGACGGTTGCTGCAAATCAAGGTTTCCCTAATCATGGAATTATCTCGCCGGTAAAAGCATCTTTGGAGGGTCTCACTATTTCTTTGGCAGCAGAATTTTCTCCAAACGTAAGAGTTAATTGTATTGCTCCAAGTATGAGTAACTCAAAAATGGCTAGTAAAATTTTAAAAAATCCAAAAATTGCTGAAGGTATTGCTAAAATGCATCCACTCAAAAGACTTGGCGAAGGAAAAGACTCGGCAGCACTCGCAAAGTTTCTTCTATCTGATGAAAGCTCATGGATTACTGGTCAAATTATTGGAGTTGATGGTGGAAGATCAAACGTTGGTTAATATTTCTCAACACTACCGATATAATTAAGATTTTTATCAACTACAACAATTTCACCAGAGGAAACTGTTTTGTTCAAACTTTCTAAAATCACTACATAATGAGTAATCAAAATTAAATTTTTATTACTTTCCCAGTTATTTAAAAATTTATTTAAATCTTTCATCTGTTTTTCTTTATTTTTTTTAAATTTTGAGGAAAAAAAAGAGTTAAGAGCATTAAAAGTCTCATAATCTTTAAAAGCAAATTTAGCCGTATCTTTACAGCGACACCATTCACTGGATAATACCTTGTCTATAGGAATATTATTTTGTTGAAAAAAAAACCCCATTTTTTTTGATTGTTCAATACCTTGACTATCTAAATTCCTCTGAGTTGAACAATCATCCAATCTAAAATTTTCTGGATCTCCACCACCAGGCGCAATCGCATGTCTTATAAATACAATATTACCACCTTTTTTTAACTGTTTGATTACGATCTCATCAGATTTTACGTTCGTTAAAAGTAAAGTAAAAATAGATAAAATAATTAAAAGTTTTTTATGCATGTGCTTAAATAGATAATATCAAATAAACGTGAAAAGTATTATCTAAAGTTCTGATAAATTATGATATTTGAAACTACACGAGATGGTGCACTAAAAAAATTGGATAATTTCATTGAAAACGAAATTATTAATTATAACTCTAAAAGAAATTTCGATTTTGGACCTAAAGAAAGAAAAAATGTTTCATGTCTATCTCCATATATAACTCACCGACTGATAACTGAATACGAAACTGTTGAGAGAGTTTTAAAAAAACGACCTTATCAAAAAGTTGAAAAATATGTTCAAGAAATTTTTTGGCGGGTGTACTGGAAAGGATGGTTAGAATTAAGACCAAAAGTTTGGACAGATTTTACTGAAGATCTAAAAAATATTAAAGATGATGAAAAGATACAGCAAGCTGTAAATGGAAAAACCCAAATTTCATGCTTTAATGATTGGGTAAATGAAATAAAAGAATTCAATTATCTTCATAACCATACAAGAATGTGGTTTGCGAGTATTTGGATATTTACATTAAAATTGCCTTGGCAGAAGGGTGCTGAATTTTTTTTAAAGTATCTTTTAGATGGTGATGCTGCATCTAATACTCTGAGCTGGAGATGGGTAGCTGGTCTTCAAACTAAAGGAAAAAATTATTCTGCACAATCTTGGAATATTGAAAAGTTTACAAATAATAAATACAAAAATATAAGATTAGTTGAAAATTCAATACCATTACAGGATAAGCGTGAATACAAACTGACTGAGATCGAAAATTTTAATAATTCTGAAAAAGTAAGAAATCTTATTTTTTTTGAGAATGATTTAAATTTAGATAATTATAATTTAAATAATTATCAAAATATTTATTGCTTATTACTAGAAAATGATAAAAGAAAAATTAAACTTGATCAAAAAGTTTTAGATTTTAAAAGAATAATTATAAAAAACCATTTGAAGACATTAAGTAAAGATATAAAATTTTTAGAAAACTCACATAATTTAAATATATTAGATGGAGTAAAAGAGTTTGATGTGATTTATCCCTCAATAGGAGAGAATCTATCTTTCATAAAACGTTTAAATAAAACAAAAAATATTAAATTAAGATTTTTAAAAAATGAAAAAGATTTATTTTGTTGGAATTTTTCTAATAAAGGTTATTTCAATTTTAAGTCTAATATTCCAAAAATAATAACGAAATTTAAATTATCTTAGTTTTGAGCATTTTTTTGAGCAATATTTTACCTTATCCCAGTTAAGTCTCCACTTCTTTCTCCAAGTGAATGGTCTTTTACAAATCATACATATTTTAGAAGGTAAATTTTCTTTTTTATTCACTTAAATAGTATTTTGTTTAATAAATTTTTGTGCAGCAGTTAGTATCAATTTTTTTCTTTCCGACTTCATTTTATCAAAGACTCTTACCATCATTGAAAGTCTTGGATTTTTAGAAAAAAATTTTCTATTTTTATTAATAAAATTCCAGTAGAGACCATCCATAATATTACACCACCCCCCTTTTTTAAAATCCATCATTTTTAAAAAGTAGCTAGAGCCGCAAATGTATGGCTTTGTAGCAAATATCCCACCATCACTAAAAAGTCCCATTCCGTAAACATTTGGTGCCATTACCCAGTCAGATGAGTCAACAAACATTTCCATAAACCATTTATAAACTTGCTTTGGATGTATCTGACAAAGGTTCATTATATTTGCTAATATCATTAACCTCTCGATATGGTGAGACCAACCATAACTCACAGCATTTTTAATTGAAAAATCTAAAGGATCAAGACCAGTTGTTCCGTTATACCAAGAAGATTTCATTTTATTTTTGTGATTAAAAAAATTTGTACTTTCAAGTCGTTTATCATAATTTTGATAAATACCTCTCATAAACTCTCTCCAACCAATGATTTGTCTAACGTAACCCTCTAAAGAATTTATTCTTGTTTTATTTTCTATTTTTTTTACTTTTTCTAAAATTTCAGCAGGCGTTATTAAACCAATATTTATCAACGGGCTTAATGCGCTATGAAACAAAATATTCGATTTTTTGCTTACAGCATCCTCATAATCTCCAAACAAATTAATTTTTGATTTAATAAATTGATCAAAAAGTTTCTGTGTTTGATCTCTAGTCGTTGGAAACCAGAAATTTTTTGTTGTTCCAGGATGATTTTTAAAATTTAATTCAATGAATTTCTTTAGTTCCTCTGTATGAGAAGTATTTTGAAATTTTAATTGTTTAGGAACATCAACTTTATCAGGTAACTTTTTCCTATTATCTTCATCAAAACTCCATTTTCCTCCTTTTGGTGTACCATCTTTATTCATTAATATATTAAACTTTGATCTATTTATTTTGTAGAAGTTTGCCATGAATGGTTTTTTCGTGCCATTTAAGTATTTTTTGAACTCATCTCTAGATGTAAGAAACATAGGAGACTTAAATTCATTAAATTTTATATTTTTCTTTTTAAATAAAGTTTTTAATCGTTTTTCAAAAAAAATATCTTCTATTTCAAAAAAACTTATCTCAGTAACTCTTTTGTCTTTAATTATTTTTTCAAGTTTTTTCTCATAAGAAAGTTTGAAATCTTTGTTGCAATCATTATAGATAACTTTAAACTTTTTAGATTTGAGTTCATCTCTGTAAGATCGCATTGATGATAAAAAAAGTAATATCTTTAATTTGTGATGCTTTTGGAACGTACATAATCCAAAATCTTCTGCCATATAAAATGTGTGCTCAGAGAATTCCTTTAAATTATTTGGATTGAAAAGTTGATTTCCAAGAATTAAAAATAATTTCATTAATGCAAAATATATAATTTATTAATTTTTAAGAATTAGCTCTTTTGAAGCACTCGACTGTATTCCTTAATAAACAAGCTATAGTCATTGGTCCAACACCTCCGGGAACAGGTGTTATTGCTCTAGCAACTTTTGAGACTTCGTTAAAATCGATATCACCTACAATACCATCTGAAGTTTTATTAATACCTACATCAATTACTATTGCATTTTTTTTTACCCAATCACCTTTTACAAATTTAGGTTTTCCAACAGCTGCAATAATTATATCAGCTTTATTACATTGAGATTTTAAGTCTTTTGTCTTTGAATGTGTGATTGTGACAGTACAATTTTCTTTTAATAGTAGTTGTGCCATTGGTTTACCGTTTAAATTGGATCTTCCTATAACAACAGCGTGTTTACCACTTAGGTTTTTCTCAACTTCTTTTAATAATATTAAACATCCAAGTGGAGTACATGGTATTTTACTGTCGTATCCTGAGGATAAATTTCCTACATTTATTGGATGAAATCCATCAACATCCTTTTCGGGAAGAATAGTTTCAATCACTTTCTGTTTATTTATATGCTTAGGCAAAGGTAATTGAACTAAAATCCCGGAGACCTTTTTATTTTTATTAAGCTCTATAATTTTATTCAAAACTTCTTTTTCCTCAATATTTTCAGGATACTTTATCACTGCAGAATTAATTCCAATTTCTTTTGAGAATTTTTCTTTATTTTTGACATAAATCTTACTTGCAGGATCCTCTCCTATTAAAATTACTGTCAAACCAGGTACAGATTTAAAACTTGATTTAATTTCTATAATCTCTTTTTTTAATTTTTGTCTTAAAGTTTCAGCTATTTTTTTTCCATCTATTATCATATTCAAAACATTGAGGGAGCAAAAAACTCAAAAGCTAAATTTCTAATAAACATTAAAAGTAAAATAAGAATCACTGGTGAAATATCTATTCCTCCAAGATTAGGTAAAAAATTTCTAATTGGCCTTAAAAGTGGATCTGTCATTTTATAACTTATATCAAGAAGAGAGTAGACCAATCTATTTGAGGTATTTAAAACATTGAAAGCTATTAACCAACTTAGTAATGCATTAATAATTAAAATCCAGATATAAATACTAACCAAACTATCAATTAAAATTAAAACTGATTTCATTTTTTACTTTTTTTCTACGTAAATTGATTGGCTTGGGAATGCAAAAGAGGCCTTATTTCTCTCAACAATTTCTTTTATTGCTATTGCTAATCTTTCTTTAACTTTTAACCATTCAGACCATCTATCTGTATTAGTAAAACATCTTACATACATATCTATTGAACTATCTGAAAACTTATCAATCCTTACTGCGTGAGTAGTGTTTTCGCTTATCTTGTAATCTTTTGAAGTTGTTATGTATTTGTCAATTTCGTCTCGGATTTTTTTTAACTGATCAACTGTGGTGTCGTATTGCAGAGTGATGATCCAATTAATTCGCCAATTTGTTGTCTCACTAATGTTTATCACTGCGTTCTCAGCAAATTGAAAGTTAGGAATTACAGCAACTGATTTATCAAATTTTCTTACTACCGTAGATCTAAAACCAATCTTTTCTACAACTCCTTCAATAATATTCTCAACTAAAATCCAATCTCCGACTTTAAATCTTTTTTCAACTAAAACCAAAATACCAGAAATTAAATTTTTAAATAAATCTTGGGCACCTAACGCTACAGCCACACCGAATAAACCTAATCCAGCAATTATAGGGCCTATCTTAATACCCCAGAGTTCTAAAACTGCAGCTGCTCCAAGAATTAAAATTAAAATTTTAAATGCTTTTATTATCCAGTTTAAAAGATCTTTAGATAAAAGATCTTCTACAGTTTTTATTAAAACTGATATCGGGCCAATAATTTGATGCAGTGACCAAAAAATTAAAATTGTAATGAGTGTTCTGTTTGCATTATCTATAAAGTTTTCGGTGCTATCACCTAAAGATACATAGCTTGTTGCAACAAAAAATCCTATAACGATAGGAAAAAATTTCGTTGGGCCTTTTAAAGATTCTACTAAGGTATTGTCAAACTTATTTGAGGTTTTGGAAACATACTTTTCAAGACGTTTAATAATAAATTTTGCAAATAATCCTCTAAGAAAAAGAAATAAGAAGAAAATAAGGAGAGCGATAATAATTTCTGAAATATTTATTCCTGAAATTCCATTCTTCCAAACGTCAATAAACAATTCTATAAATTCTTCCGTTTTATCCATTTTTAATTTGTTCTATTTTTAAAAGTTCTTCTCCAGGATTAAAAGTTTCTGTTTTTTTCCAACCTTTTGATTTTAAAAATTCTTCAATTTTTTTACTTATACACATAACTGTGCATTGTGTCATCAATTCTGAAAGGGAGTATTTCCTTGCTATCTCATCAAAACTTTCTGCACTTCTTTTAGAATAAATAAGTGTTACATCTGGAGGGTATTTTTTAATTAAATCTAAGCTTTCACTGTTTAGATTTGTTATTTTACTCGAAGTATAATTTATTATTTTTTTAATTTTAAATCCAGAAAGTTTGAGATCTTTATCCAGATCATAAGAGACAACATCTCCACATAAATATGCTAGATTTTTTATTTTTTTTTCAGAATTTAAAATTATATTTTTAAGAGCATTAACTGTACCTGATGCGGCAACTGTATTAGTAAAACCTTTTAATCTTAAAGATCTCTCAGTTATATTACCAACACAAAAACATTTTATATTTTTTTCATCATTTTTTAATTGTAAAAATCTTACTGCATTAGCACTAGTAAAAATTAAACCGTCAAATTCTTTGGTATTTATTGGTTCCATGTTTGATGATGTAATACTCAAAGTTGGCAAGTGTATAACTTTATAGTTTGATGAAAAAAAGTTTGTCATCAAATCCTCAGCATCTATTAAAGGTCTTGTAAAAATAATATTCATCTTTTTTTTATAAAATTTTTTCCAGCTTTTTTTAAAATTTCCTCACCTGCTACTTTGCCTAGACTTTGAGGATCAGTTAATTTTCCAGATTTAATTACATTGTATACTTCTTTACCATCATCTGAAAAAAGTTGAGCTTCTAAATCAATGTTATTTCCTTTAAGAACAGCTGAGCAACCAACAGCTGTATCACAGTCTCCTCCTAATGTTTTTAAAAAACTTCTCTCAGCTAGCGCACATATTTCAGTATTAATATGATTAATCTTTTTTAAAATTTTTTTAATATACTCGTCATTTTCTCTACACTGTACGGCAATAATTCCTTGCCCAGCAGTTGGAATAAATTCTTTTAAAGAAAAAATTTGTTTAATATGATTTTTTAAATTTAATGTTTTTAAACCCGCTAAAGCCAAAATCATACCATCGTATTCTCCTCTCTCTATTTTTTCAATTCTTGTATCTACGTTACCTCTAATGCTTTCAACTTTAATATTTTTATTTAAAAGTTTTACTTGAAGTTCGCGTCTCTTAGAACTTGAACCAATTTTACCTTCTTTTATGTCTGATATTTTATTAAAACTTTTTGAAACAAATGCTTCTCTTGGATCATTTCTTTCTAAATAGGCATGAATAGTTAAACCTTTGGTTTCTTCTGAGTCCATATCTTTAAGAGAGTGAACTGCTATATCAATTTCTTTTTTAATTAATTTTTCCTCTATTTCTTTACAAAATAAATCTTTTCCTCCAATTTCAGAAATTTTTTTATTTTGAAATAAATCGCCTGAAGTTTTAATAGTTTTAATTATAATTTCTCTATCTATTTTTGGTACTTGACTAAGAATATTGCTTCTAACTTTATTAGCATAAGCCAAAGAAAGTTTGCTACCCCTAGCACCTATAGTAATTTTGTTGTCCATTTATAAATAAAGATTTATATTTTATAATATCTAATTTAATGAAAAAAAAACTTACTTTTTTAGGAATTGAAACAAGCTGTGACGAAACTGCTGCAGCAATAGTTCAGGAAAATAGCAATAGCACTGCAAATGTATTATCAAATATCGTTTCTAGTCAAATTAAAGAGCACAAGAAATTTGGTGGAGTTGTTCCTGAGATTGCAGCGAGATCACATATTGAAAATATTGATTTTATTATTGAAAAAGCTCTTCAAAAAAGTAAAAAAAAAATTAAAGATTTAGATGGTATTGCAGCAACAGCTGGACCAGGTTTGGTAGTATGTTTGCATGTAGGCTTTAACATTGGAAAAAGTATTGCTGCTTTTGGAAATAAACTATTTTTCCCCATAAATCATTTGGAGGGACACGCACTTAGTCCTAGTATAGAAAATAAAATATCATTCCCATATTTGTTGCTTTTAGTTTCAGGCGGTCACTCTCAGTATTTAATTGTAAATGGCGTAAATAATTATAAACAAATTGGTACAACTATTGATGATGCTGTCGGTGAAGCTTTTGATAAAACAGCAAAAATCTTGAATTTAGGCTATCCTGGTGGACCTAACATTGAAAAATTTTCCAAATTAGGAAGAAAAGATAGTTTTATTTTACCCCAACCAATTATAAACAGGGCGGGATGTAATTTATCCCTGGCTGGTCTGAAAACAGACGTGCTGAGGAAGTCAAAAAACTTAAAATCAAATAAAGAAAGATATAATCTAGCTGCATCATTTCAAGAAACTGTAAATAAAATTTTGAAGAAAAAAACAGAAGTAGCAATGAAACAGTTTAAAAATGAAATTACTAATAAATCTTTAAAATATTTTGTAGTTGCGGGTGGAGTAGCTGCTAACGAAACAATTAGAAAAGGTTTAAAAGAAGTTTCGTTAAAAATGAATTTTAAACCAATTTTCCCCTCTAGAGAATTTTGCGGTGATAATGCTGCTATGATTGCATGGGCTGGAATTCAAAGATGTAAAAAAAAGTTATTCAATAAGAAAAATGAGACGGTAAAGTCTAGATGGCCTCTAGATATTAAAGCGCCTTTTTTAAAAGGTCCAGGCTTAAAATTTTAATGAATTATTGGTTATTAAAATCAGAACCTGATGTTTGGTCAATTGAACAACAAAAAGATGCCGGGAGCGAAGGTGTAGCTTGGGATGGTGTAAGAAATTATCAAGCTGCAAATAATTTAAGATCTATGAAACCAGGAGATCTTTGCTTTTTCTATCATTCTAATATAGGCAAAGAAATTGTCGGAATAGTAGAAGTTATTAAGGAGGCCTTTCCTGACAAAACTGATAAGAAAAAAAAGTTTGTTGCTGTTCAAGTCAGGTTTATTCAAAAATTGAAATCTCCTGTTTCTTTGGTAAAAATTAAAAAAACTAAGGCTATTTCTCATTTACCGCTTATTAAACAAAGCAGATTATCAGTGATGCCTATAGACTATAAAAGCTGGAAAATTATTTGCAAGATGGGTAAAATAATTTAAATATTATATTTTGAGGATATATGGCAAAAAGAAGTAAAAAGAGAATAAAAAAATCAAAATCTAGGAAAAAGAAAAGTTTTAAAAGAAAAAAGAAAAAAATTCTTAAAAAAAAGAGTAAGAAAATTTCGTCAAAAAGGAAGGGCTCAAAGCAAATAGAAGACTCTGATGGCAATTTAGTTTTTAAAGTGCCTCCTAGCTGGGAAAGACAAGCTTATGTTAATCAGTCCCAATATTCGAAAAAATATAAATTATCGTTAAAGGATAATGAGGGTTTTTGGGCAAAAGAAGGAAAGAGAATTACCTGGATTAAACCATATACTAAAATTAAAGACGTAAAGTATAGCAAAGAGGATGTAAGTATTAAATGGTATTATGATGGTACATTAAACGCATCAGCGAATTGCATTGATAGACATTTAGAGAAAAAAGGAAATAAGACTGCAATTATATGGGTTGGTGATGACCCAAGTGATTCCAAAAAAATATCTTATAAAGAACTTCATAAAAATGTTTGCAAAGCAGCAAATGGATTAAAAAACATAGGAATTCAAAAAGGAGACAGGGTAACCATTTATCTTACTATGATACCTGAACTTGCTTACACTATGTTGGCATGTGCTAGGATCGGTGCTGTTCACTCAATTATATTTGGTGGATTTTCCCCAGACTCAATTGCAACAAGAATTAATGATTGCGAGTCAGATTACGTCATTACAGCGGATGAAGGAGTAAGAGGTGGAAAAATAATTCCACTAAAGAAAATTGCTGATGAAGCTATGATGCAATGTCCAAATGTAAAAAAATGTGTAGTTGTTAAAAGGACTGGTAATACAGTTGATTGGAACGACGATCGAGATGTTTCTTACGATGAAATTACAAAAGATGTTCCTGATAAATGTACAGCAGAAGAGATGAACGCAGAGGATCCACTATTTATTCTTTATACTTCAGGATCGACCGGTAAACCAAAAGGTGTTTTACATACTACGGGCGGATATATGGTTTATGCTTCAATGACACATCAGTATATTTTTGATTACAAGAATAAAGATATATATTGGTGTACTGCGGACATTGGTTGGGTAACCGGACACAGCTATATTATTTATGGACCTCTGGCTAACGGCGCTACCACTATTATGTTTGAGGGTATTCCTAATTATCCTGATAGTTCAAGATGGTGGCAAATAGTTGATAAATACAAAGTCAATATTTTTTATACAGCTCCAACAGCAATTCGTGCACTGATGCGTGAAGGAGATGGCCCAGTCAAAAAAACAAGTCGAAAATCACTTAAACTTCTTGGAACAGTTGGAGAGCCTATAAATCCTGAGGCATGGATGTGGTATTACAAAACAGTCGGTGAAAAAAAATGTCCAATTGTAGATACTTGGTGGCAAACTGAAACTGGTGGAATTTTAATTGCTCCGCAGCCTGGTGCTATAAATTTAAAACCTGGGTCAGCAACGAAGCCTTTTTATGGTATCAAACCTGCAATAGTAGATGAGTCAGGTAAAGTTTTAAAAGGAGCTTGTAAAGGTAGACTTTGCATGACTCAGTCTTGGCCAGGACAAATGAGAACAGTTTATGGTGACCACAAAAGATTTATAGATACATATTTCTCTCAATTCGACGGTAAATATTTTACTGGCGACGGATGTAGAAGAGATAAAGATGGATATTATTGGATTACTGGAAGAGTAGACGATGTGATAATTGTCTCAGGCCACAATCTAGGTACTGCTGAGATAGAAAGCGCATTCGTAGCCCATAATAAAGTTGCTGAAGCTGCCGTAGTTGGTTTTCCTCACGAAATAAAAGGTAATGGTCTCTATTGTTATATAACTTTAAATGCAGGTGAAAATCCGAATGGGGATTTAGAAAGAGAACTTAAGCTTTGGGTAAGGAAGCAGATTGGTCCAATTGCAACACCAGATTATATTCAATTTGCTCCAGGATTACCTAAAACAAGATCAGGAAAAATTATGAGACGTATATTAAGAAAAATTGCTGCTAACGAACATCACGATCTTGGTGATACAACAACCTTGGCAGACCCGTCAGTAGTAGACTCTTTAATTGAAAATAGAAAAGAAAAGTAAAATTAATTAGACTCAAAATTATTTGCTAATTTTTTAAAATCTTTTTGAATGTTATTCCATTTTAAAATCATAGAATTAAGAACAATTTGTTTATCGAGTTTTTTTAATTCATCAGCAACTGGAGCCCAATTATATAACGCTTGACTGCTTTTCACAAAAGGATTGTTTATATAATAAGTTTCCCAATTTACTTCAGAAAATCTCAAATTAAATTCCTTAGTTGAATTGTTATAAGCCTCAATATCCATTCCACCTGCTTTTTCGGTGTTTAAAATTTCAAAAAATATTTGATTAGCTTGATCTGTTTTTAAAAACTTTTTTTCTTTATATAAAAAAGAAAAACAAAAAAAAGTGCAATCAATTAATGAAATTCCATATATTTGCCATTTAGCAATATTTATTGATCTTAAAAAATCTTTATCCTCAAACATAATTACATGTTTTGCCCCCATCCTAGTCTTTAGATAACCATACAATGTCATTTGCGTTACTTGGGCTGATTGCTCTTGAATAAAAGTTTTTACCTGATCAATCGTTTTGATTTGTCTATATTTTGAGAATATCCTTTTGATAGGAAATAGGTATTTTT
>CACFMO010000006.1 GCA_902567495.1 uncultured Pelagibacteraceae bacterium
AAATATTTAACGTGCCTACAATTCTGACAAGAAGAATTTATGGGATTTTACCAATAAAAATGAGTTCAACTCTAAAAAAAGATTTTTGCTACGAAAATGTAGAAATAGAAAAAAAATTAAAAAAAATATTAAAAAGTAGAGAAATAAAAAAAATCTTCAAAACAAAATTAGCTAATAAATATTTTGCGAAATATAATTTAAGAGAAACGTTAAATCTAATTAATTAACAAATACTTTTCTAATTAAAAAACTGGACAAGCAAACATTATGGTTATAAAGTTTTAACAATGTCGGATATAAAATTCTTAAACAACTATTTTAATAATCTTAAAAATCTTTTAAGTAATGATAAATATCTTGAAGATCTTGTCCGTGTAAAAGAGATTTTAAAAAAAACACACTCTGAAGGAAAAAAAACTATGATTTTTGGAAATGGAGGAAGTGCAGCAATTGCAAGCCATTTTAGTGTAGATCTTACTAAAAATGCAAGGGTGCGGTGTACAAATTATAATGAGTCTGATCTTTTAACCTGCTTCTCAAATGATTATGGCTATGAGAGATGGGTAGAAAAGGCAATTGAGTTTTATGGTGACAAAGGAGACACACTTATTTTAATCTCAGCTGGGGGAAATTCTCCGAACATGACAAACGGTGCTAAGCAAGGCAAAAAAATGGGATTTGGTAAAATTATTACTTTTACAGGAAATGATAAAAATAATAATTTACAAAAATTAGGTGATATAAATTTTTGGGTTAACAGCAAAGCATATAATCACATTGAAAATATTCACCAAATTCTTCTACTTTCATTAGTAGATTTAATTATTGGGAAAACAGAATATCCTCCCAATTAGGATATTAAATTGAAAAAAAATAATTCTTACTTAAAAAAATACAGAAATTTAAAAGTTCTGGTTACTGGGTCTACAGGCTTTAAAGGTGCTTGGCTTTCTTTTTGGCTTCATTCACTTGGATCAAAAGTTATTGGTATAGGTCTTAGACCAGAGAAAGGCTCTATTTTATTTAAAGAATTAAATCTTAATAAAAAAATAAAACAATATTATATAAATATTCAAAATTTTAATAAAACTAACCTGATTATAAAAAAAGAAAAACCTGATATAATTTTTCACCTCGCTGCACAATCAATTGTTTCCACTAGTTATAAAAAACCTCTTGAAACATTTGGAACTAACGTCATTGGTAGCACAAACATACTCGAATCTGTTAGAGTCAATGGAATTCCTAACTTGGTTTTTATAACCTCTGACAAATGTTATCTTAACCTAGGCAAAAAAAAAAGTTTTAAAGAAAATGATACTTTAGGAGGCTTAGATAATTATTCTTCTTCAAAAGCTAGTGCAGAACTAGTATTTGCATCTTACTTTCAAAGTTATTTTAAAAATAGAAAAAAGTTAGTCATTGCAAGTACTAGAGCTGGAAATGTTATAGGTGGGGGTGATTTCAAACAAAATAGAATTATTCCTGATGTAATTAAATCTTTAAATAGTAAAAAGAAAATCGTTTTGAGAAATCCAAATGCTACTCGACCATGGCAACATGTTCTTGAACCCTTGTCAGGATATTTATCTCTAGGGCAAAAACTTATGGACCAAAAATTAAATTCACATATCCAACCTAATTGGAATTTTGGGCCTTATGAAAAAAATTGTAAGAAAGTCATTTACATGACAAAGTTATTTATGAACGAGTGGAACGATAAAGGAAGCAAAATAGTTATAAAGAAAAGTAATAATTTTCATGAATCTAAATTACTGAGTTTAAACATAAATAAGGCAAGAAAAGAGCTTGATTGGAAACCAAAACTAAACTTAGAGGAAACAGTACACTTTACGATTAGTTGGTACAAAAATTATTTTTTAGGGAATGAGGCTGAAGAAATAACAAACTCTCAAATAGAATATTTTGTAAGTAAATAAATGATCAATTGCAGAATTTGTAATCGAAAAATTAAACAAATAGTAAACTTAGGTAAAATTTCACTTGTTGGGAACTTTCAAAAAAAAAGATTAAAACAGAAAAAATACAAAATTAGTTTAAATTATTGTATTTTTTGTAAACATGTTCAGATTTCAGAAAGACTTAATCCTGATCTTTTGTTCAAAAATTACTTATGGGAAACAGGTGTATCCAGTAGTAATATTAAAATTTTAAAAAATTTATTATTAAAACTTAAAAAACTTGGTATAAATAAAAAATCCAAAATAATCGAAATTGCTAGTAATGACGGTTCGTTTATAAAAATTTTAAAAAATAAGTTTTCATCAAAAGTTGTAGGCATAGACCCAGCTCGAAATTTAGCTAAAAAAGCTAATCAACAAAAAATATTTACTATTAATAATTATTTTAATTTTAATTTTTCTAAAAAAATAAAATATAAATTTAGTAAATTTAATTTTATATTCGCTAGAAACGTAGTTGCTCATGTAAAAAACCCTAATGAGATTTTTAAGGGTGCAGAAAATATACTCGATGATAATGGCATATTTATTGTAGAAGTACCCCATTTACTAAGTATTTTAAATCAAAATCAGTATGACAATATTTTTCATGAACATAACGGATTTCATAGTCTCAAATCTATAAGCGATTTATGCAAACTCAATAAAATGAAAATTTTTGATGTAGATATAATTAACTCTCAAGGGGGTTCTATAAGATGTTATATTAGTAAAATTAAATCAAAAAAAATAATTTCAATTAAAGTTAAAAAAATATTAAACTTAGAAAAAAAATCAAAAATATTTTCTAATAACAAATTAAAGAATTTTAAATATAAAATAATTTCTCACTCGAAAAATTTATATAATTTATTGAGTAAATTAAAGAAAAGAGGTAAAAAAATATCAATATATGGCGCATCTGGAAAGGGCCAGGCTCTAATGCAATTTTCAAAAATTGACAAAAACTTAATTGATTATGTTTTTGATAAGAGCAAACTTAAACAAGGTTTTTTTACTCCTGGAACTAATATAAAAGTAAGGGATCCGAAAAATATTTCAAGAAATGATATAGATTATTTATTAATATTATCGTGGAATATAAAAAAAGAAATAATTCAACAGGAAAAAAAATTTTCTAGTATGGGAGGTAAATTTATTGTTCCTTTTCCTGAACCAAAAATTATAAATTAATATGAAAGTAGTCATCTTAGCAGGAGGTTTTGGTACTCGTTTGTCTGAGTACACCGACACAATACCAAAACCAATGGTACCTATAGGTAATAAACCTATGATTGAGCATATTATGGAAATTTATTCAGGATATGGACATAAAGATTTTTATATAGCGCTTGGATATAAAGGTGAGATTATTGAGAAGTACTTCAAAAATTTTAAAGGTGACTGGAATATCAATTTAATTGATACCGGATCAGATACACTAACAGGTGGTCGTTTGAAAAGATTAGAGCAATATCTTAATAAGGAAGATTTTTTATTAACTTATGGGGATGGTTTAGCTGATATCAATATAAATAATCTTATAAAATTTCATGAAGAACACGGTAAGCTTGTTACTATTTCAGCAGTAAGACCTCCGACAAGATTTGGATCACTAAGTCTAAAAGGTTCTGAAGTTATAAAATTTAAAGAGAAAACTCAACTAGGGGAAAGTTGGATTAATGGTGGTTTTTTTGTTGTTAAACCAAAATTTTTGAATTTCTTAGAAAACGATCAAACAATTTTAGAATCTGGACCTCTAGAGAAAGTAACTCATTTGAAAGAAATCAAAGCATTTAAACATGAGGGTTTCTGGCAATGCATGGACCACAAATTAGACAAAGATCTACTTGATAAAATGATAAAGGAGAAGAGAGCTCCCTGGGTAAAATGACAAAAATTTTAGTTGTTGGAGGCACTGGTTTTCTAGGCTTTCATATAATAAAAAAGGCAAAAAAGAAAAATTGGAAAATAACAAGTATTTCTTTGAAAAAACCTACGAAAAAAAGATTTCATAAAAACGTAAAATATATATTTGCTAATGTAGAAAATTTTAAACATTTAAAAAAAAAACTTGTTGGAAATTATGACTTTGTCGTAAATGCAGGTGGCTATGGTCAACATCCTGATTTTGGAAAAATGGGTGATAAATTATTTAAATCGCATTTTATAGGCCTTGTTAATTTAATTAAAATTTTATCAAAAAAAAAGATTAAAAGATTTGTTCATATTGGAAGTTCTGCTGAATATGGATCTGCAAAATCTCCTCAATTAGAAAATACAATTTGTAATCCTAAAACACCATATGGAATTACCAAATTTTTTTGTACGAATTTTTTGTTAAAATTAAATCAAATTAGTGAATTTCCGATTGTAATTTTAAGACTTTTTTTAGTTTACGGGCCCAATCAGGCAACAAATCGTATTTTACCCCAAATAATTACAAATTCCCTAAATAATAAAAAATTTCCAACAACTTTAGGTAATCAATACTGTGACTTTTGTTTCGTTGATGATGTGGTAAATGCAATCTTTAAAGCACTCAATACAAGAAGAGCTGTTGGAAAAATTTTTAACATTGGAACTGGAAAACCTATACAAATTAAAAAAGTAATTAAAAAAACTGTAAATTTAATAGGGGGTGGCAAACCATTGTTTGGAAAAATAAAATATAAAAAAAATACAAATATGAAATTATATCCAGATATTTCCAAGGCAAAAAAAGTTTTAAAATGGTCATCTAAATTGAATTTTTTAGAAGGATTAAACCTTACAATCAACTCGTATAGATGAAAGAGCCCTTAGTAACTATAATAATGAACTGTTATAATGGTGAAAAATATTTAAATGAAGCCCTTCAAAGTATTGTAAATCAATCGTATAAAAATTGGGAATTAATTTTTTGGGATAATTTATCTTCTGATAACAGTAAAAAAATATTCGATAGTTACAATGATAAAAGATTTAAATACCATTTGACTGACAAACATACTGTTTTGTATGAGGCAAGAAATTTGGCAATTCAAAAAGCAAAAGGTGAGTTTATAGCTTTTCTTGATACAGATGATATTTGGTCAAAAGAAAAATTATCAAGTCAGATTAAGTTATTTGATAATGAAAAAGTTGGCTTAGTTTATGGAAATTATTGGCGTTATAATCCAATTAGTTTATTTCAAAAAAAAAAATTAGCAAAAAAAACAAAATTACCAAAAGGAAGGATAACTGAATATCTTCTACAGGAATATTTTATTGGAATGTTAACAGTCGTTATTAGAAAGAAATTTACAGAACAAAATAAAAATATCTTTGATATAAAATTTGATATGCTTTCAGATGTCGATTTTATATTGAGATTTTCTAAAAAATATGATTTTGAATGTGTAAATAATCCAGTAGCAACTTACAGAATTCATAATGACCAGCTTCAAAACAAAAATTTTCAAGCACAAGCTGATCAATACTTTAAATGGTATGAAAAATTAAAATTTACAAAAGAGTTTGGGTCAGAAAACAAATTAAATATTATAAGAAATAAAGCATTATTTTTTAAAACCCTAAGTTTGATTTATAAGAAAAAATATTTTGAAAGCTTTAAAAATATTATTTTTTATCCGAATAATTTTGACAAAATTAAACTTTTTATAATTTTAGTCATGCCAAGTTATTTTTCAAAAAGATTAATTAATTTAAGATAAATTTTCTAATTTATTTGGATGGAAACTTAAACACTAATGAAAAAAATTCTAGTAGTTGGAGGGACTGGTTTTATCGGTTATCATCTTTCACAAAGAGCCTTAAATAAAGGTTGGGATGTTACAAGCCTTTCACTGGGGAGTCCAAAAATGAAAAGGCGTATTATCGGAGTTAAATATTTAAAGCTCGATATAACAAAAAAAAATCAAATCCAGAAAAAATTATTAGATAATTATACATATGTGGTCAATTTAGGAGGACATACGTCAAATATAAATAAAAAAAAGTATCAAAAAAAAATTTATGATAGCCATCTTAAAGGCTCCATTAATTTAATGAATTTCTTTTTAAAGAAAAATATCAAAAGCTTTGTTCAAATTGGAAGTTCGGCTGAATATGGACTTACACCTTCGCCTCAAAAGGAAGACGATAAATGTAAACCAGCTAATACATATGGAATAGCCAAACTTGAGGCAACAAAATATCTTTTAAAACTTGTAAAAAATAAAAACTTTCAAGGGAACGTCTTGAGATTTTTTCAGGTTTACGGACCAAGACAAGGTAAAAATAGAGTAGTTTCACAAATACTTTACTCTTGTTATCAAAATAAAATGTTCCCCACCTCTGACGGAAAACAAATTAGAGATTTTTGCTATATAGATGATGCAGTAAATTCTATTTTTAAAATTTTAAATCTAAAAAAAAATTATGGACAAATATATAATATTGGTTACGGAAAAGGAATTTCTATAAAATCATTAATAAAAGAAATTCAAAAAATTACAAATAATGGGTTTCCTGTTTATGGAAAGTTTAAAGAGAGAAATTATGAAAATCGAAGTTTAGTACCAGATATAAAAAAAGCAAAAAAATTTTTAAATTGGAAACCAAATGTTAATATAAGTACAGGATTGAAAAAAACATTAAACTATATAAAAAAAAATGAAGAATAAAGTTCTGATAATAACTAACGAAAGTATTTTTAAAAATAATGAAAATCATTTTTGCGATAATTTAGATATTAAATCAATACCCGAGGAATTATCAAAAAATTTTGAAATAACTCTAATCGGTAGATCATCAAAGAAAGAAAGATATCATAAAATTCAAAATTCAAAAATTTATGCAGAATCAAATATATTTTCATTTATTAAAAAAATTAATTTAATTCTAAAGCAAAATATTTGTAATAAATTTTTAATAATTTCAATTACTCCTTATACTTTTCTTGCTTGTGTATTATTTTTTTTTAATAAAAAAAAACCCTTTGTGTATCTTAGAAGTGATGGGTTTGAGGAATATAAATCTATTTTTGGTTTTTTGGGTCCTTTTATTTATAATTTTATGTTTATAATTACTTCTAAAATTTCAAATTTTATTAGTTGTAGAGAACATATACTTAAAAAGAACAAGGGAAAAATAGTTTCTCCATCTCAACTTACAGACAAATGGTTCAAGTACACAAAGCCTGTTTCAATTAATAAAGCAAATTTATTATATGTTGGAAGAATTAAAGTTGAAAAAGGTATTTTTTCACTATTAAAAATTTTTAAAAATATAAATAGAAATGTTACATTAACAATTGTTTCATCAAAAAAGATGCATGATAAAATTAAACCTCTCAAAAACATCAAATTACTAGACAGCCAAAACGATGATGATTTAATTAATATCTATGATCAAAGTAATATTTTTATTTTACCATCATTTACCGAAGGCCATCCACAAGTGTTAGATGAGGCTTTAGCAAGATTGAGACCAGTGATAGTATTCAAAGAAATAGAGCATGTTAAACGAAGCCGCCCAGGCGTATTTGTTTGTGAAAGAAGTATATTTTCTTTAGAGAAACAAATAGATTTTATATTAAAAAACTTTAAAAATATACAGAACGAAATAGAAAAAAATACTGATAAATTACCCACAAGAAAATCATTCATAAAAGAATTAGAAAACTTATTAATTTAATGAAAATTCAAAATAACTTTGTAGATATAATTATGCCAAATTTTAATAAAGCAGACTATTTGGAAGAAGCATTAAATTCAGTGAAAAATCAAACATTTAAAGATTGGAAACTTTACATAATCGATGATTGTTCCAATGACAAATCAAATGAAATTTTAAAAAAATATGAAAAAGATGATAAAATTAAAATTATAAAATTAAAAAAAAATAAAGGACCTAGCTTCTGTAGAAACTTAGGTATACGACTTTCAAACCATAATTATATATCTTTTTTAGACTCGGATGATTATTGGGAAAAGAATAAGCTAATTGAACAAGTTAGTTTTATGGAAAAAAATAATATGTCATTTACTTACACAGATTATATTCCTTTTTTTCAAAAAGAAAAAAATATTAGATTTTTAAAGAGAACAAATTTAAAGGACTCTTTTAATTTAAGTCAGTTTACTACCAACTCCTCAATCAATACGACTACAATGATTATATCAAGATCTATTGTAAAGAATCTTAAATTTAAAAAGGTAAAAAAATTGGAGGATTATCTTTTTAAATGTCAAATCTTAAGGAGAAATGTAGTAGCTTACAAATTTAATAAAGCATCAGCTTTTTATAGAATTTTAAAAGAATCCAGATCAAGCCAGCGTTTTCAAAATATTTTGTACCTATGGAAAATTAATCAAAAATATAATAAATTTAATCCATTAAGAAATCTTTTTTCTATATTTATGATTTCCGTTAATTCTTTAAGAAAATATGGCTTTAAATAATTTCTGGGCGTGTAGTTCAGTGGTAGAACGCTTCGTTGACATCGAAGAGGCCATAAGTTCAATTCTTATCACGCCCACCAAATACCCTCCTCTTAGCTAATTTCAGCTATTTACAACACTTAATAAAAATACTATAAATTCTGGCCTGGTGATTATTGCGAAGGGGTCATACCCGATCCCATTCCGAACTCGGAAGTCAAGCCCTTCTGCGCCGATGGTACTTTATCTTAAGATACGGGAGAGTAGGACGTTGCCAGGCTAAAATTATGAAAATTGCAAGTTCTTTAAAATCATTAAAAAAAAGAGACCTCGACTCAAAATTAGTTCGAAGAAGAGGGAAGGTTTACGTTATTAATAAGAAGAAGCCAAAATTTAAAGCAAGACAAGGCTAATTTTTTCAATGAACGTCGGATCAACAAAAGAACTAAGTCCAGAAAAAAGAATATCAATTACACCCGAAACATCCAAAAACTTTAAAAATTTGGGTTTAAAAGTCTTTTTAGAGAAAGGTTTTGGTGAAAGTTTAGGTTTTAGTGACAAGGATTACACTGATAATGGTGTAGAAATTTTAAGCAATGCTTCAGATGTTTTATCTAAATCAGATTTAATTTGTAAAGTAAATTTTCCAGAAGCTAAAGAGCTAGGGCAAATTAAAGAGAATTCTCATTTAATCGTATCAAATTATAATCCTGAAAAAGAAAAACAATTTCTAAAAAATAAATTAAAAATTTTTGCATTAAATTTACTTCCTAGAATAACAAGAGCTCAGTCAATGGATGTTCTCTCTTCTCAAGCTAATCTAGCTGGTTATAGAGCTGTTATAGAATCTATATATGAATACCAGAAGGCAGTTCCAATGATGATGACTGCAGCAGGCACAGTCCCCGCAGCCAAAGTTTTAGTGGTTGGTGCTGGAGTTGCTGGATTACAGGCAATTGCAACTGCAAAAAGATTAGGAGCAATAGTTTCTGCTACTGATGTACGACTAACCGCAAAGGAGCAAGTTGAGAGTTTAGGTGGAAAATTTTTAACAGTAGAAGGTTCTGAAAATTTAGAGACAAAAGGTGGTTACGCTAAAGAAGCAAGTGAGGATTTTAAAAAGAAACAAGCTGAAATGTTAGAAAATGCAGCCTCAAAAAGTGATATTATTATTTGTACAGCTTTAATACCTGGAAGACCTGCACCAAGAATTATAACAGAAAAAATGATAGATAAGATGAAATCTGGATCTGTTATTTTCGACCTAGCAGTTACTCAAGGTGGTAACGCAGCTTATTCTGAAGTAGATAAAATTGTTAATAAAAATGGAAAAAAAATAATTGGAATATCAAATGTAATGAATAAATTACCTTTAACAGCGTCAAATTTATATGCAAAAAATTTATTTAGTTTTGTTAGAAATCTTTATAGTAAAGAAAAAAAACAATTTGTCGTTAATCTTGAAGATGAGATTATTAAAAACACTTTGTTAAAGGAGTAGAATTAATATGGAAATTGATCCGTTTATATTTAGGTTTAGTATTTTTATTTTAGCAATTTTTGTAGGTTACTACGTTGTTTGGAGTGTTACACCATCACTTCACACTCCACTAATGTCGGTAACTAATGCAATTTCTTCAGTAATTATTGTTGGTGCAATCATTGCTGCCTTAGCAGGCTCATCAGAAAATATTTTTGAAATATCAAGTATCTTTGGATTTTTAGCTATAGTTTTAGCAGCAGTAAATATTTTTGGCGGATTTTTAGTTACCCAACGAATGCTTCAAATGTACAAAAAAAAGAAGAAAAATAAATAATGATCTCAGCAAACTTATCAGCAATATTTTATTTAGTTTCTGGAATACTTTTTATTCTTGCGCTTAGAGGTCTCTCTTCACCTGAAACGTCTAGACAAGGAAATCTTTTTGGAATCCTAGGAATGATAATCGCTATTACTGTTACTTTTCTAACAGTTGGTAACTTTTCTACTTCAACAATTTATGTGTTTATATTTCTACTTGTTGGTGGAGCTATTGGAGCATTCATTGCTTTCAAAATTCCAATGACTGCTATGCCAGAGCTAGTAGCTGGCTTTCATAGTCTTGTTGGTTTAGCTGCAGTATTTGTAGCAATATCTGCATTTAAAAATCCAGAAGCTTTTAACCTCGGTTTTCCAGGCGATATTAAACTCGCTAGTTTGATAGAGATGTCAATTGGTGCAGCAGTAGGTGCAATTACCTTTTCTGGTTCAATAATAGCTTTTTTAAAACTAAGAGGGATAATGTCAGGATCACCTATTACTTTTCCTGGCCAACACATTGTTAATTTATTAATTGGAATATCAATTTTTGTATTAATTTATTTTTTATGTAGCTCACAGTCAGAAAGCTTCTTTTGGAGCATGATCGCAATTTCTTTTTTAATTGGTGTTCTTTTAATTATTCCAATTGGAGGAGCAGATATGCCCGTAGTAATTTCAATGTTAAATTCTTACTCGGGCTGGGCGGCAGCTGGTATTGGTTTTACTTTAGAAAATACAGCATTAATAATAACAGGAGCACTTGTAGGATCATCTGGTGCAATTCTTTCATATATAATGTGTAAAGGAATGAATAGATCGTTCTTTAGTGTGATACTTGGTGGTTTTGGGGGAGACGCTAGTGTTAGCAAAGATAAGAAAAAAGATCAAAAGCCAGTTAAGAGCGGTAATGCAGAAGATGCAGCATTTCTTTTAAAAAATGCTTCTTCAGTAATTATCGTACCAGGATATGGTATGGCAGTTGCGCAAGCTCAACATGCATTAAGAGAGATGGTAGATACTTTAAAGAAAAACGATATTAAAGTTTCTTATGCTGTTCACCCTGTAGCTGGAAGAATGCCTGGACATATGAATGTTTTATTAGCAGAAGCAAACGTGCCATATGATGAAGTATTTGAATTAGATGATATTAATAATGACTTTGCAAATACAGATGTTGCTTTTGTCATTGGTGCTAACGATGTTACTAACCCTGTTGCAAAAACAGATCCGCAGAGCCCAATTTTTGGAATGCCTGTATTGGATGTTGAAAAATGTAAGTCTGTTTTATTTGTTAAAAGAAGTTTATCCCCAGGGTACGCAGGTGTTGACAATGAACTCTTCTACCGAGAAAATACTATGATGTTATTTGCTGACGCTAAAAAAATGACAGAGGACATAGTAAAAAATATTTAAAAATGCCAAAAACAAAAATCTTCTGTGATATTGCTGACAGTAAGGCAATAAATAAGTTTAATAAAAAATCAATTGTTAATGGTTTTACTACTAATCCAAGCTTAATGAGAAAAGCTGGCGCTAAAAGTTATGAAAAATATTCAAAAATTTTACTAAAAATTTGTAAAAAGAAACCAATTTCTTTAGAAGTTTTTGCAGATAATTTTAAGGATATGGAAAAACAAGCTTTAAAAATTAACTCTTGGGGAAAAAATATTTATGTTAAAATCCCTGTAGTAAACAGTAAAGGAAAATTTACTGGTCAATTAATAAGAAAATTAAACAAAAGAAGAATTAAACTTAACATAACTGCTGTTTATACAATCGCTCAGGTTAAGAAGATCAATAGATGTCTCGATAATAAAACCAATTCAATCATTTCAATTTTTTCTGGTCGTATGGCTGATGTTGGGAAAGATCCAGTACCTATTATTAAAAAAGCTGTACAAATGACTAATAAAAAAAATAAGGTTGAAATACTTTGGGCAAGCGTAAGAGAACCATATAACTATATTCAAGCCAAACAATTAGGTTGCCAAATCATCACAATGCCACCTAAAATAATTGAAAAAGTATCTAATTTTGGAAAGTCATTTGACCGACTAACCAAAGATACTGTGATAGCATTCTTAAAAGATAGTAGAAAATCACAGTTTAGAATTTAGGTTTTCTCAAAAAAATATAGTCAAAATTGAAAAATATAGAATAATTTGGTTAAATATAAAAATGAAAAATATTTATACTTGGGCGGCTAATCCTGCAAAAAGAACTGTCACTGTAGATGATATTATAAAAGCTAAAGGAAAAAAAATTCTTACACAAGTAACTGCAAATAATTCATTAGAGGCAAAAGCAGCTGAAGAAGCTGGTTTTGACATGATAATAGGAAGTGCTTCAAATGTTAAGAAGGTTCGGGGAGGATCTAAATCTCTTTTTTATACAGCAGCACTTGAACTACATAATTATCCTACAGCCGAAGATGTGTTACGTGGTGCCTTTAAAGCTTTAGAGAATGGTGCTGATGCGGTTATGACTGCTAGAAGTATGGATGTTGTTACTATGCTTGCAAAAGAAGATGTTCCAGTTATGGGTCATTTAGGTTTAGTTCCTAGAAAATCAACATGGATTGGTGGATTAAGAGCTGTAGGTAAAACTGCTGATGAAGCATACGAATTATATAAAAAATTTAAACGTTTAGAAGATGCTGGTGCCTTTTCAGCCGAATGTGAAGTTATTCCTGAAAATATTATGGGGGAAATATCAAAAAGGACAAGTATTGTTACTGTATCTCTTGGATCTGGAAAAAAAGCCGATGTTATGTATCTCTTCATGAATGATATCTGTGGTGAGCAAGAAAAGTCCCCTAGACATGCAAAAGCTTATACAAATTTAAAAAAGATGAAAGATGAAATTGAAATCGAAAGAGTTAAAGCCTTAAAAGCATTTATTAAAGATAGTTTAGAGGGGAAGTTTCCTGGGCCTGAAAATTCAGTAAATGTTAGTGAAGAAATTCTAGAAAATTTTAAAAAGAAACTTTAATCTTTTTTAATAGGGATAGTCGGGTGTCTAGCTGTTGAAGTAACAATATTTTTCTTAAGCTGCATTTCTCTAAACACAATATATAAACCTGCGCCTATTATTATTATATTCCCGATATAATTATTTAGTGTTGGAATTTCAGAGAAAACAAAATAACCCACTAAAACCCCACCAAATATTTGTACATAAAGAATTGAGCCAAAAATAGCTCCGGGTAAATGTCTTGCTGCATTTACCACAAAAATTGTTGCAATTCCCCTCATTAAACCTGCAGCCCCATTTAACATTAAGTGGTCTAGAGAGACTGGCTTAAAAATAAATAAAGCAAAAACTCCTGTTAAAACAAGCATTAATATTTTTCCATAAATCAAAAATGAGAATAAATTTTCTTTAAAACCGTACTTTCTAACTATTAAATAACTTGCTGAAGCAAATATTGGGCAGAAAAGCGCTAAAAAAATATAATTATCATACTCTGTACCAAAAGGATTAATGGAAATTATTGCTCCAATAAAACCAATTAATATTGCTGTAAACCTTTTCCATCTTACCACCTCACCTAAAAAGAAAACTGATCCAATTGTAATCATTAAAGGTATCAAGAATACAATGCTGTACATCGTAACCATTGGTAATCGGTAAAAACCGGTGTAACCGAAAAATAATGCTAAAGCCATTGTTAAAGCTCTAAAAAAGTGAACTGTAAAATTAGCTTTTTTTAATTTTCTCCAACCATTTAAAGTTTGCGTGTACAAAACTATTGGAATTAAAGCGAACCAAGAATTTACAAAAATAATTTGAACAATTGAATAATCTGAACCTAAGTATTTAACAATTGAATCACTTCCTACAAATAGGCAATAAGCAAGGCATGCAAGAATAAAGTCTGTAAGGTAGACCCTTTCCGTAACTGATTTCATAAATTAATTTAATTTCTTAGAATAATCTTGCTTGGAATGTTTATAAACAGGTAAATAATATTTGAATGTATATCCCTTGTTTAATGATTTCATGTAAGCTTTGTTCCAAAGAGCGACCCATTGTTGGTAAGTTTTAACTTTGATATTTTCTTTTTTGGCACTTCTTACATAAAAACTTGGTAATGGCTCTCTCCCTGAACTTTGCCCAGCTTTATGAAATCTAATGTCCATACTTATCCTAATATTTTTTGAAACATTTGGAAGAGAACAGTGAATTAATCTTTTGTCTAAAATAATTATATCGCCAACATCAGCTTCAAGTGGAACCATTTTGCTATACTTATGGATAAGTTCTGAATTTTTTATTTCCACCTGACCTTTTGATCCGTGGTGGTGATTTAACAAACCTAGTTTATTACTTTTAGGTACAGCCAACATACAGCCGTTCTTAGCATTAGTTTTTGTAAATGGTATCCAGACTGTCACCAAGTCAGTTTTGAATCTTGCTTTTTTATTTATAGTTCCTTCATCTTGGTGCCATGGTGTTCTACCAATTAAACCATCCATAAAATTTTTACCTGAATTTATATTTGGTTTTTTCACCCTAAAAGTTTGAACTGGATTTGAAAAAATTTCTTTACCAATAATTTTCTCAACTACATTTAAAATTTTATCCGATTTAATTAAATTGAATATTGACTCAGGATTAAAATATTCAACATTTTCATGTTTTTTAAAGTTTTGTGGGGGTCTATTATTAAAAACTTTTTCAAAAGTTACCCCAGATTTTTTGGTTAATGCAAAATACTTATCCTGAAACTTTAATTTAAATAATCTCTTCGCTTCCTTCGTTGTAAAGTACTTTTCTATTAGTTTATTAGCTTTTGCTTCTAAATCATTAAGTACAGGCTTGATATCTTTTTGAAAATTAAGGACGTTTCTTATTCTTATGAAACCTTTGGCTTTTAGCTCTTTATTTATTTTGTTTTTCACAGTCTTAGAATCTTAATTTATTAATTAAAATCATATATCGTCCGTATTAAACTGCAAGTGCTTTTCTCATTTCTTCGTCATCCATTTTTTTACCTAAATAAGCCTCAATTACAGCGTTATCATCCTTGATCTGGGTAGGGGTACCCTCTGCTATCTTTTCACCATGATCAAGAACTGTAACTTTACTACAGGTATCCATAACCACTTTTAATATGTGCTCAATTATAATTAGTGTTAAGCCATATTTTTCTTTTAATCGCATTAATATCTTCATCAAATTATCAACGTTCACTGGTGATAGACCTGCAGCAGGTTCGTCTAACATTAATAATTTTGGTTTTCCTGCAATAGCTCTAGCTAAAACAAGAAGTCTTCTTTGACCTCCTGATAGTTCACTTGCATTTAACTCTGCGTAGTCAGCCAAACCAACAAAAGAAAGAAGCTCCATCATTTCCTCTTTAATGGTTTTCTCTTGATCCCATATCTTTTTTCTACCAGTAACAGCATCAATAAAACTATATGGCACTAAAGTATGATAGCCTGACATTACGTTATTTATTACTGACATATCTTGATACAACCTCAGTAATTGAAATGTTCTAGCTAATCCAAGCTCTCCAACTTTGTGTGGAGGCTCATTAGTAATATCGTTACCATCAAACTCAATGTAGCTACCTGGATCTGGTTCATAAACACCAGATACTAAATTAAAAAAAGTACTTTTTCCTGAACCATTTGGTCCGATAATTCCTCTAATTTCGTTTGCTGGCAATTCAAAATCAACTTTATTTATAGCTTTTAATCCACCAAATGCTTTCATTAACTTTTTTGTTTTTAATAACATTATTTACTCGCTGCTCCTGTTTTGGTTTTAAATCTTCTATCAATAAAATATTTGTCAATAAATCCACCAATACCTTTGGGCATAAATAGAATTGTTAATACAATTGTTAATCCAAAAATAAATAATTGATACTCATAAAGTGGCCTTGTTAAATCATAAACAATCGTAATAATAATCGCTCCAATTATTCCTCCCCAAATATGACCCAGACCACCAAAAACAACCATGGCTAAGAAAGTTACCATTTCAATTACAGTATAATTGTTTGGATGAATATATCCTGGAGGTAAATGAGCGTATACTGCACCTGCACCTCCTGCAAACATTGCGCTTAAAACGAAAGCTAGCATTTTATGTTTTTTTACATTTATTCCTGATGCTGCTGCAGAAATCGGATCTTCTCTCACAGCCATAAAAGCTCTTCCAACTGACGATCTTAAAACACTAAATGAAAAATATATTGCCATCAGCATTATAGGCATTGCGATGTAGTAATATTTATCAGGAGTATCAAAAGGTACTCCAAATATCTCTGGTTGTGGTATATTTGAAATTCCATAAGTTGACATAAAAAAATCTCCGTTTTCAATAAACAATCGTATTGCTTCTCCACCACCAAGGGTAGCTAAGGCTAAATATGGACCTTCTAATCTAAAAGATGGAATTGCAAAAGCCACACCAAATAAACCAGCTATTAATATTGCTGCAGGCAAAGTTAACCACAAACCAGAACCTAAATATAAAAACATACATCCTGCGGTGTATGAACCGACTGCATATATCCCAACATGTCCTACAGTAACCTGACCGCAAAACCCTTTAACAATATTTAGTCCTGCAGCAACAATGATGTTGATACAAATTAAACTTGCTAAATGTGATTGATATAAATCTGTAAAAAAAACAGATGGTACTAACATTAAAATTATAAAAGCAATAACAAAACCTAGGAAAGGATATTGTCTTATAATTTCTTTAAATTTATCCATTATTTTATTGCCTTAAGATTAAAAAATGAGCGGTAGTAATTAAACTACCGCTCATAAATTTTAGTTATTAAAGACCAGCACTAGCGTTAAACGTAACTGTACCAGCTACTTTAGTCTTCCAGTTTTTACCACCTTTTGTGTACTCGATCATAACAGGTGTTCTGTTACCATCTCTACACTCAGGCGAACCAGCAGCACAGAAGCTGATTGGTCCTGAAGCTAAACCAGTAAAGTTAGTTATACCAGCAATAGAGTCTCTTACAGCTTTTCTATCAGATGCAAGATCACCGCTAAACTGTTTTTCTGCTTTTTCTAAAGCAGGTTTTAACATAGTTAATAAGTCCTCCATTTGAGAAAAGTCATGGCCAGGTACTACGCCATATCTACTTTTAATATGTTTAACAAATTTTTTAGCGATTGGTCTTGTGTCAGAAGCAGCGAAAGCAGCAGCATAAGATACACCAACAGCTGCTTTACCAGCGTTAGTTGGTACTTCTACTTTTGATGCTACAGAGTTTGCAACTCTAGCTACGCTCTTAGGTATTCCCACTTCGTAAGATTGAACTAAGCAACGAACTGTTTCATCTACTAAACCTGAACATACAAGTGCGTCTGGATTTGTTGCTTTAGCTTTTAATAAGTAAGATCTAAAGTCAGTTTCTTTTTCTCCAGCTTGCGCTTCATAAACAGGATCAACACCGTATTCATCTTTCACGTAAGCAATCATAGATTTAGAAAAGTCCATACTAGCTTGGTCAGGTACATAGATATGAGCTATCTTCGTACCAGCATTTTCTGCTGTGAACTTAGCTTGTACTATTTTGTAAAATCTAGATGAAACAGGAACTCTGAATATCCATTCACTTCCTGTTAATGTGATTTTTGAACTTGTTGAATGCGGAATGATTTGTGGAACTTTAGCTTTAGTAATTACTGGTACCATTGGTAAAGTAACTGAACTACAGCTAGATCCGATTATAACGTGAACGTTATCTTGGTATGCAAGCTTCGTAGCATTTGCAACACCTTTCTCAGATTTACATTCATCATTGTAAAGTATCAAATCAACTTTTTTTCCGTTAATACCGCCAGAAGAATTCCACTCCGCAACAGTATCTTGAATTAACTCACCATGTTTATAGCCAACGTCAGAAAGCATTCTAAATGAAACACCAATTTTGATGTCCTTAGCTTGTGCTACTGAAGTGACCAATAAACTAACAGCGAGTAATAAACTTGAAAAAATTATATTTATTTTTTTCATGTTTCCCCCTTTTTTAATTTATATATCTTCGGCGTTTTTAATTGACGCCAAAGCATTAATTTAATTAAATGTATTAGATTAAATAAACAATTTTAAGTCAACAGCTATGCTCAAAATAAACAATTTAGTTTCAGGTTACGGTTCAGTGCAAATACTTAATGGAGCTAACATGAAAGTAGATAATCAATCTATAGTTGCATTGCTTGGTGGAAATGGGACAGGTAAGTCCACGATATTAAAAGCTTGCTCGGGAATAATTAGAACTTGGAAAGGAAGTATAAATTTTAATGGAGAAGACATTCAAAATTTACCGCCACACAACATTGTAGAAAAAGGCTTGGTTCAAGTCACTCAAGGAAAAGATGTTTTTCCTGCTATGACAGTTTTAGAAAATTTAAGATTAGGAGGTTTTACGCTTAAATCAAAGCAAACATTAAATGATAATATTGAAAAAGTTTTTAATTATTTTCCAAGATTAAATGAAAGAAAAAGCCAGTTAGCTGCAACATTATCAGGTGGCGAATTACAAATGCTTTGTATTGGAAGGGGTTTAATGTCAAATCCTAAGATGATCATGCTAGATGAACCAAGTGCAGCGCTAGCACCGCAAATTGTTTTAGATATTTTTAAAAATATTAATAAAATTAGAAAAGATGGCCTAACAGTTTTGGTAGTAGAACAAAATGTTAGAATGGCTCTTTTGCTTGCAGATTACGGTTATGTAATAAAGGACGGAGTAATTAATGTTGAGGGAGAGTCTAAAAAATTGATGTACGACGAGTCTGTGAAAGATTCATATTTAGGTGGGGGAGGTACAACAGCAAATGTTTAAAGGTTTTAAACTTACAAGAAAACTTGAAAATACTTTGATGTTAGTTTTTACATTAATTTTTTTAGGATACATCAGTATGAGCCCAGATATGAACCTAGAGTCTCTTAAAGGTGTATTAATTATTGGTATCACTGTAGGAATAATTTATGGACTAGTAGCTGTAGGAATTTCTCTAATTTATACAGGACTAGATGTAGTTAATTTTTCACACGGAGAATTTTTCATGCTCGGAGCATTTACTGGTTTAACAGTTTATAATTTTCTAATCGATGGAGAATTAATTTACGCAATTTTTCCTGATGCTTACGGATGGGTAGGTTATGTAATTGGATTATTTTTTGCATTTGTTATCATGGGTCTTTTTGGTGTTTTAATAGAAAGAGTTTTTTTAAGACCATTAACAAAAAAAGGCGGTGGTTATACCGTTGCCGGAATGGGAATTATTATTTGTGGTTTTGGCTTATCAGTTGTCTTATTAAACTTAGCTTACATAATTTGGAATCCAACAGCACATCCTTTTCATGCAGATTTAGGATTACCAATTAATATAGGTGGGGTGACGTTGCCAATGACATATTTATGGATGTTGGTTACAGGATTTACTGTGGCAGGGGCTTTATATTTCTTTTTAAATAAAACTAAAATGGGCTTAGGTGTTCGAGCCGTAGCGCACTCAAAGGTAATCTCCAACTTAGTTGGAATTAACGTTCCACTTTATATATCTATTATATTTGGAATAGCTTGTGCTCTTGCAGGATTAGCAGGAACTTTAGTTGGACCTACATATCAAGTAGTAGTTTATATGGGTTATATAATTTTATTAAAGGCTTTTGCATCTGCAGTTGTTGGAGGGTTCGGAAGTTTGCCAGGCGCAATCGTTGGTGGTTTCACCGTAGGTCTTTTTGAAACATCATGTGCTTTTTTTATTTCTGGAAGTCATAAAGATGCTTACGCATTTTTATTGATGATAGTAGTCTTACTTATAAAACCAACCGGTTTCTTTGGTGTGCAAGTTAAAATGAAAGCATAAATGGTTAATAAAAATCTCAAAGTCGCTGTACTAGGCGCAGGCGCTATGGGTTGTCTCTTCGGAGGTTTGCTTGCAGAAAAAGGATTAAGTGTAGTTTTAATTGATGTGTGGAAAGACCATGTTGATGAGATAAATAATAAAGGTCTCAAAATGATGGGTCATGGTGGCGATAGAATTGTAAAAATCAAAGCAACAACAGATCCAAAAACTTTACAACCAGTTGATGCCATAATTATAATGTGTAAAGCAACCGCATTAGAGAAGGCACTTACAAATTCAAAAAATATAATAGGCGATAAAACCATGCTCATGTCTTTTCAAAACGGAATAGGACATGAAGAAATAATGCAAAATATAGCTGGAAAAGATAAAGTTTTGGGAGGATCAACTACTCAAGCATCTAGTATTCAAGGCCCTGGCATTATTCAAAATCATGCAAGTTTACCATCTTGGATTGGAGAGTATGATGGTGGGCACAGCCAAAGGGTAAAAGATCTTGCAGAAACATTTACATCACACGGTTTAGAAACTATTGCAGAAGAAGATATCAAAAGAAGAAAATGGATGAAATTATTTGCACTTACAGCGATAGGACCACTTTCTGCAATATTTGATCTTCATCACACAGACTTGTATATCGCAAATAAAAATCAGGACATGTCGAGGAACCTGGGCAAAGAAATTATTTTAGAAACTAGACAGGTTGCCAAGGCAGATGGGGTAGATGTCAGCGAAAAAGACTGTCTAGAAATGTTTAATAGAATAGTAGACTCCAGACAAACCAACAAATCCTCAATGGCATTTGATGTATTGAAGAATAGAAAGACAGAAATAGATTTTATAAGTGGCGCTGTTTCAAAAATTGGAAAAAAACATGGGGTCAAAACTCCTCTAAACGATCTCATGTATAATATTATTAAAATCAAAGAGGGAATGTATATCTAGATCCGTGTCCAAAGAAATAATCTGGAAACCATCAAAAGATCTAGTTGAAAATTCAAAACTGACTAAGTTTTTAAACTTTTCTAAAATTCAAGATTATAATGAGCTTGAGAAAAAAAGTTTGACAGACCCTGGTTGGCTTTGGGATAGTGTTATCAAATTTTCTGATTTAAAGTTTTTTAAACCCTATTCAAAAATTATAGATGAAAGTAAAGGTATCCCTTGGACAAGATGGTGCGTAGATGGAAAGACCAATATAGTTCTTAATTGTATTGATCGTCATAAAGACAAAGATTTTTTTAAGGAGACTTTTATTTTTTCAGAACGGGAGGATGGAACAGAGACTTCAATTACCTATGAAGAATTTAATAAAAGAATTTCGAAAGTAGGAAACACGTTAAAAAATAATGGTTTTAAAAAAGGTGATGTAATAGCACTTTATATGCCTCAATTTATCGAAACCTATATTGCTTATTTTTCTATTTTAAAAATAGGCTGTATCGTTTTACCCCTTTTCTCTGGCTATGGTTCAAAAGCTGTAATTGAAAGATTAAAAATTGCTAAAGCTAAAGGTATTTTTACCGTAGAAAAAACTTTTAGAAAAGCTAAGGAAATCAGAATGTTTGATCAAATCAAAGGAGATCTTGATCAAGTAAAGTCATTAGAAAAAATATTTCTTCTAGGGAATGATAAAGGTAAAAAAATATTCAATTGGGAAAACTTTGACAATGTATCAGACAAATTAAAAACTGAAGAGATGAACGCTGAGGATCCAGCTATTATTCATTTTACCTCAGGTACAACAGGAAAACCAAAAGGATGTGTTTATACCCACATAGGACTTGTAACTAAAATGGCATTTGATGAAGGAATATTGGCTGACTTCAAACAAACCGACGTTCATTTATGTATGGCAGACATGGGTTGGATGGTTGGCTCAAAATCTGCAACAATTGCATCTTCTCATGGTGCAAAAATGATTATTGCAGAAGGTGTTCCAGATTTTCCAGACGAATTGAGATTTTGGAAATTAATTGAAAAGTATAAAGTAACTTGGACTGAATTGTCCCCCGCACTAATAAGAAACCAAATGACAAAAGATAAAAAACTTTTTGAAAATTTAGATTTAAGTTCATTAAGAATTATTTGCACAGGTGGTGAACCATGGACAGAAAAGCCTTGGAAGTGGTTATTTGAATTTATTGGTAAATCAAAAGTTCCTATAATGAATTCAGCTGGTGGAACTGAAGTATCTGGATCTATACTACACTGTTGTTTGCATAGACCTTTTAAGGTTGGTTCTTTTAATGCACCCATTCCTGGAATGAGTGCAGATATTGTAGATTCAAAAGGCCAAAAAGTATCTGCTGATCAAATGGGAGAATTGGTAATGAGAAAATCATCAATAGGATTGACTAAAAGTTTATGGAATGATGATGAAAGATACATACAGAATTATTGGAAGGTTATAAAAAACGATTTATGGGTTCATGGCGATTTAGCTAGTAAGGATAAAGACGGTCACTGGTATCTTCACGGTAGGTCAGATGATACAATTAAAGTTTCGGGTAAAAGAATTGGTCCATCAGAGTTAGAAAGTGTAATTGTGAAAAGCGGAAAAGTTAAAGAGGTTGCGGCTGTTGGGATTCCAGATGAGGGAAAAGGATCAAAGATAATTTTATCTATAGTTCCTCTAGAAAGTGAAAAAAACCTTAAAGAAAACTTGTTTATTGATTTAATTATAAAAGATTTAGGAAAATCATTTAAGCCTGATAAAGTAATATTTGTTAAGGATTTACCTAAAACAAGAAATATGAAAATAATGAGGAGAGTAATAAAATCGTGTTTAACAAATGAGGACCCTGGTGATATTTCAACTTTATTAAATCCAGAGTCAGTAGAGGAAATAAAACAACATGCAATTTAAAGATATAATATATGAAGTTAAAAGTGATTATGCTCATGTCACTATAAATAGACCAAAAGTATTAAACGCGTTCACACCTGTTACTCTTCAAGAATTGAAAACTGCTTTAGATAGTGCTGAAAAAGATAAAAATGTTGGCGTGATTGTTTTATCTGGTGCTGGAGATAGAGCTTTTTGTGCAGGTGGTGATATGAACTGGGAAAGTTCAAAAGAATTTCAAGACCATGAATATGAATTCCATATCCACTTAACAAAATGTAGTAAACCAATTATTGCAAAAGTAGATGGATATGCAATCGGAGGAGGAAATCATATGGCTTACTTTTGTGATCTAACTATAGCAAGTGAAAATTCTATATTTGGACAGAACGGGCCAAGAGTTGGATCGCCAGCAGGAGGTGCTATCGTTGCTCACTCTGCGAATATTTTAGGTCATAAACGTGCAAGGGAAATGTGGATGACGTGCAAAAGGTATTCTGCAAAAGAGATGATGAATTGGGGATTGGTCAACTCTGTTGTAAAAAGAGAAAAATTAGATGAGGAAGTTAAAAAATATGGTGATGAAATATTAAAAGCTGCCCCAACATGTTTAAAAATTTTAAAAGCTAGTTTTCGAAAACAATTTGATGAAATTTTAAAAATAACTCAAAAAAGTATGGTTAATGAAGTTGCTCCCGACTATTTTAAGACCGGAGAACAGTCTGAGGGTGCTAAGGCTTTTTTGGAAAAAAGAAAACCAAATTTTAAAAAATTTCGTTAATGAAAGTAAAATCAATCAAAGCAATCACTTTGAGCATGCCATTTAGTCATGGTGGGAAAAAAGTAATTTTTCATGGAAAAGAATGGAAAAGTTTAGAATTTAACCTAGTAAAAATTGAAACAGATAAAGGTATCACTGGTTGGGGTGAAGCCTTTGGTTATACAAGTTGGAAAGCAGTAAAAATAGCAATTGAAGAAATGGTAGCTCCCTTGCTTATAGGAAAAGATATAAGCAATATTCCAGAGGTTCTTTTAACTCTTCAAAAGTCTTTACACTTATTTGGTAGATACGGAATAACAATGTTTGCAATATCTGGTGTTGAAATTGCATTATGGGATGCTTTAGGAAAAGAAAAAAATAAGCCAATCCATGAATTATTAGGAAAAAAAAATAAAGATTTATTTAAAGCCTACTCAAGTCTTTTTAGATATGGAGATCCAAAAATTGTAGAGCAAAAGTGTAAACAATCATTAGACGATGGCTATCAAGCAATTAAATTACATGAAATAGAAAATAATTGTATTGAAGCTGGAAGAAAAGTAACAGGCAATCTTCCTTTAATGTTAGATACTAATTGTCCATGGACATATGAAGAAACTATGGCCAAAAAAGATTTTTTAAAAAATATGAAGCTTACTTGGTTAGAGGAACCTATATATCCACCAGAAGATTATGAAACTCTTGCTAAATTAAATAAAGAGCTTGGAACACCAATAGCATGTGGAGAGAATGCATGTACAGAATTCGAGTTTAAGTCAATGATCAAGCAAAAAGCTGCAACATATATTCAGCCGTCTGTTATCAAAGTTGGTGGTATTTATGAGATGTTTAAAATTATAGAACATGCAGAAAAAAATAATATTTCTGTAATGCCTCATACCGCTTACTTTGGACCAGGTTTTCTTGCCACTCTTCAACTAGCATCCTTGATGAAAAAAGAAACATATATAGAGAGATTTTACCTTGATATTGATCAAGAATTTTACCCAAATTTTAAAAAAGCCATGAATGGAAAATATAAATTACCCTCAGGTCCTGGCTTAGGTATTGACTTAGACTATAAAAGGTTAAGTAAATATGAAATATAGATCAGTTTTATTTGTTCCTGGTCATGAGGAAAAAAAAATAAAAAAAGCATATACTTTAGACGCTGATCTAGTTGTAATTGATTTAGAATCTACAGTTCCTGATAATGAAAAAAAAAATGCCAGGAAAATTATCAAAAATTGTAATGTAGATAAAAAAAAAACTTATATCAGGATCAATAATAATGAAGATTTAGATTTTGTAGTCGAAGAAGAATTTATTGGTATTTTTCTCCCTTTTACCGAAAGTAGAGAACAGCTTTTAAATATTGATAAAATTTTAAAATCAAATGAAAAGCTTAAAACAGATATAATTCCAATTATAGAAAGTGAAAAGGGAATTGAAAACCTTAAGGAAATTTGTGAGTTTAAAGAAAGGATAAAAGTTATCTCTTTTGGATCACATGATTTAGCTAAGTCTATTAATCTTAAAGTATCCGATGATGAAAATGAAATTCTCAATTATAGAAAACTTATAGTTTCACACTCAAAAGACCCTATTGATACTTCATATCTTAATTTTAAAGATTTAAAAGGATTTGAGAAGTCTTGTAATGTAGCTAAGAGAAACGGGTTTGCTGGAAAAGCTTGTATCCACCCAGGACAAGTTGATATATCAAATAAAATCTTTTCATGAGGAAAAAAACTAAAATAGCAGTAGTTGGAATTGGGTTGATGGGTAGTCAACACTTAATAGCAATTAAAAATTCCAAGAAAGCTGATTTGCATTCAATTGTAGATATTAATCAAAGATCAAGAGCACACGCTAAAAAATTTAAAGTCCCATTTTATAAAAATTCGTCAGCATTAATTAAAAATAACAAACCTGATGCTGTCATTGTAGCAACACCAAATCAATTTCATGAAAAGCATACTATCAGTTTTTTAAATGCTAAAATTCCTGTCCTATTAGAAAAACCCATCTCAAGTAATATTCAAAAGGCAAAAAAAATTATTTCATCCTCAAGAAAAAATAAAACACATTTGCTTATTGGTTATCATAGAAGACACAATTCGATTTCAACAAAAGTTAAGAATAAAATTACTAAAGGCAAGTTAGGAAAAATTGTATCAGTAAATGTGATGTGCTGGTTATATAAAAATAAAGAATGGTTTAAAGAGAAATGGAGAGTAAAAAAGGGTGGGGGACCCCTAGGTATAAATCTTGTTCATGATATTGATTTAATTTGTTATTTGTTAGGACCAGTTGATTACGTGCAAGCATCATCTTCAAATAAAATCAGAAAATATAATGTTGAAGATACAGCGGTAGTAAATTTTGTTTTTAAATCAGGAGCTCTAGGAACTTTAAGTGTTTCCGACACAATAGTATCACCTTGGAGTTATGAATTAACAGCAGGTGAAAACCCTGCCTATCCAATTACTAATCAATCTGCTTACTACATTGGCGGTACAAAAAGCTCGGTACAATTTCCAAACTATAAAGAGTGGTACAATAAACAAGAGAGAAGTTGGTGGAAGCCAATATTACACAAAGATGAAAGTACTAGAGAAAGTAGGTATACACTTACAAACCAGATTAATCATTTATGTGATGTTGTTAATAAAAAAGCAAAACCTAAAATTACTGGGGAAGATGGATTAGTATCACTTAAAATTTTTGCAGCAATTATTAAAAGTGCAAAAACAGGTAAAAAAGTTAAAATTAAATAAAATCTAAATTTATTTTTCCTAATGATCTAAAGTCGACTTTAAGTTTGTCGCCTTTATTGACTTTAAAGGGCTGTATAACCGAACCAGTCATAAACCAATCACCTTTTTTAAAAGTTACAGGATCATCTTTAAACTCATCAATTATACATTTAATTGCTAGTTTTGGACCAGCACGCTTTTCTCCTTTAAAGAAAGGTTCTGTTACTTTTCCATTTAAATTGATTTCAACTTGAATAGAATCTAAGTCAATTTTATCTAGATTTTGTATTTTATCTCCAACAACTATTGCTCCAGCTCCACCATTATCTGCAATATTTAAATTCATCATTCCAACTGGATTTAAACCTTTTTTAGAATCCGAATGAACTCTTGTAGATACAAGTTCTAAAGCTATATAAGCCTCGTAGTTTCCTGTTTTATTTTCAGCACCAGGTATCATTTTTGTATCCTCTAAAAATTTTAAACAAAATTCACATTCAAGAATACAATCAGGTACTTTACTGTATTCAATTTTCGATGGGTTCATCAAAACTGTTTCATCTATAATTTTTCCAATCATAGGACCTTCGACTTTTGCACCGTCCTGTAAATTCTTAGATACTAATCCAATTTTCCAACCAACTGTTTTTTTCTTTAGGACAGCGTGGAATTGTTTTTGAATTGAGTGAGAATCTTCTCTATTTTTTGGAAGTTCGTCTGATTTAAGTTGAATTAAATCTCTTTTTATCCATGCATCTGCTAATTTTTCTGCTAATGTGCTCATATCCTATAAGTAATCACATGAAGCTAAAATTTGAAAGTGGAAAATTTGCAACACCCTCTCTAGAGAAGGTAAAAAAAGCTTTATTAACTGGTCTGAAGGAGAATTACGAACAAGTAAATATTGAAGTTATCGACTGTCCAAACCTAAAAGACTGGGGTTGTCCATCTGAGGGAATTTCTGGAAATGAAAAAATAATAGATGTTGGAGGGGAACCTTACATGCATGACAAAAAATTTATCGGTACAGAATTTGATTATGAGGAAATTGCCAAGAACATAGGTTCAGAAAAATCATATGCTTTAGGTGCTGGCTCAGGAGCTATGTCTTGTTTACAGGGACACTGTGGTGAGTTGGTTATTAATGAAAATTTTATTACCTCAGAGTCAAAATCTGTAATCGCGAGAGTTGGAAAGAATAAGGAATGTATAGTTAGCAAATACACCGAAAAGAAGCATGGAGGTTTATCAAATATTTACTACTCAGATGGAAAAAAAGGAAAGGTAATTCAAATAAAAATAAAAAAAAGAATTGGCAAACAAGGTTCTTTATCCCAAGCGATGAGAAATTCATTAAAAACACATCTTCCAGTAAAAGGAAATAGCCATGTAGCTCTAGCAGGTGTCATTAGAATCCTTAATGGCAAAATAAAATCACACGTTCAGCCAGATTATGATGATATTAAAATAGATTACTATGATCCAATTCAAATGAAATGTGTTAAAGATTTTTTACAATTCTATGAACCTGTAGGACCAGAGCTACAATGTTATTCAGTTCTTTGGACCGGAGATCCTACTGGTGGGAATTTAAATCTTAGAGAATCGGGTGAACACACCCATTTTCATTCTTATAAACATTTAAAGGATGCTGGACATTATCACTTTGATGTTACCCCAGAAGAAATTAACTATATTGGATATTTTAATATTCCAAAAGAAGTGCACAGGGTTAACAATATTTATAAGGAATTGTCTCAAAAAAAATAATCAAATAATTGATTTAGTATAAAAAAGTCTAATAATTGGTTGCGGGGGAAGGATTTGAACCTTCGACCTTCAGGTTATGAGCCTGACGAGCTACCAGACTGCTCCACCCCGCGATAAGATTTTTACAAACGCTTAAGGTTAACAGCTTGTAATTTACCTTTTTCCTCTTTTATTTCAAACTCTATTTCTTGATTTTCTTTGAGAACTCTTAATTTTGATTTTTCTAATGATGTTACATGTAAGAAAATATCTTTTTCACTATCATTGTCCTTAATAAATCCATAACCCTTTTTAGAGTCAAACCATTTAACTTTACCAGTGGCCATAATCTTAGTTATCAGGTTACTTTTATAACCTATTTCTTAGACGCTGAAACTTTTTTGCTCTTTTGATGTTTTCAAGACGAATTCTCTTTTTTTTCTCCGAAGGTTTTTCATAAATACTCTTCATTTTTATAATTTTAAAGAAACCTTCTTTTTGCAATCTTCTTTTAAGAACTCTTATTGCTTGCTCTACATTATTATCTTTAACGTCTATTTTAATAAATCCTCCATTAATAAATTAGGGCAGTAGTTAACATGTTGGAATGTCATTGTCTATATAGGATTTAGTATGGTCTTTTTGGAATATTACTTTCAAATTCAGATCTATACTTTTTTAATTTTTGACTGATTTTGGGATATTTACGACTTAGAATAGCAATTGCAAATAGTGCTGAGTTTTTTGCTCCAGCTTTTCCAATAGCTAAGGTTGCAACAGGAACACCAGCAGGCATCTGCACAGTCGAGTAAAGACTGTCCACCCCATTTGTTACACTTGGCATTGGTACTCCTAGCACAGGTATGGTTGTTAAAGCTGCAGTAACTCCTGCTAAGTGTGCTGCTCCACCAGCCGCTGCAATAATTACTTCATAATCTTTTTTTTCAGCTTCAGAAATAAATCTTTCTAATCTTTTTGGAGTTCTGTGAGCAGAGATGACTCTAACGTCATGATTAATTCCAAATTCTTTGAAAATTTCACTACAGTGTTCCATAACACCTTTCCAATCAGATTTACTACCCATAATAATCCCAACAGTAGGATTATTGCTAATTTTGCTCATTTGTACTTTCCTCAACTTTTTTTTCTTCTAATTTAGCTTTTTCTAAAGCTTTGGCCTCTTTTTCTTTTAGCTTTTTCTCTCTCGCAACTCTTCTATTAGCTTTATCAACAGCTTTTTCAAAAACTGTTTGACTGCAAAGACCAAGTATCACTGGATCTTTAGGTGTTAGGCTAGATAAATTCCAATAAGTCCTTTTTCTTATTAATGAGACCGTTCCCTTTGTACTTCCAACAATTTTTGCTATTTGACCATCTGTGAGCTGAGAAAAATTTTTGACTAACCAGAGTATAGAGTCAGGCCTATCTTTTCTTTTTGAAAGCGGTGTATATTTGACTTTTTTTCTTTCTGTAGAAACTACAACTTCTTCATTCTTCTTATTAATTTTTAAATCTCTTTTATCGTCTTTTGAACAAACATCAATTTCATCTCGAGTTAGTTGGCCTGCTAAAATAGGGTTATAGGCTTTTATACCTTTTGCTACATCTCCGTCTGCTATTCCTTTCACTTCTAGTTCATGCAATCTGCAAAAGTTAGCAATTTGCTTAAAACTTAATGTTGTATTTTGTACAAGCCAAACAGCCGTAGCTTTTGGCATGAATGGACCATCTTGCATAATTTATTTTTTTTCTTTCCTTAAATTACTAAATTTTTTATTGTACTTACTTACTCTTCCCTTATCTAAAATTTTTTGGCTTCCACCAGTCCAAGCTGCATGTGATTTAGGATCAATATCTAATTTTAAAGTATCACCCTCTTTACCCCAGGTAGACATCGTTTCAAATTTTGAACCATCAGTCATGACCACGCTTATTTTATGGTAGTTCGGGTGAATTTTTTTTTTCATGCAAAAGTTTTTATAACAATATTCTTAATGGCTCAACAAATTTTTACAGTAAATTTCTCAATTCTTTATGGATTTTTGAATTAGTAGCAATAATATCAATTTTTTTTTCCAAAAACCCATTACTGTTTAAGCTCTCAACAAATCCTCCAGACTCTTTTACAAGAATTAATCCAGCGGCAATATCCCAGTAATTAATCTCTCTGTGCCAATATCCATCATATCTACCTGAAGCAACATAGGCAATATCTAGAGCAGCACTACCAGATTTTCTTACATGAGAATTTACCTCTACAGAAATTTTTTGATATTCTTCAAAAATGAATTCTCTTTTTTTACTATTCACCTTTGGACCGCCAGTTACTAAACAACTATTTTTAAAATCAGACTTATTAGAAACTCTTATCCTTGAATTATTTAAATATGCTCCATTACCTTTTTCTGCAAAGAACATTTCATTTTTAATAGGATCAAAAATTATACCGGAAATAATCTCTGATTTTTCCTCAAAGGCTATTGAAATGGCAAAATGTGGTAAACCGTTTAAAAAATTAAAAGTTCCATCGATAGGGTCAATTACCCATTTTTTATCCTTAGTTTTTCCCTCAATTAATCCTGTCTCCTCACTTAAAATTGAATAGCCTGATTTCTCTAATTCATTAATAATTATTTTTTCGACACGTTTATCTGATGCAGTAACGAAATCTCCTGGCCCTTTCTCTGAGACCTGTAATTTTTCTACTTCACCAAAGTCTCTTATCAATACTCTTGATGCTTTCATGCAAGCTTTTTGCATTAAATTAAATTGCGGAGAATTTATTTTCATTAATTTACTTTCTTTACATATTCTAAATTTCTTGTGTCTAGCATAATTTTATTTCCTTCTTCTATAAAAGGTGGAACCATAATATTTAAACCATTTTTAAGTTTTGCTGGTTTATAGGATGAGGATGCAGTTTGACCTTTAACTACTCCATCTGTACTTTCAATTTCACATTCAATATTAGTAGGCAGGTCAATTGATAGAGGATTTTCCTCTAGGAAAGAAATTGTTACTTTTAAATTCTCGGTTAAAAGTTTTTGTTTTTCACCTAATAAATCTTTTTTAATAGAAATCTGCTCAAAGTTATCTGGATCCATAAAAAAACTCCCGCTATCATCTGAATATAAAAAATTAAATTCTTTTTCTTCAAGTTGAGCACGTTCTACATTTTCACTTGATCTAAATCTTTGATTGAGCTTTGTTCCTTTAGTTAAACTTTTAAGCTCAACTTGATTGAATGCTCCACCTTTTCCAGGTTTAACATGTTGAGCTTTAAGTACGGTCCAATGATCATTATTGTGTTCAATAATCATTCCAGGTTTAATTTCGTTACCTTGTATTTTCATTTTAGTTAAATAGTTTAATAACCTCTTTAGGTTTTAAGCGAGGGTTATTCCAAATAAAACTTGATATTGCAAGGTAATTAACTCCTAATTTTAATAAACTTTTAGAGTTTTTATTATTTATCCCACCAATGGCAACAATAGGTATACTAGTTCTTCTTTTGGTCCATCTTATTAATTTTTTTTGTGCCTTTTTTGCATTTGGTTTAAGTTTAGATTTAAAAAAAGATCCTAAAGCTAAATAGTTTGGTTTTTCTTTAATAGCATTTAAAATTAATTTTTTTGAACCATGACATGTAACCCCTATAATTTTTCTCTTTTTTAAAATTATCTTTGCTTTTTTTATTGAGCCATCTGATTGCCCTAAATGACAACCATCAGAATTTAGCTTTTTAGCAACATGAACAGAATCGTTTACTATTAATTTAACTTTATTTTTTTCCGTAATTTTTTTTATTTTTTTACCAATTATTAAAATACTTGAAAAAGAATAGTTTTTTAACCTTAATTGGAAATATTTGACTTTGTTCGTAGAAAGAACTTCTTCCAAATCTTTATAGAAATTTATTTTGATTTTATTTGGGGATATTAAATATAAAAATCTTTTCAATTTTAAGCAGCAAAATTTTGCTCGTTCTTTTCTTCCCATTTCGCCTCAGTCGAGGCACCATTCATTTTAGCTCTATGATCGAAAACTTTTTGAATACTTTTAACGTCCTTCATTGATTTTGCCCATGTTTTAAGCGCAGATTGCTGTAAAGCTCTACCATAAGAAAAAGTAAAATTAAAATTTGTATCATTAATCTTATTTATTGCATTTAGATTTTTGGTTGCCTCAATTTCACTTTGTCCTCCAGATAGAAACGCAACACCTGGAACTTCTTTGGGCATAGTTTTTTTTAAACAATCAAGTGTTTTGCTAGCAATTTCTTCTGTAGAAGCTTTTTGATTACAACTTGCACCAGGTAGTATCATGTTTGGTTTTAAAACTATTCCTTTTAGATTTACATTATTTAGTTTTAATTCATTGAAACATTCAATTAAAACCTTACTAGTAACTTCATAACATTTATCAATTGCATGATTTCCATCCATTAAAACTTCTGGCTCAACTATTGGTACCATTTTTGCATCTTGAACTATTGCAGAATATCTTGCTAATGCATGAGCATTCGCTTTAATACATTGCTCGCTTGGATGTTTAGATGAAATCGAGTATACAGCTCTCCATTTTGCAAACCTTGCTCCCAAATTGTAATACTCTTCCATTCTTTCTCTTAAACCATCAAGTCCCTCGGTTATTTTTTCATCATCTGAACCAGCAAGAAGTTTTGCTCCCTTATCAACTTTTATGCCTGGTATAGATCCACTTTTTTTAATTAATTCGGGGATTAAAACTCCTTTACTTGAAGTTTGTCTTATCGTTTCATCATATAAAATTACTCCACTTATGGATGTTTTCATAGAGTCTGATGTAAATAATGTTTCTCTAAAATGTAGTCTATTTTTTTCATTCGATTCTATATTTACACTTTTTAATCTTTTACCCATTGTTCCTGTGCTTTCGTCGGCAGCAAGAATTCCTTTGCCTTTTGTTACCATTAATTTTGCTATTTCTTCTATTGTCATAAATTAATTTGTTAATACTTTTACACCAGGGAGCTGCTTACCTTCAAGAGACTCCAAAAAGGCACCACCAGCTGTTGATAAATGGGTAAAAAGTTTTTGATAATCTGTATTTTTAATTGCAGCCAATGTATCTCCACCACCAACAATTGAAATTAGAGATTTTGATTGAGAGTTTTCGCCAATCTTTTTGGCAATCGCGACAGTTCCGCTAGAAAAATCTTTATTTTCAAAATATCCCGCTGGTCCATTCCAAAAAACAGTTTTCGAGTTTTCTACAGTTTTATTTATTAAATCAACTGTTTTTTTTCCGATATCTAAAACCATATCTTCTGAAGTTATTTCGTTAATGGACTTTAGTTTTGGACTACCATTTAAATTATTTGATACAATACAATCTAAAGGAATTATAATATTACAATTGTTTTTTCCTGCAGAAGTATAAATATCCTCAATTGTTTTTTCTGTGCCTTTTTCCAAAAGAGACAAACCTACATTAAAACCTTTAAATTTTAAAAAATTATTAGCCATTGCTCCAACAATTATTAGGTTATTTGTATTTTGAATTAAATTTAAAAGCACTTTGACTTTGGTAGAAACTTTTGAGCCGCCTATTATAGAAGTTACAGGTTCTTTTTTATTTTTTAAAATTAGATTAATTGATTGGATTTCTTTTTCTAATAGTGGACCACCATAACTATCAATATATTTAGTTATTTTATGTAAGGATGCTTGTTTTCTATGTGAACAAGAAAAAGCTTCATTTATATAAAAATCTCCTAACTTAGATAAATTTTTTGCAAAATTTTCATCATCATTTTCCTCTTCCTTAAAAAAACGAATATTTTCCATCAGCAAAACCTCTCCGGGCATTAAATTTTTAGAGGCGTTCACAGCATCATTATCTATTTCACCCTGGTAAAATGAGATTTTTCCTATAAGATTTTTTTGTAAATAATCAAATATTGGTTTTAATGACATTTCTTTCACTATTTTTCCTTTAGGTCTTCCAAGATGTGAAATAAGAATAATTTTCGCTTTTTTCTCTATTAATTTATTTATGAATGGTTCAATAATTTTTATTCTTGTATTATCCTCTATTTTAAAATTATTAATTGGGACATTGAGATCCAACCTAACAATAATACGCTTATTGCTTATATTCAATTTCTCTGAAAAAATTTTTAAATTAGACATTTGTCCAATTCTTTTTAAACATTTTTACTTACTATCTTTACAACTTCATCGCTAGTTAAATTAAATAGTTTGTAAACTTCTTTATAAGGACCACTTTTGCCAAAAGTTGTCATACCAATAGTTACACCATTTTTACCTACAATATTTTTCCAACCGGATTGGCTTGATGCCTCTATTGAAACCTTAAAAGTATTTTCGCCTAAAATTTGTTTTTTATAGTCCTCATTTTGTTTTTCAAAAATATCAAAACAAGGCACAGATACTACTTTTGATATTATATTCATTTTTTTGAGTTTCTCGTAAGCCTCCAACGCAATTTCAACTTCTGAGCCGGATGCTATTAAAGTCACCTTAGTATCATTCGTATCTTTTAAGACATAAGCACCCTTAGCACACATGTTTTCTCCAGATTTATGCTCACTTATGTAAGGTAGTTTTTGTCTTGATAAGGCAATTGCGCTAGGATTATTTTTACTTCTCAATGCAATTTCCCAACACTCAATTGTTTCGTTTATATCTGCTGGTCTAAAAACATTTAGATTTGGAATAGATCGTAAACTTTCTAATTGTTCTATTGGTTGGTGAGTTGGTCCATCTTCACCTAAACCTATAGAGTCATGTGAAAAAATATAAATAACTCGCAAATTCATTATTGCAGATAACCTCAAAGAGGGTTTCAAGTAGTCAGAAAAAATTAAAAAGGTTCCTCCAAATGGTATTAACCCTCCGTAAAGGGCCAAACCATTCATAGCCGCACCCATCGCATGTTCTCTCACACCATAATGGATGTAATTTCCTGCAAAACTTTTTGCATTTATTATTTTTGATTTTTCAGTTTTGGTATTGTTTGATCCACTAAGATCTGCAGAACCTCCAATTAACTCTGGCAAAACGTTTGTGAGAGTCTCTATAACTGTTGATGAACATTGTCTTGTAGCCATTTTAGGCTTAGTTTGAAAAAACTTCAGTTTTTCGTCACCCATTATTTTATCTAAATTTAAACTTAATTCACCTTTGATTATTCTATCTAAATCACTTTTTGTTTTGGGTTTTTTTTCCAAATTATTTTTCCATTTTTTTTCTAATTCTTCACCCTTATTTCCTATTTCTCTCCATGAATTAAGAATATTTTCAGGAATCTCAAACGGTTGGTATTTCCACCCAAGTTTTTTTCTAACTAACTTTATTTCATCTTCTCCTAATGGAGCCCCATGCGAAGATGCCTTTCCAGACTTATTTGGAGATCCAAATCCAATAATTGTTTTACAAGATATAATTGTTGGTTTTTTTGAATTATTAGCTTTTTTTATAGCTTTATCTATTTGCTTGTAGTTATGACCATTAATTTCTTGAAAAGACCAGCCGTATCCTTCAAATCTTTTTTTGTAATTATCTGAAACACTTAGAGAGGTAGCTCCATCAATAGAAATTTTGTTATTGTCGAAGAATACAATTAAATTTTTTAAATTCAAATGTCCAGCTAAACTCATCGCTTCATGACTAATTCCTTCCATAAGATCTCCATCACTAGCAATTACATAAGTTTTATTGTTTATAATTTTTGAACCAAGTCTTTTTTGAAGGATTTCTTGAGCGATAGCCATTCCAACTGAGTTGCCTAAACCTTGACCTAATGGACCAGTTGTAGTTTCGATACCAGAGTCAAACTCATATTCAGGGTGACCAGCGCATATTGAATTTATTTGTCTAAAATTTTTTATATCTTCTAGCTGAATCTTTTTATAACCAGTCAAGTATAGAAGGGAATACAAAAGCATTGAGCCATGACCTGCTGACAAAATAAATCTATCTCTGTTTATCCAGCTAGGATTTTTTGGGTTAAACCGCAGGTAGTATTTAAATAGAATTGTTGCAACGTCCGCCATGCCCATAGGCATTCCAGGGTGCCCAGAATTGGCTTTTTGAACAGCGTCAATTGACAAAAACCGTATAGCGTTTGATAATTCTTTTAATTTTGGATCCACTTATTGAATACGTATATAGACTCCAATTAATGATATCAATAATATGATATAAATAAAAATTATTTGATGGAAAATTTGTATAGTAAAGAACAAAGATTAGAAACCGCTTTAGAAAAATTAAAGAACTTGAGCACTTCTTTTTCTACTGGAGACAGTGACATAAATAGTCTCAGTGTGGAAAAGAATCAATTACAAAGCGAAAAAGATCAAATAGAGAGAAAATATAATCAACTTTTATCTGAGTATGATACCCTTAAAAAAAAATTAGAAGAAATGCAAAAAGAAAACAGTAAAAATCAAAAAATTCAAGACCAATTTAACCAAGATATTGATGAGTTAGGTAGAGAGACAGAGTCTTTAGTAGAGGAAATTGATAAATGGCAAACGTAAATATTAAATTTAATGGTAAAGATTATTTATTATCATGTGACGATGGTCAAGAAGAGGACCTTAAAACTTTGACCAAATTTCTAGACAAGAAGTATTCAAGTTTAAAAGATAAACTGGGAAACATAGGTGAGAATAAATTGCTTTTAATTACATCTATTCAAGTTATAGATGAGTACTTTGATTTAAAACAAAGAGTTCAGTCACAAAAAGAAAATTTTGAAAACTTATCAAAAAAATTCAAAGAGATGAGATCTCTTGCGATAGATTATAAAGGTGGAAAAGACAAAGAAATATTAAATTTAAATTCTGAATTAGATAAATTTAAGAAAATGGTAGTAGAAAGTCAGGGGATTTATGAAAAAATGCTCGAAAAAACCACTCAATCTCTTGAGGAAATTATAAAAAATTCCGAAAATAGTTCAAAAGTACAGTAAATGCTTTCTAAAGAAATACTTAGGAAGAAATTTTCTTTGATAAGGAAAAAGAAATATTTTGAAGTGAAAGAGAATTTCTTTTCACCAATAATTAAGATGATAAGAACAAATAATCTAAGAAATATTGCTTGCTATTATCCATCTAATTATGAATTAAGTACTTTGAAACTATTTAAATTATTAAATAGTAATAAAAGAATTTCAATACTTCTGCCATGTATTTCAAATGGATCTATGAAATTTGTTAAATGGAATTTACAAGATCCTTTAAAGGTAAATAGTTTTGGTTTTTTAGAGCCTATTCAAATATCTAAAATCATAAAGCCCGATTTGATTATAGCACCATTACTTGCATTTGATAAATCGAAAAATAGACTGGGGTATGGCAAGGGTTATTACGATAAATTTTTAAAAAAAAATAAAAAAACTATTACTATTGGAATTGCTTTTTCTTTTCAAAAATATAATAAAATTAAAACTTCAAATTATGATGTCAAACTTAATTATATTTTAACCGATGAGGGAATTTTTTAATTTTCATGAAAATACTTGTGCTAGGCGATATAATGGGTCCTTCCGGAATGAAAGCTATAAAAGAAAGATTACCCGAATTAATAAAAGATAAAGAGGTAGATTTTGTTATCGTAAATGGTGAGAATGCTGCTGATAATGGGGTGGGTATAACCAAAAAAAATTTAGATGATATTCTTGCCGCAGGAGCAGATGTTATTACATCTGGAAATCATATCTGGGATCAAAAAGAAACAACAGAATTTATCAAAAGTGAAAAAAGATTACTTAGACCTGAAAATTCATTAAAGCCGGTTCCTGGAGATGGTTATGGTATTTTTAAATCCAGAAATAATAAAAAAGTTGCTGTTTTAAATTTAATGGCAAATGTTTTTATGAAAAAAAGTGAAGATGTTTTTGAGACTGCAAAACAGTTTATTAAAAAAATAAAACTTAAGGAGAATACTGATTTTATAGTAATAGATGTCCATGGAGAAACTACTAGCGAAAAAATGGCTATGGCATACTTGTTTGATGGTAAAGCTACTGTTCTAATAGGAACGCATACTCATGTTCCAACTTCAGATCACAGAATTATGGAAAAAGGAACAGCATATCAAACTGATATAGGAATGTGTGGAGACTATAACTCTGTTATTGGAATGAATAGAGACAACTCATTAAATAAATTTTTAAAAGAAAACTCAACAAAAAAACATTTTCCAGCTCTAGGGAAAGCAACTATTTCTGGAGTTCTTGTTACAGCTGATGAAAAAACTGGTTTGGCTCTAAAAATTCAACAAATTATTATAGGTGGGGCCTTACAAGAAAGATTTTAAAAGTATGGCAGGTCACTCACATTGGGCAGGGATAAAACATAAAAAAGGAAGACAAGATAAGCTAAGATCAAAGATATTTTCTAAAATTTCTAGAGAAATTACCGTTGCCGCTAAACTTGGTTCAAAAGATCCTCAATCAAATCCTAGATTAAGAACAGCCATTGAATTAGCAAAAGATGCCAACATGCCAAAGGATAATATTAATAGAGCAATAAATAAATCAGAAATTGATAAGGAAAAAAATTACGAAAGTTTAAGATACGAGGGATTTGGTCCAAAAAATATTGCTTTAATCATTGAAACTCTAACTGAAAATAAAAACAGAACTGCTGGTAGCATAAGAACAATTTTACAAAAACATGGTGGAAACCTTGGAAGTTCAGGATCGACTACACACTATTTTAATAATTGTGGCGTTATTCAATTTGCAAAACAAAATATTTCAGATGAAGAAGCTCTAGAACTCGCTGTTAGTACTGGATCAAATGATTGTGTGACCTTTGAGAACTATCATGAGATAATTACAAAAAAAGACAATTTCTATAAGGTAAAAAATACAATAATTAAATCTGTTAAAAATTTAATCTATTCTGGAATAGAGTGGAGACCAAACAACTTTATTGATATATCTAAAGAAGAATCAACAGACTTTGATAATATGCTTGAACAATTACATGAGAACGACGATATTCAAAAAGTTTTTCATAATTGTAAACCTGCATAACTTGTATAAATAATGAGAATTATTGGAATAGATCCTGGATTAAGTGGTGGAATTGCAATTTTAGATGACCTCAAAATTTATGATATTTTTGATATGCCAATCATGTCAGAAGGTAAAAAAAATAAAAATCAATTAAATAGTGCTCAATTAGTAAACATTATAAACAAACACGTCTTAAGAAAAGAAAACACTTTTGTAATAGTTGAACAAGTAAGTGCTATGCCAGGCCAAGGAGTCACCAGCATGTTTAATTTTGGTCAGACCTTTGGATCTATAAAAGGTATTTGTGCAGCTTTAGGGCTTCCAATTTTCTATGTTAGACCAGCGAAATGGAAAAAACATTTTGAACTAATTAACTCGTCAAAAGACGCAAGTAGGACAAAAGTTATTGAAATGTATCCGTCTATATCCTCAAGACTTACAAAGAAAAAAGATGTAAATAAAGCTGATGCAATTTTGATAGCTAGGTATTTTAGAGATTGCCACTCCCAATTTAATAATTAATCAATGTTTTAATATCTTTTGTGCCAAATTGATGACACAATCTATACGTAATTAACTTCAATGGAACAAGAAATTGCAACTCAAGCTGTTGGATTAGGCGGGGCGACAGATTTTTCTCTCTGGAAACTTTTTTTAAGAGCAGATTTTATTGTTAAGGCAGTAATATTAATTCTTATTGCAAGTTCAATTTTTTCATGGGCATTAATTTTCGATAAGGTGAGGTTGTTTAGAAGAATTGATACCTCAACAAAATCTTTTGAGGATAAATTTTGGAAATCAAAATCTGCAGAAGCTTTTTATAAAAATTTACCGCAAAAATCTGATGATCCTCTCACAATAATTTTTAAATCTGCAATGAATGAAGTAATTAAAACAAGATCAAAATCAACTGCAGTTCAAAGCGCAAGAGTTGAAAGAGTAATAGAAGTATCTATCGATAATCAATTAAAAAGTATTGAGAAAAATTTTACCTATCTAGCCACTATAGGTTCAACTGCTCCTTTCATAGGACTGTTTGGAACAGTTTGGGGAATTATGAATTCATTTCAATCAATAGCGATTTCTAGAAATACCAGTTTAGCAATTGTAGCTCCTGGGATTGCAGAGGCTTTATTTGCAACTGCACTTGGTCTACTAGCAGCAATACCAGCAGTAATTGCATACAATAAATTTAACAGTGACTCTCAAAGATATTTTGCAAGAGTTGATAACTTTTCAAAAAGATTTTTATCTATAATTTAATTTTTATGGCTTTTATAATGAACCGCTCAAAAAAAGAACCCATGAGCGAAATAAACGTAACACCATTCGTAGATGTGATGCTTGTGCTGTTAATAATATTCATGGTAACAGCACCATTACTTACAGTTGGAGTTCAAGTTGATTTACCAGAGTCCGCAGCCGACTCTTTACCTGATGATCAGGAGCCACTGACTATCTCAATCAACTCAAAGGGCGAACTATTTATCCAAGAACATAAAGTTACTTTTGAGAAGGTTGTACCGAAATTATTAGCTATATCAAAAAATAGAACTGATACCAGAATTTACGTTAGAGGAGATAAAACAATAAACTACGGAAGAGTATTAGAAGTTATGGGCAGATTATCTGGTGCAGGTTTTTCAAAAGTAGCTCTTATATCTGAGCCTTATAAGAATTAAAATTCTATGACTAAAGGTTTATTATTTTCATTTTTGTTTCATTCATTAATTATTTTTTTAACAATGCTAACTTTGCCTTTTATGATGAGAGAACCAATTGATTTACCACCAATAGTTTCAGTAGAACTAATTGAAATAAAGGATAAAACTTACATTCCATTTGCCCCTAAAGCTAGGAAGATCATAAAAGAAGTTAAAGAGGAAAAAAAACGTATTGTTTCAGAACAAGCGCCACCTGCAGCTAAAGCAAAAGAAAAACCCGATAGAATACCCATGCCGGACGATAAAAAAGAAACCAAAGAATTAGTTAAAAAAAAACAAAACCCTGAAGAAATAAAACCTCAAATTAGACAAGCATCTGAATTTGAAAAAGATGAGTTATTTGACACAAATGAGATAGCAGCTTTAATAGATAAAGCAAAAGAAGAACAGGCTGAAACACAGCGAAAGAAACAGGAGTTAACACAAAGCAGTGTAAAGAATGCATTTGCTCAAGGATTATCTTTGTCCGAAGAAGATGCTTTAAGAGCGCAGATTTTTGGGTGCTGGAGTGTACCGTTGGGTTTACCTTATGATGAAAATTTATTAGTGAGAATAAAATTAAAATTAAAACCAGACGGAAGAATTCTAAAGTCAGAAATTTTAGATCACGCGAGAATGAATACTCCAGGACAAAGTTTTTATAAAATTTTAGCTGAAAGTGCTTTAAGAGCTGTCAGAATTTGCCAGCCTTTAAAAGTACCACCAACTGGTTATGAAAGGTGGAAAGAATTACAACTAAATTTTGACCCATCAGAAATGTTAAAAGGTTAAAAAATGAAAAAAATTATTTTTATTTTATTTTTATCTGTTTTAAGCTGGAATAGTTCTCAGGCCTTAATTACTGTAGATATTACAAGAGGAAATTTAGATCCGTTACCAATTGCTGTTTCACCACTACACGTAGATACAGAATCTGAAAAAATTCCTTCATTTGAAACATCAACATTAGGGTCAGAAATTTCTAAAATCATAGAAAAAAACTTTAAATCAACAGGATTATTTAATCCACTAAAGAAAGATTCTTTTGTTCAAAAACCAGATATTGCACATTTAAAACCAAGGTTTGAGGACTGGCGTTTAATTAAGGCCCAGGCACTTGTTACGGGTAAGTTATTAATAAAGAATAATAAATTAAAAGTGGAATTTAGACTTTGGGACCTAACTGCAGCAAAAGAAATGGTTGCTCTATCATTCACAACCACACCAAATAACTGGAGAAGAGTTGCACATATAATTTCAGATAAAATATACGAGAGACTTACTGGAGAATCTGGTTATTTTGATACTAGAATTGCATATGTCTCAGAAACAGGGCCTAAGAACCAAAGAGTAAAAAAGCTTGCCCTAATGGATCAGGATGGTTTTAATACAAAATACTTAACTCTTGGTAATGAATTAGTTTTAACACCGAGGTTTAATCCAACTAATCAGTTAGTTACGTACCTCTCCTATTTTAAAAATATGCCTAGAGTTTACCTGCTAGATATTGAAACTGGCATACAAGAAGTTGTTGGAAATTTTCCTGGAATGACATTTGCTCCTAGATTTTCTCCAGATGGTAAAAAAATTATTATGAGTTTTGCTAAAGATGGGAATTCAGATATATATTCTATGGACTTAGAAACAAGAGTAGTTGAACAAATTACCAAACATCCTTCAATTGATACTTCACCATCTTATTCACCGGACGGCAAGTATATAACTTTTAATTCTGATAGGAGTGGACTTCAACAAATATATGTAATGAGGAGCGATGGTACTCAAGTAAAAAGAATTACACATGGATCAGGTCTCTACGGAACACCTGTTTGGTCTCCAAGAGGAGATTTAATAGCCTTTACAAAAGTTAGAAAAGGAAGATTTTATATTGGTGTAATGCGATCTGATGGTACTGGAGAAAGACTTTTAACTGAAAATTTTTATCAGGAAGCTCCTTCTTGGTCACCTAATGGAAGGGTTTTGATTTTTTACAGGGAGACTAAATCCGATAGTAAAGGAAAAGGTTTTTCCGCAAAATTGTGGTCTATAGACATTACCGGTTATAATGAGAGAAGGTTAAAAACTGAGACTGACGCTTCGGACCCATCTTGGTCCTCATTACTGTCAAAGTAGTGATTTTTCAAGTACAATTTACACTTGCAAGATTTCTAAAAATTTGAAATATTGCAGCTACCTTAAATATATTTAGGAGTTAATAATGAAATTTAATAAAGCCATAAAGAACCTTTTTATAGTTTTATTTAGTACGCTGTTAATATCAGCTTGTTCTACAGCTAAGAAAGCAAATGTAGATACAGCTAATGATGTGTATACAGGAACAGATACGGTTGAGTTTTTAGCAAAAGGCGTTCCAGATAGAATATTTTTTGCGACTAACAAATCTAAACTGACTACTGCTTCAAGAGATACATTAAGAAAACAGGCTACTTGGATGAGAAAAAATAAAGATGTAACTGTTACAGTTGAAGGTCATGCCGATGAGCGAGGTACAAGAGAGTACAACTTAGCCTTAGGCGAAAGAAGAGCCAATGCAGCAAAAGATTATTTGATGACATATGGCGTTTCTGGAAAAAGAATATCGGTAATCAGTTATGGTAAAGAAAGACCGGTTAACCCGGCTAGCTCACCATTGGCTTGGTCTCAAAATAGAAGATCAGTTACTGTAAAAGCAAATTAAACCTTATTAAGCTTATTATGAAGACCCCTGTTGTAAAAACAGGGGTCTTTTTTTTGCCATCTTGTATATTTAAAAAATGAAAAATGATTCTTAAAAAGCACAATTTCTTAGTTGTAACTTTTTTTTTAGTTATATTTTTATTCATCTCAAACTTTATTAAGGCTGAGGAAGAAAACTCAAATAATATTTCAACAGAAATTCAACAATTAAAACAAGATCTAAAAACACTTGAAAAAGCTGTTTATAAATCTTCGCAAGTTACAACTTCATCAAATTCTTCATCTAACAGTCTAAACGAAGATATTCTGACACGACATCTTTTAAAACTTAACGAAATAGAAACACAATTTCAAAATTTAACAAATAAGTTTGAAGAAATTAATTTTAAAATGGATAAGTTATCTAAAAGAATAACAAAAATGCAAACTGATAACCAAATGAGGTTTAGTGATTTGGAAAATAATCCTGAAAACATAGCTGAAGATAAAAAAGTTTCAAAAAAGAAAAAATTACCTGGAACCGATCTCCCAGAGAATCTTGGTAGAATATCAGATGATGATCTTAAAAATACAAAGGAAGTTCAAAAAACACAATCGGTTGAATCTGCTGGACTAGTCGTAACAGAAAAAGCTTCTCCATCTAAATCTTTGTTACCAAACAAATCTCCCAGAGAGCAATATGACTTTGCAGTAAGCTTTATAAAAGTCGGTGATTATGAAACTGCTGAATTTGCTCTAAGAGAATTTATTGACAAAAACAAAAGTAATGACTTAGCAGGAAGTGCACAATATTGGTACGGAGAAACATTTAGGGTCAGACAACTCTACCAAGACGCAGCTGCAGCATACTTAGATGGTTATCAAAATTATCCTAAAAGTAAAAAAGCTCCGATTAATTTACTGAAACTTGGTAGTACACTAGTTCAACTTGGTGAAAAAGATCAAGGATGTTTGATGATACAGGGAGTAAAAAAACAATATCCAAAAGCAAGCAAGTCTGTGTTACAAAAAGCAGAATATGAGAATAAAAGATTCAAATGTAAAAAGACATAACTATTCTGACATTTATAAAAAAGTAAATCTAATCTTAAAAAAATACAAAAAAAATAATTCTTTTGTTGTTGGCGTATCTGGTGGACCGGATAGCTTAGCATTAGTTTCAATAACAAAAAGTATTGCGGTAGAAAAAAAATATAAGTTTTTTTTTGCGCTAGTTGATCACGGACTTAGAAAGAATTCTAATAAAGAAGCTTTAAGTATAAAAAAACTCCTTAAAAAACAAAATTTAACACTATCAATTTTAAAAAATAAGCAAAAAATTACAAAGAATATTCAAAAAAAAGCAAGAGATATAAGATACGAATTACTTGGAAAATTTTGCGAAAAGAAAAATGCTAAATCCCTTTTAGTTGCACACCACCAGGATGATCAGATTGAAACTTTTTTAATACGATTGTCAAGGGGGAGCGGTGTCGAGGGACTTTCATCCATGCAGGAAATGACAATACTTAAAAATGGAACAAGACTAATACGTCCATTTCTTGATTTTAAAAAAACTGATCTTATTAAAATAGCTAAAAATATTTTTGGTAAAACTCTTAAGGATCCAAGTAATAAAAATAAAAAATTTTTAAGAACTAATATTAGAGTATTAAAACAAAATTTAGAAAATAAAGGCATAAATATAGAAAAAATTTCTAGATCTATAAAAAATATTGCCTCAACTAGGGAAGCAATAGAATTTTACGTAGCAAAAAGTATAAAAAAATTTGTAGTTTTTGAGAATAAAAAAGCCATTCTTAATTTTGTAAAGTTTCAGAAGGAACCTTTAGAAATCAGATTTAGAATAATGAACAGCGTCATTAAAAATATCTCAAAATCTTATTATCCCCCGAGATCAATTAAAGTTTTAAATTTAATTGAAGGATTTCAAAGAATCAGGGTCAAGAAGTGCACTTTAGGGGGGTGTATTTTTGAAAAGAAAAAAAATTTTTTGCATGTGACAAAAGAATATTAAAATATCCAATAAAAAGGGTGAATTTTGTTACACATACTACAATTTGCCATATTTTAATATTAATCTAGTTTGACATACTTGTTAAATTAATAAAAATAACTATTTATATATATAATGAATTTTAGAAATGTACTAATGTGGGGTCTTATAATCTTACTCTCAGTAGGATTATTTAATCTTTTCCAAAACCCCGAAAGAGCAAACCAGAATAGTAATCAAATTGCCTTTTCAACATTCTTAGAAGAGGTTGATAACGGCAGAGTTGTTGAAGTTGAAATTCAAGGAAATAATATTAACGGTACTTTATCAGACGGATCAAAGTTCAAAACTTATTCACCAAATTACCCAGATTTAGTAAACAAACTTTCTGATAAAAATGTCAGTATAAACGCTGCTCCCGTTGAGGATAAGATGCCTTCTTTATTAGGCGTTCTATTGTCTTGGTTCCCAATGTTACTCTTAATTGGTGTTTGGATATTTTTCATGCGTCAAATGCAAGGTGGTAGAGGTGGTGCAATGGGATTTGGAAAATCAAAAGCAAAGTTATTAAATGAGGCCCAGGGCAAAGTTACTTTTAACGATGTTGCAGGTATTGAAGAAGCAAAAGAAGAAGTAGAAGAGATAGTTGATTTTTTAAAAGATCCAAGAAAGTTTAGAAAACTTGGAGGAAAAATTCCTAAAGGAGCTTTATTAATAGGACCACCAGGTACAGGTAAAACACTTTTAGCAAAAGCTATAGCAGGCGAGGCTAATGTACCTTTCTTTACAATTTCAGGTTCTGATTTTGTGGAAATGTTTGTTGGAGTTGGAGCTTCAAGAGTTAGAGATATGTTTGAGCAAGGAAAAAAACATGCTCCATGTATTATTTTCATTGATGAGATCGATGCGGTTGGAAGAAGCAGAGGAGCAGGTCTAGGTGGTGGTAACGATGAAAGAGAACAAACTTTAAACCAACTTTTAGTTGAGATGGATGGTTTTGACACCAATGAAGGAATTATTTTAATAGCAGCAACAAATAGACCTGATGTTTTAGATCCCGCTCTATTAAGACCAGGTAGATTTGATAGACAAGTTGTAGTGCCTAATCCTGATATTTTAGGAAGAGAAGCTATTTTAAAAGTTCATGTTAAAAAAATAAATACTGGTCCGGATGTAAAACTTAGAACCATAGCTAGAGGAACTCCTGGTTTTTCTGGAGCCGATTTAGCAAATCTAATTAACGAGTCTGCTCTATTGGCTGCAAGAAAAAACAAAAGAGTAGTTACAATGATTGATATAGAGGAAGCTAAAGACAAGGTAATGATGGGCGCCGAAAGAAGATCAATGGTAATGACAGAAGAGGAAAAGAAGTTAACCGCATATCATGAAGGAGGTCACGCTATTGTTGCTTTAAATGAAAAAGCATCCGACCCTATACACAAAGCAACCATTATACCTAGAGGAAGAGCTTTAGGAATGGTTATGAGATTGCCGGAGAGAGATCAACTTTCTGTTACAAGAGAAAAAATGTATTCAGATATAGCTGTGGCAATGGGGGGTAGGATTGCTGAAGAGATTATATTTGGTTATGAGAAAATAACATCTGGTGCTTCATCTGATATTGATATGGCTACTAAAATGGCAAAAAATATGGTTACAAGATATGGCATGAGTAAAAGTTTAGGAACCATAGCTTACGGAGAAAATGAAGACGAGGTGTTTTTGGGAAGATCAATTACTAGACAGCAAAATATGTCTGAAGATACTGCAAAAAAAGTAGACTCTGAAGTTAAAAAAATTGTAGATACTGGATACGAGAGAGCCAGAACAGTTTTAACTGAAAAAATAGACGATCTTCACAAAATAGCCAAGGCTTTATTAATTTACGAAACTCTAACAGGCGATGAAATTAGAGATCTTATACTTAAAAATATTCAACCAACCAAACTTTCTAAAAAACAGGAAGAAGAAGCTGATGATAAAGCATCCTCAGCAATAGATTCTATTGGTCTAAAACCAAAACCAGCACTATAATAACTTATCATGAGAAAATATTACACGAGGGCGTGTAATTTTTATCATGGAAGTGAAGCAACAAGATTAATCCAAAAAAAAAAAGCACTTCCATTAAACGGTAAGAACAATATTGCCTTCGATAGTATCGAAATTTTTTCGAGAGAAAAAAGGGGAGTAAAAGTTAACTTAATAAATATTAATAAAGTTTCTAGATTAAATAAAAATATCAGAAAAATTGTTAATGAAGATCTAATTAAAATTGCATCAAAGAGAAAGGATTTTCTTAAACATATTAATTTTCAATCCCCATCAATTATGGGTATTCTTAATCTTACCCCTGATAGCTTTTCAGATGGAGGAAAATTTAATAACTTCAGTAAGGCATTTAAGCAAATTTCTAACATGATAAAATCTGGAGCAGATATCATTGATGTTGGTGGAGAGTCTACTCGGCCAGGTTCAAAAACGATTGATCCGAAAATTGAGTGGGAGAGAATTAAGTATGTTTTATATAATTTTAAAAAAAAATATAAAAAAATTTGTTTATCAGTTGATACACGAAAATCCGATATAATGGTTAAAAGTATTACCTGCGGCGCAGATCTAATAAATGATGTGTCAGGTTTTAATCACGATCCCTTTGCACTTATTAAATTAAGAGATTTTAATATTCCAAAAGTTTTGCATCATATGCAAGGAACCCCAAAAACAATGCAAAGGAATCCAAAATACAAAAATGTTTTACTAGATATTTATGACTTTTTTGAAAAAGAAATTTCAAATATTACAGATAATAAAAAAATTATAATAGATCCAGGGATTGGTTTTGGTAAAACTCTGAAACATAATTTGACTTTAATTTCCAATATATCTTTGTTTCATAGCCTTGGCTTTCCTATTTTGGTTGGGACTTCAAGAAAAAGATTCATTAATCAAATATCTGGCGAGTACGATAGTAAAGATAGAACAGGAGGAACATTAGCATCAGTTCTTTACTTGTTATCCCAAGGTGTACAAATTTTCAGAGTGCACAATGTAAGGGAAGTTAAGCAAGGAATAATGGTGCACGAAAAAATTAATGAAAAATAAATATTTTGGAACAGACGGTATTAGAGGGACAGTAAATCAAGGAAATATAACTGGAGAAAAATTTTTTAAATTTGGTCTTGCTTCGGGTAATTATTTTAAAAATCAAAAAAAATCAAAACAAATAGCTATAATTGCAAAGGATACTAGATTATCAGGATATACTTTAGAACCAGCACTAGTTTCTGGTTTAGTATCTGGTGGAATGCATGTTTATACTTTAGGTCCTTTACCCACAAATGGTTTAGCTATGTTGACTAAATCTATGAAGGCTAATATGGGTATAATGATTACCGCATCACACAACCCTTACCATGATAATGGACTGAAATTATTTGGTCCTGATGGGATGAAACTATCTGATAAAATTGAAAAAAAAATTGAAAAACTAATAGATGCAAAAAATACAAAACAGTTAACAAACCCAAAATTATTGGGAAGAGTAAAGCGTCTCGAGGATGGAAATGATAAATATACAAAAATACTAAAAAATAACTTTCCAAACAATTTTCATCTAAAAGGTACTAAAATTGTTTTAGATTGTGCAAATGGAGCTTCTTATAAGGCCGCTCCTAAATTATTAAAAGCTCTTGGTGCACAAGTGATTTCTATAGGAGTGAAACCCAATGGATTAAATATTAATGAAAAATGTGGATCAACATATCCCTCAAAAATAAAGACTGCAGTTAAAAAACATAGAGCTAAAATTGGAATAGCATTTGATGGAGATGCTGACAGAGTAATTATGTGCGATGAAAAAGGAAAAATAATAGATGGCGATCAAATTATTGCAATGTTGGCTCGTAGATGGAAATCTAAAAAAATTTTAAAAGGTGGCGTAATTGGAACATTGATGTCCAATTATGGTTTAGAAAAATTTTTACATAATGAAAAAATAAGATTTTCAAGGTCTAAAGTTGGAGATAGATATGTTAAAGAAAAAATGAAAAAGCTTAATTATAATTTAGGTGGTGAACAGTCTGGGCACATTATTTTAGGAAAATTCGCAACAACTGGGGATGGATTATTAGTAGCCTTAGAGGTTTTATTTTCTCTTAGAAAGGGCAAAAAAGCTAGCCAATTATTAAAAGTTTTTAAACCATTACCACAAACATTAGAAAACGTAGAAGTAAATGATAAAAATGTAATTAATAAATCAAAATGTAAAAATGCAATAAAGATAGCAAATAAGCTTATGGGTCAGAAGGGTAGAATTTTAGTTAGAAAATCTGGAACAGAACCAAAAATCAGGATAATGGCAGAGTCGTATGATAAAAGTTTAATTCTAAAATGTATAAAAATAATCAAAAGCTCGATAAAATAATTTGAAACCTAAATCAAAAATTCTAATAATTGCAGGATCAGACTCTTCTGGTGGTGCAGGTATTCAAGCAGATATAAAAACAGTAACAGCATTAGGAGGTTATGCAATGACAGCTGTTACAGCTATTACTGCTCAAAATACTACTGGAGTAAAGTCTGTTGTACCCATTCCTCCTAAAGAAATAGAAAAACAAATTTTATTTACTTCAAAAGATATCAAACCAGATGCAATTAAAATTGGAATGCTTCATTCACCGGCTGTAATTAATTCAGTAATAAAATCTCTTGAAAAAGTTAAAACTAAAAAAATAATTTTAGATCCAGTTATGGTTGCTAAAGGAGGTTTTAAACTCATAAATGATACTGCAATTAAAGTATTAAAAGAAAAGCTTATTAAAAAGGTCTTTCTAATAACTCCTAATATTCCAGAAGCTGAAGTATTAACTAAAACCAAAATTAAAAATTTAGAAGATATGATTAAAGCCGCCAATATTTTGCTTAATTCTGGTGTTAAAAATGTATTAGTAAAAGGTGGCCATAGAAACTCTAAAATCATGAAAGATGTATTTTTAAATAAAAAAGAAACAAAAATATTTAAAAATAAAAAAATTAAAACAAAAAACACCCATGGAACTGGCTGCACTTTATCAAGTGCAATTGCAACTTTTTTTGCATGTGGAAAAAGTATAAATAAATCTTGTGAGCTTGGAATTAAATATGTTAATCAGTCAATTAGATCCAATCTTAATTATGGAAAGGGCCATGGACCTATAAATCATTTAAGCTCAATTAATATAGACAATAAATTTAAAAGATGAAAAATGTTATAGTTGTTGGAACACAGTGGGGAGACGAGGGAAAAGGCAAGATTGTTGATTGGCTCTCAAGCGAGGCTGATGTTGTAGTTAGATTTCAAGGTGGTCACAACGCAGGACATACTCTAGTCATCGATGGAAAAACTTACAAATTGAGATTATTACCATCTGGAACTGTTAGAGAAGGTAAAATTTCTATAATTGGAAATGGCGTTGTTGTAGATCCCTGGGCTTTAATTGATGAGATAAAAGAAATGAAATCCAAAGGAGTTGAAGTAGATGAGAATAATCTAATACTCTCCGAGGCAGCAAACCTTATATTGCCATACCATAAGGAAATGGACGAAATAAGAGAAGATGCAGCCGGAAACGCGAAAATTGGAACTACAAGAAGAGGTATAGGTCCGGCTTACGAAGATAAAGTTGGCAGACGATCAATTAGAGTTATGGATTTAGCTTCAGAAAGTAATTTAGATAAAAGATTAGAAGCAGCACTGATCCACCACAATGCATTGAGGAAAGGTTTAAAACAGAAGGTTTTTAAGAAGGATAAATTAAAAAAAGATTTATTAAAAATAGCACCACAAATTTTAAAATTTTCACAACCAGTTTGGAAAAAATTAAATGAATACAAATCAAAAGGAAAAAAAATATTGTTTGAAGGTGCCCAAGGTATACTCCTAGATGTTGATCATGGTACTTATCCTTTTGTAACTTCTTCAAACACTGTTGCGTCTACAGCTGCAACAGGATCTGGATTCGGATCTAATAGCGAAAGTTATGTTTTGGGTATTACAAAAGCTTATACTACAAGAGTAGGTGAGGGACCATTTCCTACAGAGCAAAAAAATAAAATTGGAGAACTATTAGGCAAAAGAGGAAAAGAATTTGGAACAGTTACTAGCAGAAAAAGAAGATGTGGATGGTTCGATGCAGTATTAGTAAGACAGACTATAAAAATATCAGGTGTTAATGGAATAGCATTGACCAAGTTGGACGTTTTAGATGAATTAGATGAGATTAAAATGTGCACCTCATACCAGCTTAACGGTAAAAAATTAGACTATTTACCTTCGGGTGCAGAAGATCAATTTAAAATCGAACCAATCTACGAAACATTTCCAGGCTGGAAAGAAAGTACTAAAGGTGTAAGAAATGCTGAAAACCTTCCGGATAAAGCAAAAAAATATATTTATGCTCTTGAGGATTTTATTGAGGCCAAAATATCAAGTATTTCAACTAGCCCTGAAAGAGAAGACACTATCCTACTTGAGAATCCATTTTCTTAATTTCTTGGAAGCAAATTTTCAGATTTTGTTGCATTAAGCATTGCCTTCTGAAGTTTTTCAAAAGCCTTGGTTTCAATTTGTCTAATTCTTTCTCTACTTATTTTATATTTTTTGCTTAATTCTTCTAATGTTTTCGGCTCGTTTGATAACTTTCTGTCCTGTAAAATTTCCCTCTCTCTATCAGTGAGAATTTTTATTGAGCGGTGTAGCAAAGTTTTTTTCTCATCCATCTCTTGTTTTTGTGCCACAAAAAGCTCTTGATCTAAATCTTCACTTACAATCCAGTCTTGCCATTCACCTTTTTCTCCTTCTTTAATAGGTTCATTAAGAGATTTTTCTTGCCCCATCATTCTGCGATTCATATTCACAACCTCATCCGATTTTACACCAAGTTTTTTTGATATTTCATTAACCTGCTCATCTTTTAAATCTCCATCTTGATGTGGAGCTATTTGCTGTTTGATTTTTTTTAAATTAAAAAAAAGCTTTTTCTGTGCAGAAGTTGTGCCCATTTTTACTAAACTCCATGATCTTAAAACGTATTCTTGAATTGCGGCTTTGATCCACCACATAGCATAAGTTGCTAATCTAAATCCCTTCTCAGGATCAAATTTTTTTACAGCTTGCATTAAACCTATATTACCTTCTGAGATTAATTCATTGACAGGGAGACCATATCCACGATAACCCATTGCAATTTTAGCAACTAAACGCAAGTGACTTGTTACTAGTTTATGAGCTGATTTTAAATTGCCACGCTCTTTCCAATTTTTGGCCAACATATATTCTTCTTCAGCATCTAGTATTGGAAATTTTTTAATCTGTGCAAGATAAACAGATAAACCACCCTCACTAGTTAAACTTGGCACGTTAGTAATTTTAGATTTCGTGTTCATATTGTATATATATTTATAAATTTTTATTGTTCAATTACCAAATTTGTCAAGAAAATCTAGTATTTTTTTAAAATCACCAGGTAATTTTGACTCAAAATTAAGAAACTTTTTTTTTACTGGATGATAGAAGCCTAAACTTTTAGCATGTAATGCTTGCCGGTCAAAAGAAGAGAGTATTTTTTCAAATCTAAAATTAATTTTTTTGAATTTTTGTTTCTTCTTGCCATACTTTTTGTCACCGATTAAGGGATGTCCTTTATATGCTAGATGTACTCTAATTTGATGAGTTCTACCTGTTTCTAAAATACATTCAATTAAACTCATTCTTGGTATTTCATTAGAACTGAATGTTTTTATAGTTTTATAGTTTGTTATGGCTTTCTTACCCAAACGATCACTAACAGTCATTAGCTGCCTATTTTTTTTACTTCTAGAAATTAAAGTTGTTATCTTTCCATTCAAAGGTCTTATTACACCCCAAACTAGAGCCAAATATTTTCTTTTTATCGTATGATCACTGAATTGCTTAGAAAGACTATTGTGAGTTTTATTATTTTTGGCAATAACAATTAAACCACTTGTATCTTTATCAATTCTATGAACTATGCCTGGTCTAAAATCCCCATTTATATTAGATAAATTATTTTTGTATAGGTAAATTAATCCATTTACCAAAGTCTCATTTTGATTTCCTGCCCCCGGATGTACAACCAGTCCACTTTTTTTGTTTATAATAATAAGGTCACTATCCTCGTGCACAATATCCAAATTTAATTTTTTGGGTTTCAAATCGTAATTTGTTTTATCTGGAAAACTTACCTCAATTAAATCATCATTATTTACTTTTTCAGACGGAGAATTGATAAATTTTTTATTAATCTTAATATTCTTTGATAAGATTATTTTCTTTATTTGTGATCTGGTAAAATCATTTAGATTACTTGCCAAATACTTATCTAATCTGATCTTTTTTCCCAGATCCTTAGCTAAAAATGTTATTGTTTTATTCATTTAATAATTTAAAAGTATTATATTCCTAGGGGCCGTTAGCTTCAACTGGATAGAGCGCACCGCTTCGGACGGTGAGGTTGAGGGTTCAAATCCTTCACGGCCCACCAAAATAAAATAGTACAAGCTCTATAATATCCAGTTTTTATACTTAATCTTATTTTCTCTTAAAAATTTAGGGTAATTTTTGTCAATATTTATGATCTCAAATTTATAATCACGATCAAATAAATCTTGTCTATTTTTTAATCTATCGCTAATTTTTTCAACATCAACAAATTTATCTTTATTAAATTCTTGGTGAGCATAACTCTGAATTTTATTCGATAGTTCTTTTGGTGTTTTTAAATCATTAAAATGCCAACCACCATCATTTAATATTTGTGGTTTTTGCGGTTTGTAAAATTTCCAAAAAGGTCTTTCTTTAACCTTGATATTTCTAAGCCATTGAGGTGATTTAAGATGTTTTTTTATACATATTTTTGTTCCAGGCCATTCCTTTATTGAAGTATTTAGTAAATTTAATTTTTGATGAAAATTTTTTTGTAGAAAACAAGCATACTTTTTTTCTTTATCAAATTCACTTATTTTATCTGGATTCGGAATTTCATCAAGATCTGAGATCATAACTAAATCATTTTCATCACAGCCCACCAAACCTCTACTTAAAGAATTTCGTTGATATTGATCTCTCAGATGACTTTCCGACCAACCTTTTTTGTATTTACTTAAATTTTTAGGTAAATCATCGATTACTAAATAATTTATTTTATCTTTAAATTTTAAAAAATTTTTTATATCAAAATTAAGCTTTTTATCTTTACCAGAATGAGTTTTTGTTGCTTCTGCTATTACAAATTTATCAACTGTTTCATTTAATATATTTAACCTGATGTCGAGTAGCATATCTTCATCAAAATACATAAAACAGTCATATAGAGCCATTTATTATTCCCCCATATTTATCAAGGTGCCTCTTACTCTAGCACCAAAATATGCCATATAAAAAATTATTACACCAAAAACAAAATAGGCAATAGAAATTAAAATGGAAATGAATATTTCAAAATAATTAACTGTTCCATTTAAAAGTATATTTCTCATTTCTTCAAAAACATGAACAAGCGGAAGTCCTTTAGCTATTATTTGTAAAGACAAAGGCAGTATTTCTACCGGGTAATATATACAACCCAAAGGAGCTAAAAAAAATAAGCTTGCCCAAGCAATATTTTCAAATGAAGGGCCAAATCGCAAAAGTCCTGCGGTGACCAAAAGTCCAAGCGTCACACCAAAAATATACAAACTGAATAACAATGCTAACAGTGGTAAACCTATTTTAAAAACTGAGACGCCAAACAAAGGTATGGCCAATAATGCTGCTGGAATTAGTCCTATTAAAGATCTAAACACCGCAGTGATTGTAAGCGATGCTATCATTTCACTTAATTTTATCGGAGCTATAAATAAATTTGTAAAATTTCTACTCCAAATTTCTTCAAGAAACATAATATTGTAACTAATACTTACCCTAAATAAAAAATCGTATAGAATCGCTGCTGTTAATATTATCCCTACTGTATTACTGTAATACTCAGAATTTAAAGTAAAAAATTTCGATATAAATCCCCATAAAAATATTTGGACTGTTGGCCAATATATTAAGTCTATAATTCTCGGTAAAGAATTACTTATCAAGTAAACATGTCTTAAACATAAAGCATAGATTTTATGCCACCTCATCTTCACTCCTTACTATTTTTAAAAACGTTTCTTCTAGATTTGCTCGACCATGTCTATTTATTATCTCTTTACTGGTTCCTTGATCAATAATTTTCCCTTTTTTCATCATTATAACACTGTCACAAAGTCTCTCTACTTCAGCCATATTATGAGAAGCTAAAAGTATAGTTACTTTATTTTTAGATTTGTATGTTTGAACATAAGATCTAACATAATCACCAATATCTGGATCAAGACTTGCGGTCGGCTCATCTAATAGAAGAATTTCAGGTTTGTTAATAAGTGACTTAGCAAGTGACACTCTATTTTTTTGTCCTGAGGATAACTCACCAGTTTTTTTATTTATAAAATCTTTAAGATTTAAGTCTTCAGCCAATTCATCTATTCTAAGAGATAAGTCGTTTACCCCGTAAAGCCTACCATAGATTTGGAGATTTTGTTTTACACTAAGTTTCTTAGGTAGTTCTACGTAGGGCGATGCAAAATTCATAATGCTTAAAAGTTTATTTCTTTCAAATGTATTTATATTTTTATTTTGTATAATAATATCGCCTGTCGTTGGCTTTATTAATCCAAGCATCATTCCTATTGATGTAGTTTTTCCACAACCATTAGGACCAAGTAATCCAATTGTTTTATTTACACCTATGGTGAAATTTATATTTTTTACTGCATAAACTTCATTAAATTTTTTTGATAAATTTTTAATTTCTATGGACATTTAATTTGATGCCTTCTTTAATCTATCATTGATCGCAATTCCAATACTTTTATTTGGAATCTTAACCACATTAATTTTTTTATATTTCAATTTTTTTATCTTTCTTAAGACTTTATATAAATTTTTGGCTGCTTCTTTAAGATTACTTTTTTTACTCAAATTAAACATATTTTTTTTCATCTTATACTTTTTTCCAAAAACAATGAATGCGGCCTTATAATCAGGTTTAATTGAATTAAGCTTAATTGGTATTCCTGGCGAATAATGTTTTTTATGCATACCAGGTGAAATCACAAATTTAGATTTAGCTACATTTGCGACTTTTTTTCTTAATATCTTTTCAATTTGAATATAACTTATTGCTCCCGGTCTCAAAATTGTAGGTTTACCGCTCAAATTTATAACAGTCGACTCTAGTCCAATTGCTGATTTTCCACCATTTAAAATAAATTTAATTTTATTTTTGAATTCGTCAACTACATCTGATGGTTCTGTTGGACTTACCCCAGTAGAAATATTTGCACTTGGTATTGCTAAAGGGAAAGTTAATTTTTTTAATAAAGACCTAATAATTTTATTTTTTGGAAATCTCACTGCAATAGTTTTTAATTTCGCATTAGCAAATTTTGAAACTTTTGATTTTTCTTTCTTTTTTAAAATGTATGTAAGAGGTCCAGGAGAAAATTTTTTATAAAGTTTTAAAAAATTTTTATCATATTCCGCATCTCTTTTAAGCAGGTCTAAATTATAATAATGAATAATAAGTGGATTTTTTTGAGGTCTCTTCTTTAAACTATATATTCTCTTAACTGATTTATGAGAATAAGCATTTCCTGCCAACCCATATACGGTTTCTGTCGGTAATGCTAAAATTTGGTTTTTTTCTAAAATTCTTTTTGCCTTATTAAGGTTGTAAAAAGTATTTTTATAGATATTTTTCATATTAAGATTATTATAAGTTTAATGAAAATCAAAAATATTCCACCTGACATTAAAAGTAAATCAATAAACGAAGCTAAAATTGAAATATTGGATATTTTAAAAAGATTAGAGGATAATGGAATAGATTTAGAGAATTCAAAGAAAGATTATGAAAGATTACTGTTATTGAATAATCATGTAGATAACGTTTTTAAGGAAAAACTAAATAAAATACATGCGATGGGTAAAAAAAAATAATTAATCGTTTTAATGCTTAAAAATATCAAACAAAATGCAAAGATTGTAGATATATTTATAAAAAATATTTCAATACACAAAAGTATTCAGAGCTCGTCCCTGTTATGAAATATGGCACTTTATTTGGCGGAAAAAAAATTAGATCAACAATCATTTTTAATACATCAAAAATTTTTAATATTAGATCTAATCAAATAATTAATTTATGTGCTGCTGTAGAGTGTATACATTCGTACTCCTTAATTCATGACGACTTACCGTGCATGGATAACGACACATTAAGGCGAGGAAAACCATCAACACACATCAAATTTGGAGAGTCAACAGCGATACTTGCTGGTAACTCTTTGCTTACATTAGCTTTTGAAATAATAGCGGATAAAAAATTTAATGTAGATACAACTGTTAAATTAAATCTTATAAAAAAATTATCTGAATGTGCTGGTCATGTTGGTATTGCAGGAGGTCAATTTTTAGATCTTAATTACGAAAAAAAGAAAATTAATTTTAAAAAAATCATCAATATGCAGAGAAAAAAAACAGGAAAATTATTTGAATTTTGTTGTTTAGCACCGGCAATTATAGCCAAAAAAAGTATTAAGACACAAAAAGAAATGAGCATGGTTGGGGCGGAATTAGGATTATTGTTTCAAATTGCAGATGATCTTTTAGACATAAAAGGAAATAAAAAAAATACAGGCAAACCAGTTAAGAAAGACAAAAAAAAGGGGAAATCCACATTAATTAAATTATTTGGTTATGAAAAAACTTTAGGGTTTGCTTTGGATAGAAAAAAGATGATAATAAATAAATTAAAAAAATATGGAAAAAAATCAAATAAGTTAATTGAGGTATCAGATTTTATATTAAATAGAAGTTTTTAATGAAAAATGAATTATTAGATAATATTAATTATCCCTCAGATTTAAGGAAACTTAGTAAAAATCAATTAGATCAAGTTTCAAAAGAATTGAGATCTGAACTTATTAATGTTGTATCCGAAACCGGAGGTCATCTAGGAGCAGGTCTAGGCGTGGTAGAGCTTACTGTTGCTTTGCACTATGTTTTTAATACTCCAAAAGACAAATTAGTTTGGGATGTTGGCCATCAATGCTACCCACACAAATTAATTACAGGAAGACGAGACAGAATAAGAACATTAAGAAAAGGCGGTGGGCTTTCAGGATTTACTAAAAGATCGGAAAGTGAATATGATCCATTCGGAGCAGCACATAGTTCTACATCTATATCATCAACTCTTGGTATGGCTACAGCTAAGAAGCTTTCTAATGATAAAAATAATGTTGTTGCTGTTATAGGTGATGGAGCAATGAGTGCAGGAATGGCCTATGAGGCAATGAATAATGCCGGAGCGATGAAATCTAAATTGATAGTTGTTCTTAATGATAATGATATGTCTATTGCACCACCGGTTGGTGCGATGAGCAAATATCTTGCAAGACTTTTGTCTGGAAAAATATATTTCAGTTTCCGTGAAACCATAAAATTAATACTTTCAGCATTTTCAAGAAGATTTTCAAAAAGCGCGGGGAAAGCGGAGGATTTACTTAGAAGTGCAGTGACAGGTGGAACATTATTCAGCCAACTTGGGTTTTATTATATAGGTCCCATTGATGGACATGATGTAAACAACTTAGTTACAATTTTAGAGAACGCAAAAAATTCAAATCATCAAGGTCCAATATTAATACATGCAATTACCAAAAAGGGTAAAGGATACAAACCCGCTGAAGAGTCGGGAGATAAATATCATGGGGTATCAAAATTTGACGTTTTAACTGGTAAACAAGCAAAAGGTAAATCAGCAGGACCTTCTTATACAAAGGTTTTTGCAAATACCTTAATTAAACATGCTCAGAATGATACTAAAATTGTAGCAATTACCGGTGCAATGCCATCGGGAACTGGACTAGATCTTTTTCAAAAAAAGTTTCCTGACAGGATGTTTGATGTTGGCATAGCCGAACAACACGGAGTAACTTTCGCTGCTGGATTAGCTACCGAAGGATACAAACCCTATGCTGCTATTTACTCAACTTTTTTACAAAGGGCTTATGATCAGGTTGTTCATGATGTTGCAATACAATCTTTACCAGTTAGATTTGCCATAGATAGAGCAGGCTTAGTCGGCTCAGACGGAGCAACTCATGCTGGATCATTTGATACTACATACCTTTCTACTCTACCAAATTTTGTTGTAATGGCAGCAAGCGACGAGGCTGAATTAGTAAGAATGATAAATACATCAGTAAACATAAATGATAGGCCATCAGCCTTCAGATATCCTAGGGGAAGTGGTTTTGGTGTAGTATTACCTGATATCAATGAAACTATCGAAATTGGTAAAGGTAGAATTATTTCGTCTGGAAAACATTTGGCAATTCTTAATTTTGGAGCAAGGATGAATGAATGCAAAAAAGCTGCCACAACTTTAAATAAGAAAGGAATTTTTGTGACAATTTTTGACGCAAGATTTGCAAAACCTTTAGATGAAAAACAAATTCTGGAATTAGCTTCAAACCATGAAGCTGTTTTGACAATTGAAGAAGGTTCCATAGGTGGTTTTGGATCTCATGTTTCAAATCTTTTATCTGAAAGAGGATTTTTTGATAAAGGATTGAAATTTAGATCTATGATTTTACCTGATAAATTTTTAGATCAAGATACACCTGATAACATGTACAAAACAGCAGGATTAGACAGTAACAGTATTGTTGAGAAAATCGAAAGTATTTTAAATTCTAACGTGGTTATTGCAAAAAATAAAAACTTATCTTAACCACATTGAGCTCTATTCATTAAAAAGTGGTCTAGCAACACGCATGAAAGCATAGCTTCACCAATAGGAACAGCTCTTATACCAACACAAGGATCATGACGGCCTCTGACAGATATTTTTGTATTTTTACCTTTTTTATCAATTGTTTCTCTACTATTAATTATTGACGAAGTTGGTTTTACAGCAAATGAAGCAATTATTTCCTGCCCTGAGGAAATACCACCAAGTATTCCTCCAGCATTATTACTTTTAAATTTAGCCTTTCCAGATTTAGATCTCATTTCATCAGAATTTTCTTCCCCTGATAAATATGCAGCACCCATGCCTGCACCGATATTTACTCCTTTAACGGCATTAATACTCATTAAAGCACCTGCTATGTCAGTATCAAGTTTAGAGTAAATCGGTGCACCAAGTCCTGCAGGTATACCATTTGCTCTTAGCTCAATTATAGCACCACATGATGAACCAGATTTTCTTACTGCCATCAAATATTTTTCCCAAAGTTTTACTGATTTTTTATCAGGGCAAAAAAATGGGTTTTTTCTTATTTCTTTATTATTCCAATTTTTTCTATCACAGCCCATTAATCCTAACTGTATAACAGCACCGTAAACACTAAACTTTTTTCCTAATAAATTTTTTAATACTATTCTAGCTATAGCACCAGCAGCAACTCTTGAGGCTGTTTCTCTTGCAGACTGTCTGCCTCCTCCTCTAAAATCTCTTATTCCATATTTTTTAAAATATGTGAAATCAGCATGGCCTGGTCTAAACTTATTTTTTATCGACTCATAATCTCTAGATCTTTTATCTTCGTTTCTTATTAATATTGAAATAGGAGTTCCCGTAGACTTTCCATCAAACACACCAGACAAAATTTCTATTTTATCCGACTCTTTCCTTTGAGATACAAACTTAGTGTTTCCAGGTCTTCTACGATCCATATCTATCTGTATTTCCTTCTCAGAAATTGGGATATTTGGAGGACAACCGTCGATAATACAGCCTATAGCTGGACCATGTGACTCACCCCAAGTCGTAAATCTAAATATTTTTCCAAAAGTATTAAAAGACATCGATATTTAATGTATAAATTATTTTATATTAATTATGAATCAAAAAAATGGCCAAAATTCGTTAGGACTGGATAATTGCTTTGGAGATGAGGCGAATCCTATTGTTTTGTTTAAAAATTGGTTCTCTGTCGCCGAAAAAAGTGAAATTAATGATCCAAACGCATTATCACTTGCAACTTCAACACCTGATGGAATTCCAAGTGTGAGAATGGTTTTGTTAAAAGGTTATAGTGAGGATGGATTTATTTTCTATACTAATTTTAATAGTAAAAAAGGAATTGATCTTAAAAAAAATCCTAATGCCTCAATGTGTTTTCATTGGAAAAGTCTTAGAAGACAAATAAGAATTTCTGGTAAAGTAAATGTTGTTGATGATAAAGTTGCTGATAAATATTATAATTCAAGAGCTTATAGGAGTAGAATAGGTGCGTGGGCATCATCGCAGTCTAGTGTAATGAAAAAAAGAGAAGAGTTAATTCAAAGGTTTGAAGAATTTAAAAATAAATATCCAGACGAAAATAAAGTCCCTAGACCACCTCACTGGTCAGGTTGGAATCTAAAACCTGAACGAATTGAGTTTTGGTTGGAAATAAAAAACAGAATTCACGAAAGACTTAACTATAAAAAGGAAAATAACAATTGGGTAAAAGAAATACTTTATCCTTAGAAAGATCTATTAAGGCTAAAAGTGGTTAGGTTTTGTAAAATATTTTTTTCTTCTGAATTTTCGAAGATACCCAAAGCATCGTAAGAAACATTTACAAAGTATTCTGCTCTTTTAAAAGTTGCCTCTAATGCTTTATACTTTTTAATTAATCTTTGAGTCTCTTCAAAATCTTTTTTATTCCTAATGTCTTTTTTGAAAATATTAATTAAAAATGTTCTCTCCATAGAATTGGCTTTTTGATATACTATTATAACTGGTAGAGTAACTTTACCTTCAAAAAAATCTTTACCAATTTCTTTTCCAAATATTTTTTCTTTAGAAAAATAATCTAAAGCATCATCTGCAATTTGAAAAGCCAAACCTAAATTTTTACCATATGACCCTAAAGCATCTTTCTTCTTAATATCCAAATTTGACAAACATGCCCCAACTCTTGTAGCAGCTGAAAACAGAGCTGCAGTTTTTAAATTTATAATTTTTAAATAATTTTCTTCTAAAAGGTCAGCTTCACCTTTGTGTTGAAGCTGCATAACTTCTCCTTGAGCAATTTTAGTTGACGTTGATGAAAGAAGTTTCAATATCTCTAAATTTCCATCTTCAACCATCATTTCAAAACATCTACTTAGTAAATAGTCTCCTACCAATATAGAGGATTGATTTCCCCATATGTGATTTGGAGTTTTGTTACCTCTTCGCACTTTACTTTGATCAATAACATCATCGTGAAGCAAGGTTGCGCTGTGAATTAGCTCAACACATGCCGCAAGATTTACATCTCTATCCCCCTCTAAATAACCACCTAATTTTGAACAACCCATTGTTAGAAGTGCCCTAATTCTTTTGCCACCTGAATCAAGGTGATAATCACTCATTTTTTTTATCAATGTGACATCACTTTTGAGTTTATTTTTTATAAGTTTTTCAACAGAATCAAGCTTGTCATTTAAGTGGTTTCTTAGATCTAAATAAGCATTGTTTGCAGATTTTTTTAAAGGAATTACTGAACCCATAAGTTGTTTATTATATACTTTTCAAAAATTAATTAATTATTATTTTAGACCTCTGTGACGCATGTCAATTTCAACCAAGAGTAGCGTAATTTATATTTCAATTTAATTTATGTGCTGATATAAGAATTGTTATTAACCTTTAATCATATGTTTTCATTTTTTAAAAAAAAAATCATTGTTCCACATATCAGGCTAGCTGGAGTCATTGGATCAGCTGGACGATTTAGGCAAGGTATAGATTTTTCTGGCCAACAAGAGATTATTAAAAAAGCATTTTCATTTAAAAAAGCTAAAAGTATAGCAATATCAATAAACTCACCAGGAGGTTCACCAGTTCAATCGCATTTAATTCATGATTACATCAGACAACTTGCAAAAAAAAATAATAAAAAAGTAATTGTTTTTGCAGAAGATGTTGCAGCTTCAGGCGGTTATCTAATCGCTTGTGCAGGTGATGAAATCTATGCAAACTCTAGTTCAATAGTTGGATCAATCGGTGTTATATCAGCATCTTTTGGCTTCCAGGATGCTATCAAAAGAATAGGAGTTCAAAGAAGAGTATATACTGCTGGAAAAAATAAAAGCACTTTGGATCCCTTCAAAGAGGAGAAACCTGAAGATATTGAGAGAATTAAAAAATTACAGTTAGAACTACACTCAGACTTCATAAACTTAGTAAAAAAAAGTCGTGGATCTAAACTTAAAGATCCAGATAAAAATAATACTTTTACAGGAGAATTTTGGTCAGGTTCAACTTCTTTAAAATTAGGACTTATAGATGGCATTGGAAATGCAGAACAAATATTGAGAGAAAAATTTGGAGAAAATATTGAAATTAAAAAGTTTGAAAAACAAAAAGGTTTTTTAGCAAAAAGATTATCTTCCTCACTAGATAATCAAGTT
>CACFMO010000007.1 GCA_902567495.1 uncultured Pelagibacteraceae bacterium
TGGGCTATTGCATATAAATTTTCATCAGTGAAAGCTTCTTCAAAAATTAAAAATATTGTAATTCAAGTAGGAAGAACCGGTGCAATTACACCTGTAGCTAAAATTAATCCCGTAACAGTCGGCGGTGTAGTAGTTTCAAATGCAACATTACATAATGAAGATGAAATTAACAGAAAAGATATAAGAATAGGAGACACTGTAACGATACAAAGAGCTGGAGATGTAATTCCTCAAGTACTTTCAGTTGATAAATCAAAAAGAGACAAGAATAGTAAAAAATTTATTTTTCCGACAAAGTGTCTTTGTGGTGCAAAAACAAAAAAAGAAACAAGTATTACAACTAAAAAAATAGACGCAGTAAGAAGATGTTCAAGGGGTTACGAATGTGATTTTACTGCAAAAGAAAAACTTAAACATATAGTATCAAAAGATGCTTTTGATATTGAAGGATTAGGAAAAAAAGTAATAGATAATTTTTGGAATTTAAATTTAATAAAAACACCATCTGACATTTTTAAATTAGATTATTTAAAAATTCAAAAACTTGAGGGGTGGGGTGAATTATCAATTACAAATTTACAAAATGCAATTAATAAATCAAAGAATATAATGTTGGACAAATTTATTTATTCAATTGGAATAAGACATATTGGACAAGAAAATGCTAAAATTTTAGGTAATTTTTTTAAAAAAGCTGAGCAGTTCTCAGAGTTATTTGATGAAAAAAAAAGAAATAAGATTTTACAAAATTTAGAAGATCTAAATGGAATAGGTGATACTCAAATTAGATCTATTGACGACTTTTTTTCAAATAAAAAAAATTCTGAAATCATTCAATCTTTAATGTCAGTTCTAAATATCAAAGGTATGCAAAAAATAAGTCAAAATGGAGTATTTATTAATAAAAGTATTATGTTCACCGGCGGGTTTGAAAAAATGAGTCGTTCTGAGGCAAAAGCATTAGCCGAAGAAAATGGAGCAAAAATTTTGGGATCTATATCAAAAAAATTAAATTATTTAGTTATTGGAAATTCAAAGCCTACAAGAAAAAAAATTGAAAAAGCTAAAGAGCTAAAAATAAATATTATGACAGAGGAAAATTGGTATAAATTGTTAAATAGGTGAACAAGCTCTAGCTAGCTGAATTTTTTCACTCTTATTCATAAATTTATTCAAACATTTTTTTACGAGTTTGTGGTAATTATTTAACCACAAAATCTCAGATGAGTTTAAAATTTTTTTATCAATCAAATCTTTCTCAATAGGCGCCATTGTAAGTTCTTTAAACTTATTTTTTTTGATATATAAAAGATTTTCAATTCTAATTCCAAAAGATCTTTCTTTGTAATAGCCCGGTTCATTAGATAGTATCATGCCATTTTTTAAATATATTTTATTTTTTTTTGAAAGTGAGTGTGGTCCTTCATGAACATTTAGAAAATATCCAACTCCATGACCTGTTCCGTGAGGATAGTCCAATCTTATTTTTCTCAAAAATTTCCTTGCATTTTTATCAATAATAGAACCTGTCGTATTTTTTTTAATTTTAAAATTTGATACAGCTATATGGCCTTTTAATACTCTAGTATAAATATTTTTAATACTTTCTGATTTGTTGTCTAAAGAGACTGTCCTAGTAACATCAGTAGTTCCGTAATGGTATTGACCACCTGAATCTACTAGATATAAATCACCTCTCTTAAGAATCCGATTCGACTCTATTGTGGCCTTATAGTGTATTATTGCACTATTTGGTCCTGAACCTGATATTGTATTAAAACTTGGAAACTTATAATTTGAATTTAATTTCCTAAAACTTTCTAATTTGTTTTGTGCAGATATTTCAGAAATTTTTTTCTTTTTAAAATTTTTTTTTAACCAAAATAAAAATTTTGTTAAAGCTATACCATCGTATAAATGAGCTTTTTCAATATTTTTAATCTCGATTCTATTTTTTATTGATTTAAGAAAATAAATTGGATCCATTTCTTGAACAATTCGATTTTTTTTACTTAACATCATTTTATGGTAAAAGGAACATGACTGATTGTCTAGCCAGATAGTTTTGTTTGATAAGCTTTTTAAAACCTTATCAAGATTACCTTCATCATCTAAAAATATTTTATCTCTAAATATTTTTTTAATATTTTTGATTTTTTTAGGCTCGGCGAAAAGAGTCGTTCTACCTTTGTTATCAATTAAAAGTCTGGAATTAGGTATTGGAGAGTAGTAACTGTCCTGACCTCTTATATTTAAAATCCAAGCAATATTTTCTGGTGACGTGACTAATAATAAATCAGTTTTATTTTTATTGATAAATTTTTTAACCTGCAGAATCTTCTTCTCATATGAAATTCCCACTTTTTTTTTTGGAATTGAAAAGAAGGGTTTAGGTTTATTTTTTTTCCTTCCCAACCAAATTGTATCAATCAAATTCGTGTGAACTGGTCTAAGTTTGACGTTTCTAATATTAAATAAAAATTTTAACTGTTTTTCAGTATGTAATTTAGGATCAAACCCAATTATGATTTCTTTTTTTGGCTTTATGACATCATTAGGAAATTTATTAGGTATTGTAATGATTTTAAATTTTTTACCTGACTGTTTTTTAGCTTGAATTGAGTATCTCCCATCAACAAATAAATACTTTTTATTTTTAAGTATAATTGCAAATCCTGCAGAGCCTGTGAAATTGGATAAAAACTTTAATCTATCTTCTGAAGGAGAAATATATTCGTTAAAATATTCATCATTTTTTGGAATTATGTATCCATCAATCTTAAATTTATTTAGTAAAAATGTAAAATTTGTCATTTTACTATTTAGTTAATTTCTTTTTTAGTCTTGCCCAACCTGGACTTCTATATTCCTCATTATCATCAATTAGATTATCCTGGTTAAAATCAAAATCATCTGACACCTCATTTACATGCTCCTCATTTTTTTGAACCCCTTCCTCTGGCAGTTCATTTACAAATCTTGAAGGTAAACTATCCATATATTCGCCATGCCATGTTCTTTTCATTGCAAAAGATATATATGCTTTTTTTTGTGCCCTAGTAATACCAACATAAGCTAATCTTCTTTCTTCCTCTAAAGCAAAGTCACCTTTCTCATCCAAAGATTTTTGATGGGGAAACAAACCCTCTTCCCATCCTGGTAAAAAAACTGTCATAAATTCTAGTCCCTTAGCTGCATGCATTGTCATAATATTTACTTTTTCATCTTCCCATTCTTGATCAATGGATGTTGCTAATGCAACATGTTCTAAAAATCCCTGTAAATTATCATAATCATGCATAGCTCTTAAAAGTTCTTTTAAATTTTCTATTCTACTTTCATTTTCAACATCTTTTTTATTTTTAAGCATTGATGAGTATCCAGATTCATCAAGGATAATTTTTAGTAAATCAAAATGTTTTTTGTTTTTATGATCAGCTCTCCACTTTGAAATTAATTCTAACAACTGCTTTAAAGAAGCTCTCACCTTTGGTTTAAAATTATTAAGCTGTAAAAGTTTACGAGCAGAATCTTCAAGACATGTTTTATTTCTAGAGGAATGTTCATGCAACTGTTTCGTAGTAGCTTCACCCAAACCTCTTCGTGGTATATTTAAAATTCTCTCAAAAGCTAAATCATCGTATTTTTGACTTACAATTCGTAAATAGCAAATAGCATCTTTTACTTCAGCTCTCTCATAGAATTTTATTCCACCAATAATTCTATAATTTATACCAATTTTTAAAAATCTCTCTTCAAATTCCCTTGTTTGATATATTGCCCTTACAAGGATAGCCACATCATTTAAAGACTCCTTTTTTTTAATATCTTCCTCTAAAATTTCACCGATACCCACGGCTTCATCTTTGCCATTTTTATAACAGTTAAGTTTTACATCCTCACCCTTTTCTCCTTCAGACCAAAGCTTTTTTCCTAATCGATCTTTATTATGAGAAATTAAAAATGAAGCTGCATCCAAAATATTTTTTGTTGATCTATAATTTTGTTCAAGTCTGAATATTTTACATTCTGGATACACTTTATCAAAACTTAAAAAATTTTTAATTTCTGCACCTCTCCAGCTATAAATAGATTGATCATCATCACCGACACAACAAATATTTTTATTTTTATTTACGATAAGATTAAGCCATTTATTTTGAATAAAATTTGTATCCTGATATTCATCAACTAAAATATATTTAAAATTATTTGAGTAAATATTTCTTATGTCTTGGTTTTTTTCAAAAAGTTTAACGCAATACAGTATCAAATCTCCAAAATCACAAGCATTTAAATCTCTTATTTTGTTTTGATAAATTTTATAAACTTTGAGGATTTGACTCTCAAATAAATTTTTTTTATTTAGTTTGACTTCATCAGGTAAAAAACCTTTATTTTTCCATTGATCTATTAAAGCCATAATAAACTGTGGTGAAATTTTTTTTGCATCTATATTTTCTGATTTACAAATATTTTTTATTAACTTTTTTTGATCATCAGTGTCTAAAATAGTAAAATTACTTTTCAATCCAATAGCCTCAGCATGTCTTCTCAAAAATTTAACGCTTATAGAATGAAATGTGCCTAACCAGGCAAGAGAGTCCATCTTTCCTGTAATTTTTATTACCCTTTGCCTCATTTCTCTTGCGGCTTTGTTAGTAAAAGTCACACAAAGAATTTGGTTAGGAAATGCTTTTTTTTGTTCTAGTATGTAAGCTAATCTTGAGGTCAATACTCTTGTCTTCCCTGAACCAGCACCAGCGACAACTAAACTTGGTCCCTCTGTATTTAATACTGCGGATTTTTGTTCGTTATTTAATTTTTGTAAAAAATCTCTCATTGTAAAATTCTTTATTTTTAGCTCTATACTGCTTATAAAACAACGTAATGAAAAATTCAGCAACTAAAATTGTCAGTTCTATTTTAAATAACAAGTATTTTAAAAGTTTAAATAAATACTTAAACAAAAAAACAATTTTATTTGTAGTATTTATATTCTTTTTTTTTATTTTTGGATATTTTTTAATAAAACCCTTTTTTTACAATTACAATTCAAACATAAAATTAATAGAAAATAAAATTTTTAAACAATTTAAAGTAAATACGAAAATTTACGGTGATATTGATTATAAAATATTACCATCACCAAGGATTACTATCAAAAAAGTAAATCTAAAATTTGAAAAGAAAAATGAAGCAATTAATCTTGAGGAAATTAGTATATTTTTACCAACTTTTCATAACAAAAAATTTAAAAATTTAGACTTTGAAGAATTTTTAATTTCCAATACATCAATACAAGTATATCCGAATGACTTTAGAGATTATTTTGAATTTTTTACTATACTTGATAAGAACAAAATAACTTTCAAAAATTGTAACTTGTTTTTTTTAGACGAACAAAAAAATAAAGTTTTATTTGAAAATTTCAATTTAAACGAACAATTCGTTAACAAAGTTCACTCTATAAGTATCGAAAGTATATTTTCAAAAAATAAACTAAAAGTAAAATTCAAAAATGTAATTGATGGCGAAAAAAAATTGGATTTAAAACTTCCACAAATTAATACAACAGTAAATATTTTATTTGATCAAACAAGTACTTTAAGTGATATAAAAGGAAAATCAAAAATAAAATTATTTGATAGTATTTTAGTTATAAATTTTACTGGATATAAAGAATTTAAAATTTTTGATTCTTTTTTAAGAAATAAATATTTTAATTCAAAAATCGAAGGAGATATTTCATTTATTAAAAATTTTTTCTTCAAATTAAATTTTGATGTAAATCAAATTAATTTAAGAAAATTACTTTTTCGCTTTTTTCCTGAAAGTGAGACATCTGTAGTTTTAAACTCAGGTATAAGCAAAAAAATAAACGGTATAATTAAAATTTCAATGAAACACTCCCAATCTTTTATTGGAAGGATTAAAGATTTAAACATGGTATTAATTTTTGAAAATGGAGATCTAAGAATTAAAAATGGTTCAGCGAAACTGCCTAATGATAGTACTGTTAAATTTGACTTATTATTTTCGGACAATTCGAACAGTCCTTTTTTAGACTTTTCATTAAATTTTAATTCACAAAACACAAAAAATTTTCTAAGAAAGTTCAATATCTATGGGTCTATTGATAAAGAAACATCTTTAACAACGAAAGGAAAAATAAATTTGAGAAATAATAAGATCAAATTTTTCAGCATAGTTTCTGATAAAAGCGAAAAGTTTGATAAGCAAGATGTGCTTAAAATAGAGAAAAATTTTAATCAAAATGTTTTGAACACAGGTATACTTGGTGTTACTGATTTCTTTAAATTAAAAAAATTCTTAAAAGAATTGTTCAAATGACAAATATTATATTTAAGAGGGTCTAACCATTTTTTTTGGATCTACAATTTTCATGAATTCTTTTTCATTTATTAAACCTGTCTTTAAAGCTTCTTCTTTTAAAGTAGTTCCATTCTTGTGAGCTCTTTTAGCGACTTTAGCTGCATTGTCATAACCAATTTTTGGAGATAAAGCTGTAACCAGCATTAAAGAGTTGTCCAGGAGGTGCTTAATTCTTTTTTTATCAGCTTTAATACCTCTTATACAATATTTAGCAAAACCATCCGATGAGTCCGCCATAATATTAATTGATTGTAAAATATTATGAATGATAAGTGGTTTAAAAACATTTAATTCAAAATGTCCATGCGAACCTGCCATTGTAATACCATTGTGATTTCCTATAACCTTTACACAAACCATAGTTACAGCTTCACACTGAGTAGGATTTACCTTGCCTGGCATTATAGAAGATCCTGGTTCATTCTCAGGTAATATTAATTCACCATAACCAGCTCTAGGACCAGATCCTAAAAATCTTATATCATTTGCAATTTTCATTAAACAAACCGCCGTAGTATTCATAGTTCCAGAGAAATTTACTATTGCATCATGCGCAGCTAATGCAGCAAATTTATTTTTTGCAGGTTTAAAAGGCAGCTTGGTTATTTGTTTTATTTCTTTAACTACTTTTTTGTCGAAATTTTTTCTTGTATTTAAACCTGTCCCAACAGCTGTACCTCCTTGAGCTAAATAATAAATTTCATTTAATGCTTTTTCAATTCTCTCAATACATTTTTTGAGCTGAGAATGGTAACCAGAGAATTCCTGACCTAAAGTCAACGGAGTTGCATCTTGCAGATGAGTTCTACCTAGCTTAACTATTTTGTTAAATTCATTTACTTTTTTACCCAATTCCCTTTCAAGAAGTTTAAGTGATGGTAACAACTTTTTTTTTGATTTAAGTGCAATAGCAATATGCATAGCTGTAGGAAAGACATCATTAGTAGACTGTGATTTATTAACATGATCATTAGGATGAACTGGCTTTTTTGACCCCATTTTACCACCCATTAATTGTATCGCCCTATTTGATATTACTTCATTAACGTTCATATTAGTTTGGGTACCAGATCCTGTTTGCCAAACTTTTAATGGAAAATGATCAACAAGCTTGCCCTTTATAACTTCGTCAGCTGCTTTGATAATGTATTTACTAATTTTTTTATCAAGATCTTTATTTTTGGTATTTACTATAGCAGCAGCTTTTTTAATCACTCCTATTGATTGAATTAAAATCGGTCTTACTAAAAAATCGCCAATATCAAAGTATTTATTTGATCTCTGAGTTGACGCACCCCAATACTTATCACCAGGAACTTTAATTTTTCCAATAGAATCAAATTCAGTTCTATATTTCATTCATATACCAAATTATATTAAACCTAGACAATTGTAAATAATTTAACAAATAACTATGGAGATTTTATGACAAATTTTAATAGTGTTAAAAAATTCATGGAAATCTTTGGGCAAGAAGTAAAGACTAAAGCTGAATTTCCATCAGAAAAAATAATTAGACTAAGATATGATCTAATTAAAGAAGAGCTAGATGAATTCGACCAAGCACTGAAAGACAAAGATTTAAAAGAAGTTGCCGACGCACTAACCGATATTCTTTATGTTACTTACGGAGCAGGGCATGCTTTTGGAATTGATCTTGATAAATGCTTTGATGAAGTTCAAAGATCAAATATGAGCAAGTTAGGTGGAGACGGGAAACCAATTTATAACGAACATGGCAAAGTTATGAAAGGACCTAAATATTTTCAACCAGACTTGAGTAAATTTATAAAATAATTTTTTAAATATTAGAAAAGCTCTGCACAATTTTTATGAAGTAATGCGTGTAATTCTATTAATTTGTTAAAACTTTTGTTGTACCCACCACCCAAAACACCACACAATGGGATTTTTTTAAAAAAAAAATTTTCAATCACAATTCTATCTCTTTCATTTATTCCATCATCTGTAAGCATTAATTTACCTAATTTGTCATCATGATGCACATCAACTCCTGCGATATAAAAAACAAAATCAAATTTAATTTTATTTAAATAAACGATATTTTTCTTTAATATTTTCAAATACTCTTTGTCTTCAAGTCTATCTTTTAATTCAATATCTAAATCGCTTTTTGATTTTTTTGCTGGATAGTTAGATTTACAATGCATACTAAAAGTAAATATATTTTTATCATTTTTAAAAATTTCTGAATTTCCATTTCCTTGATGAACATCCAAATCTAAAATCAAAATATTTTTGATTTGCTTTTTATACTTTAAATAATTTGCTGCTACCGCAACATCATTAAAGACACAATAACCTGCACCGTAATCATATGATGCATGATGACTGCCACCTGCAGTGTTACAAGCAAGTTTATGGTCTAAGGCAAGTTTACTTGCTAAAACTGTTCCCCCAGTAGCTAAAAATGATCTTTTTACAACGCTATTGTTAATTGGAAATCCTATTTTAATCTCAGATTTTTTATCTAATGTTTTATTTTTAATATGATTAATATATTCTAATGAATGAGATGTACTCAATGTTTTAATAGAACATTCTTTTGGAACATGAAAATTTTCAACGACCTTATTTTGCAAGAGATAATTTGCCAAAGATGAAAATTTTTTAATTGGAAAAACACTATTCTCATTAATCTTCGCAACATATTCAGGATGATTTACAATTGGTAATTCCATTTTATAAAATAGTATATTTGTCTGAAAAATAATAGTAAAAACTAAGCTAATGAGAAGTTTTTTTATATTTTTTTCTATTTTAATTATTTTAGATTTTATTTTATCACAATTATTTTTCTTAGATATAATTTATAAAAAAAATTTATTACTTTTTAAAAATGACATAGATTTTAGAGTTCCCGATAAAGATTATAAGTATACATTTAAAAAAAGTTCAACATTCGAGACCAGATATAATTATGGATCTTCATATATTGATTATATAATACATACAAATAATCTTGGTTTCAGAGACTCTTATGTAAAAGATGTCAATAAAAACAAGAGTTATTCAATAATAATAGGTGATAGTTTTGTAGAGGGTATAGCACTTGAAAATAAGGACACTTTGGTAGCACTTTTAAACCAAGAACTAGGATCTAAAAATTTTGAAAATTTTGAATTTTTAAATGCTGGAGTGTCCTCATATTCACCATATCTATATAATAAAAAAATTAAAAGTATAATTAATAATAATGAATGGCTAAAAATAAAGTCTGTAATTATTTTATACGATAAATCAGATGTGGGTGACAATCTCCAATATTTTGATAGACCTAAAGATTTTCCAATTACCAAAAAGATTTACAAAAATCCTAAAAGGGAGAAACTTTTGAAGGATTTAAAAAGTCTTAAATTTGGATCTATATTAACTGAACAAACAATGATTGGAATAGTTTATCGAGAGGTTATAGGTGCTTATTTGGAAAAATTAATAAAAGATTTAAAATTTCGTCGGGAAATAGCTAAACAAAATAAAATAAGTTTTTTCAAAGTAAAAGAAAAAGAACTTAACAGAATGTATGCAATTGATCAGTATGATTGGTTACAAAAATACTTTTACGGAGATACTTGGGAGAACGAGGGAAAGCAATCTATTGATTTTGCATTTGAAAATTTTTTGGAACTAAAAAGTTTTTTAGACAAAAAAAATATAAATCTACATGTAGTTCTTTATCCTTGGCCATTTGAATTAATAGACAATAGTGTTCGAAAAAAGTATCTTGATTACTTAGATCTAAAGTTTTCAGAAAGTAATATAAATAATTTAATAATATATGAGGAATTTTTAAATGGAGATATTGATCAAAATATTTTTACTTATTACTTACCAAAAGATGTCCATTTTAACAAAGAAGGTAATTTAATTTTAAAAGATAAGATTTACAATTCCTTGTTAAAGGATGGATTGTTTAATAATTAGTAAACAGTATATGCATTTAAAAAATTTAATTTTTAAATGTTTATTTTATTTAGAATTTTATAAAATAAAGTTGTAAATTTTTTCTTTTTTAGAAAGTTATGACCTTCAAGTACAAATGTTTCTATTAAATCTTTAGACCCGTTGTTCTCAAAACTAGCTAATACAGAGGTTTCAGAAGTTCCTGTTTCTTTCAAATACAAAGATCTTTCCAAAAATCTTTTGTTATAACCTCCAAGAACTGTATAAGACCTATTAATTTTTATAAACTTTAATCCAAGTTTCTTTAAATTATTTAAAAATTCATCATAATTTAGAACTATATAAGGAACCCAATATTCTCCTTTAATTAATTGACAAGAGTTTCGAACATCCAAAAGCGTGGCACCTTTGTCTCTGGTTCTCAATCTTAAAATTAAATTCTTTTTTGTCTTTGAAGCCAATTGCTCTATAAATTTCCAAGGATCAATTTGATGTAAGATCGTATCTCTTGAATAAACCAAATCATATTTTTTTTTTGGTAATGCAGATAAATCATCAAAGAAATTATTTTCACCATATTTTTCTTTTGCTATTTTAATTGATTTTTCGGATATATCGAAACCTGTATAATTTATTTTTTTTTTGTTTTTTAAATTTAAATATCTTTTTAAATATCCGCTAGAACAACCGTAGTCTAATAAAGACTCTTCTTTATTACCTATGGTTTCTAAGAGATATTTATTTTCCTCGAAGCTAGAAAATATATACTTAAATTGACTTTTTGACATTTTGTTCCATACATCAAATGTAATTTTATGTTCCTCTGATTTCCAACCTTCGAAATGTTTATTCATAACTTAAATTTTTTAGATCCATATTTTACAGGGGTGTTCTGTTGCCCGGTGCCCTGAACCTCATTTCGTTAATCCTTGTTATATAATAATTATTTTACAACCTAAAGCCCAAAACTGGTTCTTCAGTGCATCGGTATTGCGTCAGAAATTACGTCCGTATATTAATAAATAAACCTCAATTCTGCCCAAGTTTTTAGTTTAAATTTATTATGAAAAAAATATTCAAATATTTTTTCTTATTTCTTATCTCTTTATTAGGTTTAATTTTAATAGCTCCAGAAGATCGTGAATGGGTTAAATGTTCAGATGAAAAAGATTTATACCGATATGTTTATAACGGTTGGAAGGTGGATAAAGTTTTAAAAGATTATAAACGTGAATATCCTCAAATATTCCTATCAAAAAATGATAGAATTAAAGCATTGAACTTCGGATGGAGATGTTATTATCTTGAAGGTGCTGAATTAAATTTTAAGATAAATGAAATTAGACCACACTAGTTTATATAAAGAATTCAAGAATAAAAATGGTGGTATCTGGTGGCCTAAACTAGATTTATTAATTCTCAAGAATATCGATACATCTAAAAAATTAGAAAAAAAATACGAAAAAGCTATATACCTTAAAATTAATAAAGAATTAAAATCAAAAAAACTCGATCCAGCAACTGAAACGAAAGCACTAAGAATTTCGGGAGACCCTAAACTATTAAAAGCTAAATATATTGATTTAAGATTTGAAGACTTATGGGAAGAAGAACTGGAAAACAAAATTATACCTGAATTAAATAAAATTTTTTTATCCTTTATGAAATATTATCAAAATAATTTAGACAAAGCTAACGAGGAAAAAAATAAGCAAATGGAAAAAGAAATTCAGGCTGAAAAGGATAGGTGGGGTTAACTATAATTCATGAGAAATTATGATTTTTGATTTTTTTAAAGTTAAACCAGAAAAAAAAATAACGAGAAAATTTTTAAAATTTTCTAATATCGAGAAAAATAATAAAAAAAACTTTGGCAAACACATAAAAGAAATAAAGAATAATTTTCATGTAGACGAACTTCAGGAAATAGGAGCAGACTTTCTTTCAAAAACTCACAGACAAATCGATGGGAATTTTGGATCTATAGCTGGAAATTGGTGGGAAACTAATAGGATGATATTAGGTGATGAAATTAAAAAAAAGACAGTTGGAGAAATGTACAAAACTGTTCAAATTTTTTTTAAAATGAAATTGGATAAAAGTTTAAATAAAAAAACATTAATTGATAACACTTTTAAGGCTTTGATGTTCAATATTGCTATAACAGCAACAAAAAATGCTGAACTTAGAAGAGAATTAAATATAAATTAATTATGCACAAAACTTTGGTTAAAGTTAAAAATAAAAGACTAGCAGAATTAATTGAAAATATAATTAAAAAAATGAACAAGAATGAAATTATTCAAAGTGTTCAGGCAGAGTCTTCGCTTTTAGCTCCGCAATTTAGGAGTCCTGATTTGGTAGAAGCATTAAACAATAGAATGTTAGAATTTCTTTCTATTCCTATCCCAACAGGCAAACATCAAGGTGAAATGTCAGGAGCTGTTGCTACTGTTGATGGTGCTTACAAGGTTTTAAAAAATATTATTAAAAAAAACGTTAAATTAAAAAAACCTTTAGATAAAAAAAGTTTAGATTCATTATTTTATCTACATGTTTACGATTTAGCTTTAATTGCCTCTGAAAAAAGAGAAGTCAGGAAATTATTGAAAATAAAAAAAGGTTTTTTTGGTTAAAGAGAAAATTTCCTTTCTCACTGCGTCCATAGTGCGTCACAAAATTTTTAATTGTTGATATTAAAGAAGAATAAGAGATTTAAAGGGGCGTTCTGTTGCCAGGTGCCGTTAACCTTTTAACGTTATACAACAATTCTAGATCATAAAAAACGGCTATTTCTTTGCTGGGTGAGTCCGTATTGTGCCCGCCAGTGAGTCCAGATAAGATAAGTCTCATGAAAAAACTTTTAGCCATCATCATTCTGAGCTTATGCTTTATAACTTCGTCAAAGGCAGATGATATCCGAGACTTTCAAATCGAAGGGATAAGTATAGGCGATAGTTTATTAAAATTTGTTGATAAAAATACTATTCTTTCTTCACGCAAATATACTTATAAAGATGATAAATTTTATAGTTTAGATATTTGGAGTGAAAAATTTCAGAATTATCAAGTTATTCAATTCCATTTAAAAAAAAATGATAATAATTATAAGATACATGGTTTAAGTGGAGCATTGCTATTCGGTAAATCATCTAGATATTATCCTGAGTCAGAAAAATTATGTAAAGAGAAAAAAAATTCTATTGAGATTGAAATTGACAAATTATTTGAGAACGCAAAAAAATATAGTAAGAATTTTGTTGGTCAAGGAAGCTATGACCCGGAAGTAATAAGACAAGAAACTTATTTTCTTATGGATAGTGGTCAAGTTTGGTTACAGTGTGCTACTTGGGGCAAAAAAGCAAAAGTAAAGCATAACATTATAGATAATTTAAGAATTTCAATTCTATCAAATGAGTTTGATAAATGGATGACTAACGAAGCTTATTAGAATGAAAAAACTTTTAACCATCATCATTTTAAGTCTATGCTTCGTAACTTCGTCAAAGGCAGATGATATTAGAGATTTTCAAATTGAAGGGATGAGTGTAGGAGATAGTTTATTAAATTTTTACGATAAGAAAACTATTAAAAAACATCATCAAAATTATTATAAAGATAAAAAGTTCTCTACGTTTGAAATTGATCTTAACAAATCTGAAACTTACGATGGTCTACAAGTTGTTTATAAATCAAAAGATTCAAAATATATTATACATTCAATCTCTGGCTCAGTAGATTGTCCTTACAAATTTTCAAAATGTGAAAAAGCTTGGCAAAAAATATTGCCTGAACTAGATGGAATGTTTAAAAAAAATTCCAAGAGGATTGATAAAGGAACCTTTAATCATAGCGCAGATAAATCGAAAAAAAGTAAAGTTACCATGATTGTTTATGAATTCTACTCTAAAAATAGAGTTAGTATCGAAATGACTAATTGGTCTAAAGAGATTGGTTATATAGATAATTTAAGAATTAGTGTTGATACAAAAGAATTTGTTGAGTGGCTGTTTACAGCTTATTAAAACTCTATCATCACTGTGCCCTATGTGTGCCCAAAAGAAAAAAAGTTGTGAATTAATAAGTGTTAACGCCATTACGCAGGGGCGTTCTGTTGCCCGGCATTAGATTAGAAAATAGCATATTTACTTACTTATTAAAACCACTTCGTTGTAAACTTCTTTGTCAGAATGACTTATTTTCTTTTCAGTTGGTTTTTTAGTTATAGAACTTCATTGTGAATTTGATTAAACTTAATTATGCAAAAAGTTAAAGATTTAAAATCGTTAGAAAAATTTTCTACATTGTACAAAGATTATAAAATCTTGAATTTTGATAGTGGAAATATAAAAAAGGAAGATTTTGAAAATAATACAAAACTAATACTTTCTTCATTAAAGCATCTTGTGCCAATAATTGAAGAATTTGATAATACGACCCCAACAACTCAAATTACATTTCAAGTTATAACCGAAGGTTTTATTACCGAGAAGAAATTTACTGAAGTTCAGTTAAATATTAAGAAGTGGCAGGAAGTCACAAAATTGTCTGGTGGTTCTGATCAACTTAATCGAATTCTTTCAATGTTAACTGGTTCTCACTAGGTCGTTATATTGATAGGTAGTATGATTATCTTTTTACACAAGGAAAAGTAATATATTCTAAATTAAGTTTTCTGTATGTACCATCGCTTTGCCGCTCATAGAAATTTTGATTTCTAAAAAAATTAAGAACCTTACCAATTTGACCTAATCTCGTATCAATCCAGCATCTTCCGTTTTTATAATCAGAAACTTTTTTATAAACTTTTTGTAAATTATAAAGATCTCCTATTTTGCCTACAGCATCAACGTTGACTATTTCTATTGCGAAACCCATAAATTTTTTGTGACCACCTGTTATTTTACCTGTCACATAATAATCAGCAAAAGAATTTGTAGAAAAAAATATAAGAGTAATAAAAACCAGTTTTTTCATAATTATAGGGGGCGTTCTGTTGCCAGGTGCCATTAACTTTGTACTATTTTTTAATTTTGATTGGTTTACCGTGAGGATTATTTTTTTTAGTTCCTTCTGCTGCCCACCAAAAAATCAAAGGAATAATTCCAACAATTGTGATTATAAGTAATTGTAACCAACCAGATTTATTTAAGTCGTGAAGTCTCCTCGCGCCAACCGATAGCGAAGGAGTTATAGTTGCTGCAAAAACAATCCAAATATAAAATCCATTTTCCCCATATCCGGTTGAAGCATCCCATATATCAGCACCAAACTCTAATATAGTGACAAATAAGAAGAACCACCAAAATTCAGAGCGACTTGCTCTACCATTAAAATTTGCATAATTGCTAAAACAATGACTTATTGATTGAGTAAAGTTCACAATTATTAATAGTAATTTTTTTTTATTCTAAAGTCAAAGGGGCGTTCTGTTGCCAGGTGCCCCGGACCTTTTAACGTTATTTATTGTTATATAACAATTCTAATACAACCAGAAGCGTTGATTTCTTTAGTAGGTGAGTCGTATTGAGTCCAACGGTGTGACAAGTTATGATGTGTCATGAAAATTAGCTTTTTCAAAACAGAAGGTTTTATAATTGGAGCTTATTTAGTTTCAGCTTTCTTAGTTTCAGCAATCTCAACTAGTTTAATTTTAGAGTCTAATTATGTTTTTGGTGATAATTTGCCAAAATATTATTTGTTTGAAAATCCATTTAATGACAGATACGGAAATGTTATTGAACGGTATTTATTTTTCATTCTTTTTACGCCATTATTTTTATTCGTTTGCTATATATTCACAATCATAGATAGTTCTAGAAAAAAAGTTTTTAAAAATTCTGTTTTAAAAGAAGTTAAAAAAGACACTGGTTTGTGGATGTTCACTATTCTTTTCATTATGTTCATAGTTCCATTGTTTTTGCTATTAGGAGACTATATTACTGTTTCTGTAGGTTATATGGGGTGGAGATCTGACTCTTATTTTCCAACAGGTCATCTTGCAATTTTGGGTTTATGGATTTTGTTACAAATTGTTATTGGGCTTAATTCTAAGAAATGAAAAAAGAAGATATATTAGGAGCAATCGCTGGTGGAGTTCTTGGAGTTATTGTTTGGTTGTTGCATAAGGGACCTTATGACTCTTTTGGGATAGGCCCTCTAATTTTTATTGCTGTTATGGCTTGGGGTGGAGTTTTAAAAGGAGCCAGAGAAAACATGGCTTGTGACTAATATGAAAAAACTTTTAACGATCGTGGTTCTGGGTTTGTTATGGGGTGGTAACGCTTATGCAGAAGAAATGTATTTACATTGCAAGAGAATAAAGGGAATTGAATGGCATGATTATTATACGATAGATCCAGATAAAAATTTAGCTATTTCAACTGCTTATGGAACTCCAAATGAAATGGAAAAAAACGATAAAATTTATAAGATAGCTTATACAAAAGGTAAATTTTTTATTTGGGGAGAATCTTGGAAAGATAAAGGTATAGATTTTTATCACTACTATCAACTTGACTTAAAAACTTTTAAAAAGAAAAACAAAGCAAATATGGTCAATGTTTATAATAACGACATAGGAGTTGACGGCATGATTAAAGAAAAAACCAGACCCTTTAAATGTATTCGAGTTGACTCACCACCACAATTTTATAATTAATGAAAATACTTTCTCACTGCGTCCACAGTGCGTCACAAAATTTTTAATTGTTGGTATTAAAGAAGAATCAGAGATTTAAAGGGGCGTTCTGTTGCCCGGTGCCTAATCTTCATCCTCTCCCGCTAAACTTAAACAAATCCCTAAAGTTATTAAACCAGCAAGAATTCCAAGTAATATAAAAAAACCATTCCAACCTATAACATCTGGTATCCAATATAAAATTATGGGTATGGGATAACTTTCTTGAGGATTGTTTATTAACCAAAAATAAGCATATCCACCAACTACAATAGAGATTGGGAATTTTGCAATACTAAAAAATTTTTTAATCATAAAATTTTCCTTTTTTTTAAAGGGGCGTTCTGTTGCCAGGTGCCCTGAACCGTTTAACATTATACAACAATTCTAGATCATAAAAAACGGCTATTTCTTTGCTAGGTGAGTCCGTATTGTGCCCGCCAGTGAGTCCAGATATGATAAGTCCAATGATTAAACTTTATTTTTATATAAAAGCTTTATTTGACTCAAGGTTCATGAAGTGGGTAGCAAATGATGGTTATTTTAATTATCCTCTTTATTTTATTTTTGCTTGTTTGCCTGCCGCAATGATAATTTATTTTAACAATTTATATAATGATTTTGATGTTGTTAAAGCAATTTTATTTAGTTTAATCTTTGTAGCAACATTCGTTAACATTTTTAAAAAATACTTTAATTATTTTGTTTTTTTTAATTTCTTTTTTTGGCTCCTATTTCAAAGCTTCATTTTATTATTTAATTTATGATACAAATGTTAACTCTTTTGCCAGGATTAATACTTATAGGTATAGGTGTATATTTTCTTTACCCCGTTTTATTATCTTTTATGGCACTTGGAGCAGTTATTGTTCTACTTTTTTTTGTCGTGTTTATTCCATTAATTATCTTAATAAAAATATTTGGTTTCAATCCAGATAACGACAAACATGCAAAAACAGCAAAATATATATTTATTTATACAACAGCAATTGGCACGTATTTGGGTATTGCTTATTTTATTTTTTCCTGGATAAGAGTTTTAATTTAAAGAACAATTCCCCCGCACACTAAAATTTCTTTTCTCACTGTGACACCAGTGTGGCCACTTTTTTAAAAATTATTGTTTAACGGGAGTTTTGAGTCTTTGGAAGGGGCGTTCTGTTGCCAGGTGCCCCAAACCCCGTTTACCTAATTAACAAAGTTAATTAAGCAGCAAGTGCAAATTTATCATTTGCATTTATAATTAGCCCGTTACGTCGGAACCATCTCGAACGAAAGAATAGCCTTTAGACACTCGTCGATTCTGATTCACCCCCATAAGTTGTAAATGGTGGAGGTGGTGGGTACTGCCCCCACGTCCGCAATGTTTATTACGAAACTCGTTTATCGTCATAGTTGGAAAACCAACAGATATAATATAAAATCAAAAAATAAAGATTCAATAAATATTTCAAATGAAACTTACAAAAGAGCAAAAACAGGAAATTCTAGACCAACAATCACAAAAAAATATTACTAAAAGAGTGACCTCGCCAGAGTTAGAAAAAGTTCTTTACGAGGCGATGCCCGTGTTAGACCATGGTTTTGTAAGAGTAGTCGATTACATGGGTGATGATACATCAATAGTTCAGTCAGCAAGGGTTTCGTACGGAAAAGGGACTAAAAAAGTCTCAACTGATAGTGGTTTAATAAAATATTTAATGAGACATAGACACAGCACTCCCTTTGAGATGTGTGAAATAAAATATCATATAAAGCTTCCAATATTTATAGCAAGACAATGGATTAGACATCGAACTGCAAACGTAAATGAATATTCCGCTAGATATTCTATAATGGATAAAGAATTTTATGTGCCAGAAAGGGAAAATCTTGCCGCTCAATCTACCAATAATAGACAAGGTCGTGGCGAACTCATAAATGGAAAACAAGCTGATAATATTTTAAAAATTTTAAAAGAAGATGCAGAGAGAAATTACCAACATTATGAAGAAATGCTTAATGAGAAATATGATGGAAGTGTTATTGATGATAAAAAGCAGGGTCTAGCTAGAGAGTTAGCCCGAATGAACCTTACATTAAATTCTTACACTCAGTGGTATTGGAAAACAGATCTATTAAATCTTCTTAATTTTTTAGCATTAAGAGCAGATAGTCACGCGCAATTTGAAATTAGAGAGTATGCAGATGTAATGTTAAACACTGTTAAAAAATGGGTTCCCACAACTTATGATGCTTTTATCGATTATAGAGTTGGTGGCATGGAGCTTTCTGCTAAAGGAAAAATAGTAATACAAAAAATGATAAAAGGCGAAAAATGCAATATGGAGTCTTCAGGACTTTCCAAAAGAGAGTGGAATGAGTTAATGGACTCTTTTGGTTTTAAGCAACATCTCGCATAACTTTATCTGCAATCTCTAAAAATACTTTTGAAATTTCATCATCAGGTTCTTTATAAATTAATGGCAACCCTAAATCTGCTGACTCTCTTAACTTTGTGCTTATAGGAATTTTTCCTAAAAAGTTTTTTTTAAATTCTATTGCGGTCTTTTCAACACCACCCTCACCAAATATGTTGTGTTTTTTACCATCTTCAGTTTTAAAAAAACTCATATTGTCTACCAATCCAACTATTTTAATTTTAGTTTTATCAAACATTTGAATACCTCTTTGTACATCCATTAAAGCCAATTCTTGTGGAGTGGAAACAATGATTGCTCCGTCAATCTTAACATCCTGGGCAAAAGTAAGCTGAGTATCACCTGTTCCAGGAGGCATATCTACTATAAGGTAGTCTAAATCTTTCCATGCTATTTTCTCAGTTAAAGTTTTGATAGCACTTATTACCATTGGACCTCGCCAAATCATTGGAGTTTTTTCATCCACTAAAAATCCTAAAGACATAAATTGAGCACCGTATTTCTCTAATGGAAAAAGAAATTTTCCGTCAGTCTTAGGTTTATCATTTAGTCCAATCATTTTAGGTAATGAAGGCCCATGTATATCGGCATCTAACAATCCTACTTTTTTACCTTTTTTTTGAAGTGCAAATGTTAAATTTATTGCAAATGTAGATTTTCCAACCCCACCCTTTGCACTGGAAACCATTATTGTGAATTTTGTTCCCTTTATCGGATTTTTCTTAAAATTTTTTGGAGCAACATTCTTTTTGAGATTATCACTTAATTTTGCTTTGTTTTCGGACATTATATCGCTTTATCATAACTTGTTTTTATTCAAAAAGTCACTATATAAAGTGTCATGTCAGTAGACGACACTACATTTAAAAGAGAGTCACCGTGGGGATCTCCTCCAGGAGGTGGAAATGATAACGGCAATGGTAATGGTTCAGGCCAAAGAAGGCAGCCTCCAAACATAGATGATTTAATTAGGAAAGCTCAAGGTTCAGTTGGAAGAATATTTCCAGGTGGACGGTCAAGTGGAAATAAACCAATTTATATTGGTTTAGTAGTTCTGTTAGTTCTTTGGGCACTTAGTGGTCTTTACAGAGTATTGCCAGATGAACAAGGAGTAGTTTTAAGATTTGGAAAATTTACAAAAACAACCCAGCCAGGATTAAACTATCACATACCATTTCCTATTGAGAGAGTTTTTACCCCAAAGGTCACAAAGGTTAATAGAATTGATGTTGGATTTAGATCTGCAAGTGATAGCGGAAGATCTTCTGGTATAGGAGATGTTTCAGAGGAAAGTCTAATGTTAACTGGAGACGAAAATATAGTTGATATTGACTACTCAGTTTTTTGGGTAATAAAAGATGCAGGAAAATTTTTATTTAATATTCAAAGTCCTTTAGAAACAGTTAAAGCTGCTTCGGAAACTGCTATGAGAGAAGTTATAGCTAAAAGCAAAATTCAATCTATCCTAACAGAAGGTAGATCTAAAATTGAAGTAGAAGTTCAAGAAATTACACAAGGGATTTTAGACGAATATGGTTCAGGTATTCAGGTAACCCAAGTTCAAACACAAAAAGCTGATCCACCTGATCAAGTAATCGATGCATTTAGAGATGTACAGGCTGCAAGAGCTGATAGAGAAAGATCTAAAAACGAAGCAGAAGCTTATGCTAACGATGTTATACCGAGAGCACGAGGGGAAGCAGAAAAGATTCTACAACAAGCTGAAGCTTACAAAAAAGAAGTGGTTGCTAAAGCTGAGGGTGAAGCAAGTAGGTTTCTAGCTATATACACCGAGTATTCAAAAGCAAAAAAAGTTACACAAGAGAGAATGTATTTAGAAACAATGGAAAAAGTTTTAGCTGATATTGACAAAGTTATTATAGATAAAGAATCAGGATCAGGAGTGGTACCTTATTTACCTCTTCCAGAAATTAAGAAGAAAGCGAACTAATGAAAAAATTTTTAATACCATTAATAGTAGTTTTAGCGGTAACTGGCTACCAAAGTCTTTTTATCGTTCAAGAAATTAATCAGGCTATAGTTTTACAATTTGGTGACCCAAAAAAAATTATTACCAAACCTGGATTGAATTTTAAATTACCCTTTATTCAAAACGTTGCTTATCTTGATAGAAGAGTACTAAACTTAGACACCCCACCGGAAGAAGTTATTGCTGCTGATCAAAAAAGACTTATAGTTGATGCATTTGCACGTTTCAGAATTGTTGATCCATTAAAATTTTATATTTCTGTAGGTAATGAGAATGTTGCAAGATCAAGGCTAGCTACAATTATAAATTCAAGAATAAGAGGTGTATTGGGTACCCAAAACCTAGCTACACTTTTATCGATAGATAGATCTAAACATATGGCAACAATTCAAAATGATGTGAACATCGAAGCCCAAAACTTTGGAATTACAATCGTTGATGTTAGAATTAAAAGAGCCGACTTACCTCAAGCAAATAGTGAAGCGATTTTTAAAAGAATGCAAACAGAAAGAGAAAGAGAAGCAAAGGAATTTAGAGCGCAAGGTGCCGAGATAGCTGCAAAAATTACATCAACAGCTGATAAAGAAGTAACCGTAATCTTAGCTACAGCAAACAAACAATCTGAGATTATGAAAGGGGAAGGTGACGGTGCAAGAAACAGAATTTTTGCTGAAGCTTTTGGCCGTGACCCAGAGTTCTTCGGGTTTTACAGAGCAATGCAGTCTTACGAAAAAGCTTTAATTGGTGGAGATACTTCACTAATCCTATCACCTGATAGCGATTTCTTTAAATTCTTCGGTAAAGCAGGAGTTTCAAAAAAACAATAATCAAGGCGTGAAGGAATTCATTATTGCCATTGGTTTAATACTATTCGTCGAGGGGCTGATATGCGCCTTGTTTCCGTCAAAAATCAAGAATATGTCTAAATTAATTGAGGCTATGCCAGCTAATAATTTAAGAATTCTAGGAGTAGTATTTACGATAATTGGATTTATAATTATTTGGTATATTAAAAGACAATGAAATTTTTAAAACAAATCACGACTAAAGTTTTAATATTAGTTTTTTTTATAAACACTAATCTTTGGTCAAAGACAGCACCAGAATCTTTTGCAGATCTCGCTGAGGAACTGATGCCGTCTGTAGTAAATATTTCAACAACTCAAACTGTTAAAACTCAAGCAAATCCATTTCCATTTCAGTTTCCACCTGGATCTCCATTTGGAGAAATGTTTAAAGAATTTGACAAACCAACCGAAAGAAAAGCTACATCACTTGGCTCAGGTTTTGTTATCAAAAAAAATGGAACAGTAATTACAAACAACCATGTAATAGCTAATGCTGAGGACATTATCGTTAGAATTAATAATAAAGAATATAAAGCTAAAGTCGTTGGTGCTGATCCTTATTCTGATTTAGCTGTTTTAAAAATTGATACTAAAGAAAGTTTTAAGATAGTAGAGTTTGGGAACTCAGATAAAGCAAGAGTAGGTGACTGGGTTATGGCAATAGGAAATCCATTTGGTTTAGGAGGAACAGTTACCTCAGGAATAATTTCTGCAAGAAACCGTGACATAAATTTAACTCGTTACGATGATTTTATTCAAACAGATGCATCTATTAATCAAGGTAATTCCGGTGGACCACTTTTTGATATGAATGGAAATGTAATTGGGATTAACACAGCAATCATAAGTCCCTCAGGAGCAAGTAGTGGAATTGGTTTTGCAATACCTTCGAATTACGCTTCAACAATAATTGATCAACTAATTGAGTTTGGTGAAACTAAAAGAGGATGGCTAGGAGTAAGAATACAAGAAGTTACAAAAGAAATAGCATCTGTTGCTGGTCTAGACGAACCCAAGGGTGCTTTTATTGGTGGTGTTTCAGAAAATGGTCCTGCAGATAAAGGCGGAATAAAGTCTGGAGATATTATTTTAGAATTTGACGGGGAAAAGATTAAGACTATGAGAAATCTTCCGAGAGTTGTAGCAAATACAAAACCAAACAAACGAGTTACTGTTAAAATTTGGAGAGAAAAGAAGCTGATATCAAAAAAATTTACCCTAGGAAGAATGGAGTCGGCAAAAGAATTTAAAGACAAATAACTTGCCTAAAAATATTAAAAAAAAGATAATACTTTTATTTGGACCAACTGCTTCAGGAAAATCAAGACTAGCGGATGACATAGCATCAGAAATAAATGCTGAAATTGTAAATGCTGACAGCATGCAGGTCTATAAAGAAATTAAAATTTTGTCTGCAAGACCTCTAAAAAAAAATAAAAAACATCATCTATATGGTTTTACTTCGGTAAAAAAAATTTTTTCAACCGGCTCATGGTATAAAATTGCATCAAAAAAAATAAAACAAATAAATAAAAAAGGAAAAATTGCGTTAGTCGTAGGGGGAACAGGTCTTTATTTTAAAACATTAACAGATGGCTTTTCAGAGATACCGAACGTTCCAAAAAGATATAAAAATATAAAAATAAATAGAAATTTCATATTAAAGAACCCAAAAATATTTAAGGGAATTTCATTGAATGACAATCAAAGATTACAAAGAGCTTATTCAGTTTATAAACATACAAAAAAACCATTATGGTATTGGCAAAAATCAAATAAAAAAGAATTTGAAAAATCTGAAATTACTAAAATTTTTCTTTCTCCACCAAAACCAGAAACACTAAAAAGAATAAACACAAGATTTGAATTGATGTTACAACAAGGTGCAATAAAAGAAGTACAAAAATTTATCAAAAAGAAAGTAAATTCTTCTCACTCATCTAATTTTATAATAGGTATTAATGAGATAACTCAATTTCTGAGAAAAAAAATTTCATTAGAGGAAGTTAAAGAGAGAGTGTTTATAAGAACCAGGCAGTATGCTAAAAGACAGCATACATGGCAACGAGGTCAGATGAAGGATTGGAAGGGCTTTTACGATACTAATTATCTCGATTTAAGAAAAAAAATTCTAACTTATTTATCTAAAACTTGACCCAAAATTTTCCTAAGATAGATTATATTAATGGGAAAATTAATATCAGGCGCTGAAATAGTTTTTAAGGTTTTAGAGCATCATAATGTTGAACATATTTTTGGTTATCCAGGTGGTGCTGTTCTACCCATTTACGATGAATTAAAAAATCATAAAACTATAAAACATATTTTAGCTCGTCACGAACAAGGAGCGGGACATGCAGCAGAGGGATATGCACGTTCATCTGGAAAGCCTGGAGTTTTGTTAGTTACATCTGGACCTGGAGCTACAAACGCTGTAACTGCTCTTACAGATGCTTATATGGATTCAGTTCCCTTGGTTTGTATCAGCGGTCAAGTCCCAACTCATTTAATTGGAACAGATGCATTTCAAGAATGTGACACGACTGGAATTACGCGACCTTGTACAAAACATAATTGGTTAGTTAAAGACGTAAACGATTTGGCCAAAGTAATGGATTTAGCATTTGAAGTTGCAACAACCGGAAGGCCTGGACCAGTTTTAGTTGACATACCAAAAGATATTCAATTTAAAAAAACAAATTTTGTTTTAAAAAGTTCAAATAAGAAAAAACTTAACGGAAAATCAAAACCAAATGGAAAAATAAACTCTAGTGATTTAGACAAAGTTATAAATTTGATGAAGAAGTCATTAAAACCAATTTTTTATACTGGAGGAGGTGTAATTAATTCAGGTCCTGAGGCAAGCAAGTCATTACGAGAACTTGTTTCAATAACTGGTTTCCCAATAACTTCTACCTTACAAGGTCTTGGCGCTTATCCTGGAGACGATCCTTTATTTTTGGGGATGCTAGGAATGCACGGCACATACGAGGCAAACAATTCTATGTATAGTTGCGATCTGATGATAAACATCGGAGCAAGGTTTGATGATAGAATAACTGGAAAAGTAGATGAGTTTTCACCTAAGTCAAAAAAAATTCATGTAGATATTGATCCATCGTCTATTGGTAAAAATATTAAAGTAGATTTAGCAGTTATCAGTGATGTTGGCAGTTTTTTAAAAGCTTTAAATAAAAGAATAAAAGAAAAACATAAAGATTTTTTAAACTCCAATAAACAAAACATCTCTAAATGGTGGAAGGATATAGATAAGTGGAGACAAAAAAAATCTTTAAGCTTTAAGAATAGCAAAGAGGTTATCAAACCACAATATGCGGTACAGAGACTTTATGAATTATCAAAAAACAAAGATACTTTTATAACAACCGAAGTAGGACAACATCAAATGTGGGCTGCCCAACATTATAAATTTAATAAACCAAACAGATGGATGACTTCAGGTGGACTAGGTACAATGGGATATGGCTTACCAGCTGCAGTGGGTGTTCAAATTGCTCACCCAGATAAACTAGTTGTCGATATTGCAGGTGAAGCATCTGTTTTGATGACTATGCAAGAAATGTCAACTGCTGTGCAATATAAACTACCAATTAAAATATTTATCTTAAATAATCAGTACATGGGAATGGTTAGACAATGGCAAGAACTTTTACACGAAAAAAATTATTCTGAAAGTTACACCGCAGCTTTACCTGACTTTGTAAAGCTAGCCGAAGCATACGGTTGTGTAGGAATTCAAGCTACAAAGCCAGATGAATTAGATGAAAAAATAAATGAAATGATTAATATAAATGAACCAGTTATTTTTGATTGTAGAGTAGATCCTACAGAAAATTGCTTTCCGATGATACCTTCGGGAAAACCACATAACCAAATGCTTTTAGGTCCTGAGGATGAGAAAGAGGAAGTTTCAGATGAAGGTAAAACTTTAGTATAATGGCAAAATCAAAATCAGCATATAGTGAACCTGGAAAACTAGGAAAATCTGAGCACCACATAATTGTAGTATGGGTTGATAACGAGGCTGGAGTATTAGCAAGAGTTGTTGGTCTATTTTCTGGTAGAGGTTACAACATAGAATCTTTAGCTGTTGCAGAAGTTGATAAAAAAAAACATATATCTAGAATAACTATTGTTACTTCTGGTACACCTTCAGTTGTTGAACAAATTAAACTTCAACTAAAAAAGCTGATACCAGTTCATAAAGTTGCTGATTTTAAACGAAATGATCCAAATATTTTGTTTAAAGAGTTAGCCTTGTTTAAGGTTGTTTCATCCAAGAAAAATAGGGAGAAAGCTCAAAAATTATGCAAAAAATATAATTCTTTTATATTAGATAAATCAAAAAACTCTTTTGTTATTCAAGTAACTGCTTTAAGAAGAGAGATTGATAAACTAATCGAGACACTAAGCCCGCTTGGATTAGTTAGCACGTCAAGAACTGGTGCCGTTGCAATGACAAGAGGCTCTGAAATATTTAAATAGTAAAGGAATTACAAAATGAAAATGTTTTATGAAAAGGATGCAGATACAAATTTAATAAAAGACAAAAAAGTTGCAATTTTTGGTTACGGTAGCCAAGGACATGCTCACGCACTAAATTTAAAAGATAGTGGTGTAAAAAATGTTGTAGTTGCTCTTAGAGAAGGTTCATCAAGTATAAAAAAAGCTGAGAGTGAAGGATTAAAAGTAATGTCACTTTCAGATGCTGCAGCGTGGGCAGATGTTGTTATGGTTTTAACTCCAGATGAACTTCAAGCATCGATTTATAAAAATCATATTGCACAAAGAATGAGAGAGGGTACTAGTTTGGCATTTGCTCATGGTTTGAATATTCATTTTAATTTAATCAATTCTAGAAAAGATTTAGATGTATTTATGGTTGCACCTAAAGGTCCTGGACATTTGGTGAGAAGTGAATACCAACGAGGTGGTGGTGTTCCATGTTTAATGGCAGTTCACAAAGATAGTTCAGGTAAAGCTAGAGATCTTGCAATGTCATACGCAAGTGCTGTTGGTGGTGGTAGATCCGGAATTATTGAAACAACTTTTAAAGATGAATGTGAAACAGATTTATTTGGTGAGCAAACTGTTTTATGTGGCGGTTTAGTAGAATTAATAAAAAATGGTTTTGAAACTTTAACTGAAGCAGGTTACCCACCTGAAATGGCATACTTTGAAACTCTTCATGAGGTAAAATTAATTGTAGATTTAATCTATGAAGGTGGAATTGCAAATATGAATTACTCAATTTCTAATACAGCTGAGTATGGTGAATATATTTCAGGAAGAAAAATTGTAGATTCAAAAACAAAAGAGAGAATGAAAGAGGTCTTAAAAGATATTCAGTCGGGTAAATTTACAAAACAATGGATGGATGAATGCAAAGGTGGTCAGAAAAACTTTCTGAAAATGAGAGAAGAACTTGCAAAACATCCTATTGAAAAAGTGGGTAAAAAATTAAGAGATTTAATGCCTTGGATTGGTAAGAATAAGCTAGTCGATAAATCGAAGAATTAAGCCGATCTGGTTCGTAATTTTTAATTTTTTAAATAATTATTTTGCAAATTAACGCATAAATTGTATTATGTGTGACACCAAAATAAAAAAAATGGAAGATAAAAATAGAATAATAATTTTTGATACCACGATGCGTGATGGAGAACAGTCTCCAGGTGCATCTATGTCTCTTGAAGAAAAAATTCAAATTTCAAGAGTTTTTGACGAGTTAGGAATTGATGTAATCGAAGCAGGTTTTCCGATTGCTTCACCTGGTGATTTTGAAGCAGTTTCAGCAATAAGCAAAATTTTAAAAAAATCAGTCCCGGCTGGATTAGCGCGACATACAAAAAAAGATATAGACGCTTGTCACGAGTCTCTAAAATCTGCAAAAAGATTTAGAATTCATACATTTATTTCTACAAGCTCTTTACACATGAAGCACAAATTAAACAAAACGCCTGAACAAGTTATTGACTCTATTAAAGAGCATGTAACCTATGCAAGAAAATTTACTGATGATGTTGAATGGTCATGTGAGGATGGTACGAGAACTGATATGGACTTTATGTGTAAAACAGTTGAGCTTGCAATTAAGTCTGGTGCGAAAACAATTAATATTCCTGATACTGTTGGTTACACAGTTCCATCTGAATATAAAAAAATTATTGAAACACTAAAAAATAAAGTTCCAAATATTGATAAAGCTATTTTATCAGTGCATTGTCACAATGATCTTGGTTTGGCAGTTGCAAACTCTTTGGCTGGAGTAACCGCAGGTGCAAGACAGGTAGAGTGTACAATTAATGGTATTGGTGAGCGAGCAGGCAATGCAGCATTAGAAGAGATCGTTATGGCAATGAAAACTAGAAGTGACTTAATGCCATATAAAACTGGCATTAATACACAGCTAATAAGCAAAGCCTCAAAAACAGTTTCAAATGCTACTGGTTTTCCAGTGCAATTTAATAAAGCTATAGTTGGTAAAAACGCTTTTGCACATGAGTCTGGAATTCACCAAGACGGAATGCTTAAAAATAGAAACACATATGAAATAATGACACCAGAGAGCGTAGGTGTTAAAAAAACTTCATTAGTAATGGGTAAACACTCTGGAAGACACGCTTTTAAAGATAAACTTTCTGATCTTGGTTACGCTGGAGTTACAGATGATGTGATCCAAACTGCTTTTGGTAAGTTTAAAATTTTAGCTGATAAAAAGAAACACGTTTATGACGAGGATATCATCGCACTAGTGGATGATAGTTTAATAAAAGAAAGCAATGTTATTAATTTAAAATCTCTAAAAGTTTTTGCTGGTACAGGTGAACCTCAAAAAGCTGAGATGACACTAGAAGTTTATGGAGATGTTAAAAAAGCAAACGAAACTGGAGATGGTCCGGTAGATGCAATATTTAAATGTATAAAAAAATTATATCCCCATGATGTTAAGCTTCAACTATATCAAGTACACGCAGTTACAGAAGGCACAGACGCTCAAGCAACTGTGAGTGTAAGAATTGAAGAAAATGGTAAAACAACAGTAGGTCAAGCAGCCGATACCGATACACTTGTTGCTTCTGCCAATGCATATTTAAATGCATTAAATAAAATGATTATTAAAAGAGAAAAAACCGCGCCAGAAGAAATGGCCCAAGAGAAAGTGAGAGGAATATAAAATGTTTGGATTAAATAAATTATCAAAAATGTGGTCACAAGATATGGCGATAGATTTAGGAACTGCTAATACATTAGTTGTAGTTAAAGGCAGAGGTGTTGTTTTGAATGAGCCCTCAGTTGTAGCAATTATTGAAGAAAAAGGAAAAAAATCTGTTTTGGCGGTAGGTGATGAAGCAAAAACCATGTTGGGAAGAACTCCAGGAAATATTTCAGCAGTAAGACCACTTAAAGATGGAGTTATTGCTGACTTCGTAGTTACAGAAGAAATGATCAAACACTTTATTAGAAAAGTTCATAAAAAAAATGCATTTGCAAACCCTAGAATATTAGTTTGTGTGCCAACTGGATCTACACCAGTTGAAAGAAAAGCGATTCAAGACTCTGCATTAGCAGCTGGAGCAAGAAAAGTTCAATTAATTGAGGAACCAATTGCTGCTGCAATCGGAGCTGGTTTACCAATATCCGAAGCTACAGGATCGATGGTAGTTGATATTGGTGGTGGAACTACAGAAATAGCGGTGATGTCTTTGGGTGGAGTAGTTTATTCTGAGTCTTTAAGAGTTGCCGGAGACGCGATGGATCAAGCAATTATAAGTTACATGAGACAAAAATTTAACTTATTGATTGGTGAAGCAAGCGCAGAGAAAATTAAAAAAGAAATTGGAACAGCAATTGCCACATCTGGAAACACATACGTAATGAAGGGAAGAGATATTAGATCTGGAACTCCTAGAGAAATAAATCTTAAAGAAGAAGATACAGCAGCGGCACTCAAGCCAACATTAGATGTAATGATGAATGGTATTAAAACTGCACTCGAGAATACTCCACCGGAATTATCGGCTGACTTAGTTGATATGGGATTGATTTTAACAGGAGGTGGAGCTCTTCTAAAGAATATTGATAAATTAATCTCTAAAGAAACTGGATTACCTGTTCAAATAGCAGATGATCCTTTATCTTGTGTTGCTGTTGGAACTGGAAAAGCATTAGAGCAAGAAGAATTATTCTCTACAATGCTTTCGGAGTACTAAGATTATCGAATTTAAAACATGTCTACAAGCCGAGATGATTTTGGTATAGTTATTCGTTCGGCTCTTTTACAAAGAGGAGCAAAACAAAAGTTTTCTTTATTCGTTTTAATTTTACTTTCTTTATTTATTTTTATTTTAGATAATTCAAATCTAAAGCCTATTAAAATTTTACGTAGTCTTATTAACGACGGTATATATAGACTATCAGCTGTTTCATCTTCTCCTATTAAATTTTCAGGCGCATCAAAAGATTTTTTTGTAAAACATATTTTTACTTACCAAGAGAATGAAAGATTAAAAAAGGAATTAGAGGATTTAAAAAGCAAAGACTTTCAAGCTTCTTTCTTAGCGGCTGAAAATAATAAGTTGCAGGATGTTTTAGAGTTAGAAAAAAAATCTCCTTATTCTGTTGTAAACGCAAAAGTAATTTTAGACAAAAATAGCCCTTATTTAAATTCTGTAATAATAAACAAAGGGAGTAATTCAGGAATCAAATTAGGTATGCCTGTTCTTAATGAGGGTTATCTTGCAGGTAGAATTGTAGAAGTAAATTTTGTGTCCTCAAGAATTTTACTTCTTAATGATCTTAACAGTAGGATACCAGTAACAATTTCTCCATCTGGTACACAAGCTATATTATCAGGAGTTGGCAAAAAAGAACCAAGCTTAGAATACTTACCAGATAATTTTATGTTAGGCGAAAAAGAAAGTTTGGTTTTTACTTCTGGAAAAGATGGTGTTCTTTTTCCAGGTATTGCTGTAGGCAAAGTAGTTATTGATGACAACAAAAAACTAGTGAATCTCTTTGCAGATCCTGATCAAATTAACTTTGTAAGCGTTGCTTTAAAGCAGCAAGAAGATAGTGGAGCAAGATAAAATGGCACTTGTACTATCAAAATTTAAAGACTCATTATTTAGGCTTGGTCCTCTAATTCTATTAATTTATGTTTGTATTTCGGAATTTCATACTCAATTTTATTATTGGGGAATATTTTCTTTCAATTTACAATTCATAGTAATTTATTATTGGATTTTAAGAGATCCAGATATTTTAGGTTATGGTTTTGTCTTTATATGTGGATTTATAAATGATGTTGTACTTAGTTTACCTCTTGGCACAAGTGCTTTGTCTTATTTATTTGTTTCATTAGTTGCTGCATATGTAAGAAATGCAACTGTCAGAACTTCTTTATTCACTGACTGGTTTACCTTTGTTATTGCAGTATTTATTGGTAATTTTATTTATTTTTTTTTAATGAATAAATTTGCTGATGCAGGAATTGAATACGCAACATTATTTTATAATTCACTTTTCACTTTTATTTTGTATCCTTTATTTTGGTCAATCTTTGAGGTTTATAAAAAAATGACTTTCGTGAGGAGAAATGATTAGCGATTCTGGTGGTGGAAGTAAAATAAGGTTAATAGGAAGAAGAATGTTTATTCTAACTGCTGCCAAAGCAGTAGTTGTCTTTGGAGTTGTTGGAAGATTGATCTCTTTACAAATCAATGAAAGCAAAAAATATAAAACACTTTCCGATAAAAATAGATTTAGAGAATGGAAATTTGCTCCTCCACGTGGTGTTATTAAAGATTATTTTGGCCAGGAAATTGCATCTAATGAAAAGGTTTTCCAACTTCATTTAATTCCAGAAAACGCAGAGAATCTTTCAGCATTAATTTTTAGATTGAAAAATATTTTGAAAATGTCTGATAATAATGTTTCTAAAATTCAGAAAAAAATAAAATCTCAAAAACCTTGGGATCCAGTTATTATTTCAGATAATTTAACTTGGGCAGAATTTTCAAGAATAAATTTATTTTTACATGAATTACAGGGTGTTGAACCAATAATATCAGTAGCTAGAGTTTATCGTGAGCAATCTTCATCACATGTAATTGGATATGTGTCTAAAATAAGCAAAAGAGATTTGCAGCAAAAAAATTATTTAGTAAACATGAAAGCTGCAGGTATGAGAGTTGGAAAAACTGGTTTAGAAAACAAATTAGACTCCGAAATTATTGGTGATGTAGGGCACAAAAGATACGAAGTAAATGCTTTTGGAAAACGAATTAAAGAGGTTTCTATAGATCAAGGAAAAAATGGAAAGAGCTATAAAACAACACTTGATTTAGAACTTCAAAGTCTTTCTGCAAATTTATTAAAAGATAAGGCAGGAGCAATATGTGTAATGGATATTTATAGAGGCGATATTATTACAATGGTTTCCTCACCAACTTTTGATCCTAATAAATTTGTACATGGTATTAATACAAAAGATTGGAAAGAGTTAATTAATCACAGAGATAAACCCTTAGTAAACAAAGCTATATCTGGATTGTACCCACCTGGATCTACCATAAAAGGATTGGTCGCGATTAGCGCATTGGAGAATGATGTTGTAAACACAAAAATGGTTCAACAATGTAGCGGTAGTATAGAACTTTATGGAGAAAAATTTCATTGCTGGAAGAAAAAAGGTCATGGGTTTGTTGATATGCGAAAAGCAATAAAGGAGTCGTGCGATGTATATTTTTATGAAGTAGCAAGAAGATTAGGTATTGATAGACTCTCGGAAACTGCAAGAGCATATGGATTAGGAGATACAATGGTCAAAGGTTTTCACGAGGAAAAAACAGGCGTTGTACCAAATACAAAATGGAAAAAACAAAGAATAGGAAAGTCTTGGTATTTAGGTGAAACACTTCACAGCGGTATCGGCCAAGGTTATTGGCAAACAACACCAATGCAACTTTGTTTGATGACAGCTAGAATTGCTAACGGTGGTTATGACGTAGAACCTAGAATAGTTTTAGGTGAGAAAAGTAAATTTAGTATATTTGCCGAAAAAAAGAAGAATCCAAAATCACTTGAAGATTTTTTCAATAGTGAGGTATCAAATGAATTTGATGATACAACAATTGATTTAGGCTACAAACCTTTATTTAAAAATCAAGAAAATATAAATTTCGTAAAAGATGCATTCTTTGGAGCCACAAATGAACCTGGAGGAACATCTTACGGATCAAGATTGAGCAAAAAAGAATTCATGTTTGCAGGTAAAACAGGGACATCGCAGGTTAGAAGAATTACTGAAAAACAAAGAGAACTTGAAATAAAAAATGAGGATTTACCTTATGAGCAGAGAGATCATGCACTCTTTGTTGCTTTTGCTCCATATAATGAACCACAATATTCGATTAGCGTAGTTGTGGAACATGGAGGTTCAGGAAGTAAAAGTGCAGCGCCAATCGCAAAGAAAGTTATTAAAAAATTATTAGAGAGACATCCTTTAAGACAACAAATTCATGATAATTATAAAGGCGAAGATGTTTAGATCTGGCTCAATACAATCTCATTTGACCTTAAGAGACAAAATATTTTCTTTGGATTTAACTTTGACTATTTGTATCTTTTTAATCGGTTTAATTAGTTTCTTTGCAATGTATTCTACTGACGGAGGTCAGTTTGCCTATCATACCAAGAGCCATATAATTCGATTTATAATATTCTTTACATTATTTTTTGTTATATCTTTTATAAAAACAAGTTTTTGGTACAGTTCTGCTACACTTTTTTATCTAGGGGTTTTATTTTTATTAATTTTAGTTAAATATGTTGGTTTAACATCATCAGGTTCTCAAAGATGGTTAGATCTCTATTTCTTAAATCTGCAGCCATCTGAACTAATGAAAATTGGACTTATACTATTTTTAGCTAAGTATTATCATAAGATTTCTTCGGGTGATGTGAATAAATTTAGATACCTAGCTCAACCTTTATTAGCACTTTTATTCCCAGTAATATTAGTGATAACACAACCAGACCTCGGAACATCTTTTTTAATTGCAGTTGGTGGCGTAATAGTTGTTTGGTTAGCTGGTGTAAAAATGAAATTTTTTGCTTATCTTGGTGGACTTTTTTTACTTTCAGCACCAGTAGCTATTTCATTTCTAAAACCATATCAAAAATCCAGAATTTTAACTTTCCTAGATCCATCCAGAGACCCTTTAGGTGCAGGATATCAAATTACACAATCTAAAATAGCCATTGGTTCTGGCGGCCTGTTTGGAAAAGGTTTTTTAGATGGTTCGCAGAGTTATCTTGATTACTTACCAGAGAAACATACAGATTTTATATTTACATTATTTTCTGAAGAGTTTGGTTTTTTCGGTTCAATGGTAATATTACTAATTTATATTTTAATAACTTGGAGAATTGTAAACATAGGCCACTCCCTAAGAACAAGTTTTGGTAGATTATATTGTTATAGTTTTGCTACAGCTTTCTTTATTTATGTTGCTGTGAACATGGGCATGGTTTTAGGATTAATACCAATTGTAGGCGCTCCGTTACCAATCATGTCCTACGGAGGATCCTCAATGATGGCAATTATGATAGGCCTTGGTATTGTGATGAGTTGTAAAATACACAAAGATCAATCTTTAGGTTAATACAACTAGAGATATACAATATATGACCCAAAATAGTACATTTCTCTAGTTGCAATCGTCACAATAATTTGGTGATATACGCAACTATGTTTGGATCAAAAAAAACAAATGCACCAAGACCTTTAAATGACACAGGTCGTTCATTAATAAGTGAAACCTTCTCACTAGAAGGAACTTTAAGAACTTCTGGCGCAATAGATATAGCCGGACTGATTAAAGGTCCAGTTTACACAAACGATCTTGTAATAAAAGAAACAGGTTCAATTGTAGGACCAGTTGAAACCGATAAAATAGAAATTTACGGACATTTAGAAGGAAAAGTTGTTGCTAAAACAATCGTAATAGGAAACACAGCTGTTGTTAAAGGCGATATTTTATTTAGCGAAACTTTAAAAACTGAAGAAGGTGCTGATATAAATGGTTATATTAAAAAAACTGAAAGTACTAGCCTAGAGGCAGCCCAAGATGAATTTAAGCTTGAAGAAATTGAAGCTAAAGAAAATAAAGAAAAAGAAAAAGTTGCTAAAAAAGGCCGTCCTAAAATAGTTGCTAGCAACGCGTAAAAAGAAGTACAATTCACCACATTTAATAAAGCAAGAATTAGCATAAAAACTATTTTATATGTCATCAAACGCTTGTAAATCAGTTGGTATAGTTGGCGCTGGTATACAAGGCGTTTGTATTGGACTTCAGCTTTTAAAAAAAAATATTCCAACAACTATTTTTGATCCTAAAGATCCAGGAAGCATGGCTTCATATGGTAATGCTGGACATTTTTCACCATATGCAATTTTACAATTAAATAGACCGGATGTTTTATATGATATACCAAAAATGTTATTTAGTTCCTATGGACCTTTAGCTCTCAAATGGAATTACGTACCAAAAATGATCCCCTGGTTTCTTGGATATTTAAAAAACTGTAATAAAAAATCAATGATGCATACCGCTAAATACATGCATCAAATTTTAAATTTATCTTTAGATGCATACGATGAAATTTTTCAAGAAATTGACATTACAAACTTAGTTGAAAAAAAAGGTATCATTTATGTTTGGACTAATCAAAATATGAAAAGTAGAGATTTAGAGATTAAAGTTAGATCAGATTTTGGAGTTAAACAAAAATTATTGAATACTAGAGAAATTTTAGATTTAGAGCCCAATTTGAAACCAGTTTTTGATGGTGGAGCATATTACGATTACGCCTATCACGCTAAAGATCCCGGGGGTATTGTAAAAAAGTTATTTGAATTATTTATAGAAATGGGCGGGAAGTATATTAAAGAAAATGTTCAAACAGTAAAACAATCTACAAATAATGAAACCATAATCAAAACAGAAAATAATGATCATAAATTTGAAAAATCAGTAATTGCATGCGGAGCCTTTTCAAAAAAATTTACTGATCAGCTTGATGAAAAAATTCCTCTAGATACTGAGCGAGGCTATCATGTTCACTTTAAAGGTATGGAAAATCTTTTAACGAGACCGGTTATTTTTTTAGATCGCGGATTTGGTTTGACTCCGATGAATCAGGGTCTTCGAGCTGTAGGAACGGTAGAACTTGGTGGACTAGAAAACCCTATTTCAAAAAAAAGAATTGACTATATCGTTAAATGTGCAAAAGAACTTTTGCCTCAATTAAAAGAACATAAAGATGAATGGTTAGGCTTTAGACCAACATTACCAGATTTCCTTCCAGTGATTGGACCTTCAAAGAATTATAAAAACATTGTTTACGCTTTCGGTCACCAGCATCTAGGCTGGACCTTGGGTGCTATAACTGGCAAGGTGGTCTCTGGTATTTTAGCAAATGAAAAAACAAATTTAGACTTATTGCCCTATAGCTCATCGAGATTTAATTAAATGATAAAAATTGCAGTTTTGGACGACTACCAAAATATTTTTAAGGAATTTGTTGATATAGAGAACCACAAAGATAAATTTGAGTTTACGATTTTTAGCGAACCTTTTCAAAGTGAAGCCGAGGCTACTTTAGCCCTAGAGAAGTTCGAGGCCCTTTTTGTGATGAGGGAAAGAACTCCTCTCACTAAGTCGTTATTAGAAGGGTTAAAAAACTTAAAATACATTTTTACAAGTGGAATGAGAAATAAATCAATCGATTTAGAATATACAAAAAGTAGAAAAATTATTGTTTGTGGAACTGAGATAAACTCTAATCCAACTGCTGAAATAACCTGGACTTTAATCCTTGGTTTGATGAGAAATATGAAGCAGGAAATTGATAATATGTTCCAAGGTTATTGGCAAACAACTATTGGATTTGAATTAAAGGGGAAAATTTTAGGATTAATTGGACTAGGAAAAATTGGTTCTCAAGTTGCCAAAATTGGAAAAGCGTTTGGCATGCAGGTTGTTGCATGGAGTGAAAATTTAAACTTAGCAGAAGCAGATAAACTTGGAGTGTTACCAATGAGTAAGGAAGAATTATTAAGACAATCAGATATTATATCTCTTCATGTTGTATTAGGTGAAAGATATAAAAATTTAATTACTGAAAATGAATTAAAAATGATGAAGAAGACTTGTTTTTTAATCAATACATCAAGAGGACCAATAATAAATGAAAAAGATTTAATACAAGCATTAGAGGACGATGTTATCGCTGGTGCAGGCCTCGATGTTTATGATAAAGAACCTTTACCTCAGGATCACAAATTAAGATTTTTACCTAACGCATTGTTAACTCCTCATCTTGGTTATGTTACAGAAGAAAATTACTCTATTTTCTTTAACCAGATGATTGAAAACTTAAATTCTTGCATTGAAGGAAAACCAAAAAGACTAGTAAATTAGCCTAAACTATAAGTTGTATTTATAACTTAAAATTCTGTATATTTATCCACAGTTTTGTGATTGATTCGTTATTGGAGATAAGGAATGAATAAAATTTTCGGACTGCTATTTTTTGGGATTTTCTTAACTGGTTGTTATACCAATTCGTTAACTATGGTTGGTCCTGCAACAGGTGTCGCATCTGGTAAATTAAGTGAAACAGCAACATCAACAACAATTAATCACATAGTTAAGAAAAAAACTGGAAAAACCCCCTTCGAACACGTTTTAAGTGAAAAACAAATAAAAACATTAGATAGCACTAAATCTAAAATCAATCCATGCATCAAGAAACCTGAATTTTGTTCTATGATAAATAAAAGGATAGAAAAAACTAGAAAACAACTTTTGGGACTAAATCTTCAAGCAAGAATAGAAAAAAACCACAAGCAGCTTTTTGGAAAACAGAAAAAAGATTAACACAACTTTAAGTTTACTTTCTAATCACAGTAATATCCTGTAACGAAATATCACTCATAATTTTCTTTCAAAATTAAAACACTGTGTTACTGACAAGCAGTGAAAATTTTTTTTGGAATTATATCCTTATTTTTTTTGTCAGGATGTTATCAAGCATCTTTAGCTCCTATGATTGGGCCTGCAGCTACTGCATCTCAAGGAAATCTTGCATACTCTGCAGCAACCACTGGGTTAAGTTATGGGGTAAAACACAAAACAGGCAAGTTCCCAGTTGAACACTTTTTTCAAAGTAAAAAACAAAAAATTGTAAAAAAAATTGATGTAATAGAAACTTTTGTTGAAGATAAATCAAATTCGGTCAGGACCAATATTATTGAACAAAAAAATACTTTACAGTCTAAAGGTGCCAAAGCAAAAACACGATGGGTTTTACACTTAAAAGATATCAAAAACGTTAAAGAGAAAGATGCGTTCCCAGCAAGTAAACCTCGTTATTCTTATTGGTCTAAGGCAAAATAGCCAATTTTAATCATTTAAATCTATTCCAACATATCATATTCTCAATTCATGAAATCTAAAGCCAAAGTCGTAGTTGTTGGAGGCGGTGCTGTAGGCGTAAGTACGCTTTATCATTTAGCTAAAAAAGGTTGGTCGGATGTTGTTTTAGTTGAAAGAAAAGAATTAACCTCAGGTTCAACTTGGCATGCAGCAGGATTACTTCCTCTTTTTAATATGAGTTATTCTGTCGGACAACTACACCGGTACGCAGTTCAGCTTTATAAATCTTTAGAAAAAGAAACAGGTAAAAAGGTTGGTTTCAGTGTCGTGTCAAATATACGTTTAGCTCAAACAAAAGATAGAATGGACGAGTATCATCAGTACGCGGGCGTTGCAAAAACAATTGGAGTAAAAGTAAAATTCTTAAAACCAGAACAAGTAAAAGAAATTTGGCCGCTATGTAACATTGAGGGACTTGAAGGTGCAATCCAACATCCAGAAGATGGTTACATTCAACCCGCAGATTTAACTCAAGCCTTAGCAACAGGAGCAAGAAATCACGGAGCAGAAATTTATAGAAACACAACAGTTGTGGGAATTAAACAAACAAAAGACGGTTGGACAGTTGAAACAGACAAAGGATCTATTTCTTGCGAACACGTAGTATCTTGTAGTGGAAATTTCGCACGACAAACTGGAGAGATGGTTGGGATAGAAATTCCAGCGATACCAGTTGAACATCAATATATTGTTACAGAACCACATCCAGAAGTTCTAAAAAGACAAAAAGAAAAAAAACCAGAGATGGGAGTATTAAGAGATAGTGATAACGCATGGTACATGAGAGAGGAAGCTGGTGGATTTATTTTAGGTCCATATGAAAAAGGTGCACCGTGTTGTTATGTAGATGGACCATCAAAAGATAGCGAATATGAGTTATTCCAAGAAGATTTAGATAGGTTAGCTCCTCACATTGAAGGAGCAATTAAAAGAGTACCTGCCTTTGGTGAGGTTGGGGTTAAAAAAGTTTATAACGGTGCAATTTGTTACACACCTGATGGAAGTCCATTAGTAGGACCAGCTTGGGGATTAAAAAATTTTTGGATTAATGATGGACATAGTTTTGGAATTACCGCAGCAGGAGGTGCTGGTTGGCAATTAGCAGAATGGATTATAGATGGCGAGCCAACAATAGATATGCTTGGTGTGGATCCAAGAAGATTTGGATCATACGTTACAAAATCTTACCTAATGGAAAAAAATGAAGAAGCTTACGCAAATGTTTTCACAGTGCATTACCCAGATGAAGAACGTGAAGCTGGAAGACCTCTAAGACAAGCTCCTTGCTACGATCGAATGAAAAAACTTGGAGCAGTCTTTGGACAAAAGTTTGGCTGGGAAAGACCAAATTTCTTTGCAACTGATGGAGAAAAGCAAGAAGATGATTGGTCATTTAGAAGATCAAATTGGTTTAAAAGTGTCGAGAAAGAATGCAAGAACGTAAAAGAAAATGTAGGACTATTAGACATGTCTGCATTTGGTAAGTGCAGAATAAAAGGGCCGGGAGCCGAAGAATTTTTAGACAAACTAGTAGCAAATAAACTTCCTAAAAAAATTGGTAGAATTAATTTATGTCACGCACTTAATACAAAAGGTGGTGTACATTCTGAATTTACAATAATGAGAGAAGCCAAGGATAGTTTTTATCTTGTTTCGGCTGGTGCTTACCAAAGATTAGATCATGATTGGATTCATAAATGGATGCCAAAAGATGGTTCAGTTCAATATGAAAATTTAACTAATAGCATGGGAGTACTTGTTGTATCAGGTCCAAAAGCAAGACAACTAATGCAAAAAGTATCTAAAACAGATTTTTCAAATGAAAAATTTAAATGGCTGAGTGCACAAAATATTAACATTGGTTTAGCACCTTGTAATGCTATGAGAGTAAATTTTGTTGGCGAACTTGGTTGGGAATTACATCATCCAATTGAATATCAAAATCATATTTTTGATAAACTTATGGAAGCTGGAAAAGAATTTAATCTTAAACCATATGGTATAAGAGCCATGAACAGTTTGAGAGTTGAAAAATCTTATAAGTTAGTGGGAACAGAACTTTCAATTGAGTACGCACCATACGAGTCAGGTTTAGATAGATTTATCCATCCAAATAAAGGAGATTTTATTGGACGTGCGGCACTGGATCAATGGAGAGCAAAAGGTTTTTCAAATAAATTGGTAACCATGGAAATTCATGGAGTTTCAGACGCAGACGTGCTTGGGAACAATCCTATTTACGAAAATGGATCTGTAATTGGTAGAGCAACTGGAGGAGATTATGGTTTTAGATTAAACAAATCTATTGCACTTGGAATGGTTAAACCAGAATACGCAAAAGTAGGACAAAAGCTTAAAATTGATATTCTTGGTAAGATGCATGAAGTTTCTATTATCGAGGACTCCCCTTACGATTCTGAAAATAAATTATTAAGAGCTTAATGAAAAAGTTAATATTTATTTGTATAATATTGGCTTTACCAAAAATATCTTTTGCAAACGAAAGATCAATTCCACTAGAATTATTTACCGCAAAGGAAAGACAACACAGTGGTAAACTTAAAGTCACCGGTCCTATGGATTGGAAAAATAAAAGAACTGGTGAAGTACATCAAGTTTACGAGAGAAAAAGAGGTTCAAAAATCCAATTATTTGCAAAAACAAATAATGGTCAGTGTTTAGGAAGGGTAATGGACAGCAGATATGAAAAAAGAGGATTAGTTTATATAAAAAATGGCTGCAAATTTCCTTTAGGCAATTGGAAAGAGGGTGAGAAAAGAGAATTTATATCGACATATTTTTATAATAATAGAAATAGAGACTATAAGAAGACTATTACAATTAAAAAAATTGGTAATGAAAAAAAATGCTTAACATTTAGATGGTCAAAAGCTAGATTAGATGGAACAATGATTGATGATAATAGCTATACTTATTGTCCCAAAAAAGGCTTTACAAAAATAGTATCGCATAAATCTGGAAAAATGAGCATGACAATATCAGGAAATATAAAAGCCACAGGCACCAAATGAAAAAAATATTTTTAATTTTTAGTATCTTATTTCTCTCAACCAACTTAGTTGCAGATGAAATTGAAAATTTTGAAATTGAAGGTATCACCATAGAAGAAAGTCTACTTAAGCACTTTAGTAAAAAAGATATCGAAACTGAGATAAATAGTATTTATTCTTATAAATACGAAAATGGCAAATATATTCAATTAGGTGTTGGAGACAACAAAGATTATTCTATGAAAAAAAAAATGAATTTGTTTGATTCAATGTCTATTGTGGTTAAAGGAGATGATAAAAAATATATAATAAAATCATTAAGTGGAAAAATTCTTTGTCACAATAATATTAACAGATGTAATTCAAAGTATGATGAAATTGTCGCTGATTTGAAAAATTATTTTGAAGATAGTATAGATGAGGTAACTGATAGAAAAGAACCTCATAATGTTGATAAAAAAAAAGAAAGCTGGGTAACCAGCACTTATTTTTATCTTAAAAATAGAAAACACGCTAATATTATGGCTGAAATTTACGATTGGAGTAAAAGAGTCGAAAAAGAACAGAATTGGGGAGATAATTTAAAACTTTCAATTCAGTCAGATGAGTTTATAGAATTCCTTCAAAAAAACCCACCAGATAAGTTATAATTAATTATGAAAATATTAGTCGCTGTTAAAAGAGTTATTGATTACAACGTTCAGATAAGAGTTAAAGAGGATGGCTCAGGAGTTCATACTGACAATGTGAAAATGTCAACCAATCCTCCAGATGATAATGCAACAGAGGAGTCTGTTAAATTAAAAGAGTCTGGAAAAGTAAAAGAAATTGTTGCAGTTACAATAGGCGATGACAAAGCACAGGAAACAGTTAGAAAAGCTTTAGCAGTTGGAGCAGATAGAGGAATTCACGTTAAGTCTGATACATATATTGAACCGTTAGCTATCGCCAAAATTTTAAAAAAAGTAGTTGAGAAAGAAAAACCAGATATGGTTTTCTTAGGTAAACAAGCAATCGATGATGATTGTAATCAAACAGGACAAATGCTTGCAGCGATGTTGAATTGGCCTCAAGCAACTTTTTCTTCAAAAGTAACTCTAAAAGATAAAAGCATGGAAATTGTAAGAGAGATAGACGAAGGTTTAGAAACTGTTGAGGTAAATTTACCAGCAGTTGTAACTTGTGACCTTAGATTAAACGAACCACGTTATGCATCGCTACCAAATATAATGAAAGCTAAGAAAAAACCAATTGATCAAATGGTTGCTAAAGACTTAGGTGTAGATATTACAAACAGAGTTCAGCAATTGAAAGTAGAGGAGCCACCAAAAAGAAAAGCAGGAATTAAAGTTGCAAATGTTGCAGAATTAGTAAGCAAGCTTAAAAATGAGGCGAAGGTAATTTAATGTCAGTATTATTAATAGCGGAACACAATAATAAAAATCTTAAACCATTTACTTTAAATGCAATAACTGCAGCATCTAAAATTGATGCAGAAGTTCATGTTTTAGTAGCGGGTAGTGGATCAGAAAGCGTAGCTAAAGAAGCTGCGGCAATACCTCTAGTTAAAAAAGTTTTACACTGCGATTCTCCTAATTATCAAAATTATTTACCAGAAAATTTAGCCCCACTTGTAACAAAACATTCTGAAAAATATGATCATATTGTTGCATCAGCAAATACTTTTGGAAAAAACTTCATGCCAAGGGTTGCGGCTGCATTAGATACTTCTCAAGTGAGTGATATAATAAAAGTAAACTCACCAGATACTTTTGTAAGACCAATTTATGCTGGGAATGCATTTGCGACTGTAAAAAGTAACGACAAAAAAAGATGTGTAACAATTAGACCAACATCATTTGAACCTGCACCTAAAACAGGAGGTTCCGCACAAATTGATAAAGTAGATGCAGCTGATGTTCCTAACTTTTCTAAATTTGTAAAAAGGGAAGAAACAAAATCAGAAAGACCTGAACTTGGAACTGCAAGAATAGTTGTATCTGGCGGCAGAGGACTAGAAAGTGGAGAAAACTTTAAACTCATAAATGATATCGCTGATAAATTAAACGCAGCAGTTGGTGCATCACGCGCAGCTGTTGATGCCGGTTATATAAGCAACGATCATCAAGTAGGTCAAACAGGAAAAGTAGTTGTCCCAGATTTATATATTGCAGTTGGAATTTCAGGGGCCATTCAACATTTAGCTGGAATGAAAGAGAGCAAAATAATTGTTGCAATCAACAAAGATGGAGAAGCTCCAATATTTAGTATTGCTGATTATGGTTTAGAGGCAGATTTATTCAAAGCTCTTCCGGAATTGTTATCTGAATTAAACAAACTCAACACTATTCAAAAATAAAAGTTATTGCACAGTGTAAAAGCCTAATTAGACTTAAACTCTAAAAACTTGACAAACACTTCTGAGTCAACTGCTACGTATAGAGAGTTATATTTAAACCCATTTCTATTTATATCGTAACACACAAGTTGAAAAGGCCTTCTATTTCCTGCAAACAAATCTATATACTTAACGCTTAATTGATGTTTTTTTAGTCTTTCTTTTTCAAACCATACATTTCTTCTTAATTTGCCATCAATTGTTTCTTGTATATAATTGGCTACTTCGGTTTGTTTTTTGTAACAGTCTTTTATATCTCCGTTTTTCCAAATCAAAGTTCCTTCCAAAGCATATATTTCATAATTAGTAGAGTTAGAGTCTATAATGACACCTATACTATCGTAAACTTCAAATTTTTTTGGTATTTTTAGATCCCTGGGTTTTACTCCAATTGATGAAAATTTTTTATTTCTATATTTTTTTGGATAGTGAAAAGTAGTAGTACTTTTTAATTGTTTTTTAATTTGATCAACACTCATATAATCTAACAGACTATCTCCTACGCTTATACCTTCTATTTGAAAATCAGTGATATCATCTGCCTTCAAGGGGTTTATCAAAAGTAAACTGAGAAACAATATTGTTAAAAATTTTTTCATTTTCTAAAGAATTTTACATAATCTTCAGAACCAATGCTAACAGATCCCTCGTCAGTAAATCTAGTATTTTTATCATATTGGGTGCACCATAGTCTCACAACTCCCTTTTCAGATGGAAAAAAATACTCACTTACATGAGCTTTAGAATTTTTCATTTTTTTATCTTGGTAACCAACAGTATCATGATCAAAATTTGCATCAGGTAGAATTGTAGATATCTCTTTTATTACCTCTTCTTTAAATCTCATACATCTTTGAAATCTATTTTCAAATTTTTTTATACCTTTTATAGAGTGAATAATATATTTTTTATCATTGATCTTTACATGAAATCCTAATTCCTCATAAATTCCATTACTTTTACTGTACAGAACATTAAAAACTCCTCTGTCATAGGTAGTTTTTGGAAAGTTTAAAATTTCAGATTTAGAATAAAAATCTAATAAGCTATCACCAATACTTATCCCCTCAATTTCTAAATCTTTTATGCTTTCAGCCTTTAATTGTATTTGAGTAAAACTTATTAAAATAATAATAATAATAATTTTTTTCACTAAAAAATTGTAACTAATTAGTTGGTTTTTTCAAATAAAATGATGATAATTAATAAGTTATCAAAATAACATATTTCGGCTATAATTTATTTATGAAAAGATTCTTAGTATATCTTTTTTTTACAGTTATATTGAGTATATTGAGCAATCAGGTTGCTTCAGCATCATGGATTACTAAAAAATCTGATACTTCTGAAAAGGTAGAAAAAATAGAAAAAGAATATGCGGATGGTTTAATTACAAAATCAGAATGTAATAAACAAAAGTCCAAAGTTCTTAAATTATCAAAAACATCAGAAACTATCTGTGATAATGTTGAGGTAAAGGTAGCAAAATCAGAATGGATTAAAAAGAAGTCAAAAGAAGAAGTAAAAAAAGAGAAATCAAATTACCTCCAAAAAAAAGAAAAAGAGACAAAAAAAGAATTTGTAAAGAAAAAAAAGAATTTGTCAAAATCAATTAAAAAATGGATTTCAAAGAAAAAAACCAAAGAAAAACAGCATTATAATTCTATAGCACAACTACCTAAATCTGATTTTTATTTTACTGCTGTTGATGGAACTGGAAACACATTCATTGGTTATTTAAACGGAAATGAAAATGAAGGTATCATAAAAGTAAGCGGCCAAAGTATGCTCAAAATATCAGATGGTAAAGCTTTTCAAGATAATGGAAAAACACAATGTGACGTTAGATCAGAAATTTTAAAAGCAGATAAAGTAATATTTAATGGCGTAGTAATTATTAAGTGTCCAACAAAAGAATTTATAGGTAGTTGGACTCAATCAGGATCTGAAGGTTTTGGTATCGCTACTTCTGAAAAAACTAGACTAGATTTCAATTTTTCTAAAAGCAGAAATGATGTTTATGCATCTTTAAGTAAAAATAAAAAGAATAAAAAACTAGTATTAAAAGATAAAAAGAGTGACAAAATAAAAGATAGTATTTGTCCAGAGATAAAATTAGTAGATAATAAGCAAGTTTATAGTAGCTCAGATTGTAAGACCACAGAAGCAAAAATTCAGGCAAAGGATGGTAATTTTTCTTTAATTGGTTTTGCAACAGACAATGAAGAAGTCCAACGTTTTTCTATTGATGGTAGACCAATTAAACTAAAATCTGATGGAAGTTTTAAATACAGCGGAAAAACTAATTCCTCAAAAGATGTTTATCTTGTTGCTACAGATAAATTTGGAAAAATAACTGAATTAAAAGTTAATATAGAAGTTTTGGCAGCTTCAAAAAAATTTGTTAATAACAAAAAATATTATGCTTTAATAATAGGCAATAGTGAATACAAACATTGGGACAATCTTGTTTCCCCAACTAACGATATAGATGTAATTGCAGCGGTTCTAAAAGATAAATACAATTTTGAAGTTCCGATTCTTTTAAAAAATGCAGACAAAGCCTCTATTGAAGAAGCATTTTTTAAAATGAACAAAATACTAACAGAGGATGATTATTTATTAATTTATTATGCTGGCCACGGTGACAAAAATCCAAGTATTCAAAAAGCATATTGGATACCAACAAATGCAGGAAGTAGTTTTGATAGAAATTGGATAAGCACATCTTTTGTAACTGAGATGATAGGAACTTTTAAAGCAAAACATGTTCTACTCATGGTAGACAGTTGTTACTCTGGTTTGCTTAAAGGATCAAACACCAACCTAACAGTTGTTGATGGAGACACAAATGATGCTGTTTTTCTTACAAAATTATTAAATAGAAAGACAAGACTATTTATATCATCTGGCTCTGACGAACCTGTTTTGGATACTAGCGATGATAAACATTCTTGGTTTGCAAAAAAATTTCTTGAATTATTAGAAAATAATCAAAATACTTTGACTTCAATAGAAATATACATGAAAATAAATCGATATGTTCACGTTAATGCAAGTCAAAGACCAAAATATGATGTTATTAAAGAAACAGGACATAACGAAGGCATGTTTTTATTTACAGCAAAAAATTAAATTTTAATGAGAAAACTTGTTCTATTAACTTCTATTGTATTTTTTTTACTTCCTGTCCAAGCAGCAGATAATAAATTTAAAAGAATGTATAAAATGGATTATACAAAAAAAGAGAATATTAATGTTGGTTTCACAAATATGGTAAATAATGAAAAAATCGAAACTTTAAATAGTGAATTATCTAAATATCAAAAAATTAAAAATTATGTTACAAGCAAGGAAAAACCAGGGACAAAAAGAAAAAAATATAAAGGATTAAGTCAAAATATTTATAAAAATAATGCAGGCAGCGTGGTTTACATTGGTAACCCATCAGCAAAAGGAACGGGGTCTGGTTTTTTGATAAATAAAGAAGAAGGATTGATTTTAACGAATTGGCATGTAATTGAAGGTGCTAAAAAAGTATATGTCTGGTTCAAACCAGAAGATCCAAGCAAAATGGACGAGGATTTATTAGTCAATGAACCAAGAATAGATGGAACTGTAATTAAGAAAAACAAAAGCAAAGATTTAGGTTTAATTAAAGTTTTGCGTGTTCCTAAAAATGCAAAGGCTCTTAAAATAAACAAAAAAATATATGTCGATGTGGGATCAACAGCATATTCAATTGGTCATCCGAGTGGTCTAACCTGGACTTTTAATTCTGGAATGGTGACTCAAGTTAGGAAAGGTTTTAAATGGAGATATAAAAACTCTAGACATTTAGCAAATGTAATTCAGCATGAAGTTCCAACAAACCCAGGTAATTCAGGTGGACCATTATTTAATGATAAGGGAAATGTGATTGGAGTAAATTCTTTTAAAGACTCAAAAGGTGAGGTGATAAACTTTTCAGTATCAACAGACGAGATTGATAAATTCTTAAAAGAAAAAATAGTTGAGAAAAAGAAAAGTCAATACATACAAAAAAAATCCAAGCAAACTTGGATACAAAAAAAATCTAAGAAAAAAAATTCTTTAACAGATGGAATAAAAAAAAACTTTCCTGACGCAAAACCCCATGACGAAAATAAAAATGGAATTTACGATACCTGGTGGATAGATGAAAATAAAAATGGAATAATAGATACGGCATTTGTTGATGATAATGAAGATGGACTAATAGAAGCTGTATTAGTTGATGATGATGAGAATGGAAAATGGGACTTTCTATTTGTTGATAAGGACCTTGATGGAAATCCAGATATTGCATACATTGACAGGGATCAAGATGGAAACCATGATGTAGTTGCTTATGATTATGATCAGGATGGTGAGTGGGACAAATTTGAAAACGCAGGTTAGATTTTCATAAAATCAGTATCATATTATAAAATGTTTTTAAGAAAATTATTTATATACTTAAAGTACTTATTTATAATAACCTTTTTTTTATCCAGTCATATTAAAGCCGGTATTGATAATTGTGACATGTTTATCCAATCTATAGAGGATAAAAAAGAATTTGATTATCCTACTAAAACCTTGAACGACCTTGGTATCTTTTTTCAAAAAAAACTAGGCAAGAATGGAAACGAAGAAATTATAAGAGATAAAAATAATTACCCGAAAGTATATTTTTCGGTTTTTGAAAAAGAAAAATTAAAAAATGGCACTGTAATAAAGTCAATAAACAAAAATAACTTATCAAAAATTTCAGATAGTCAATTAACTAGTTTAATTAAAAAAATTAGTATGGGAACTATAGAATATTCAAATTCTTTAAACGAAACCTATAATACTAAAGTTTATGCAAGAGAATATGAAAGTATTATTTTTTTAGTAGATGAACTTTTTATTAATACAATCGGAGAAGTTGACGCTAAAAAAGGTTTTTTCGCAATGAATTATAATTTTAAATTGATATACGAACGACCAGATCTAAAATCTGAGGGAGTTTTATTAAAAAACGACGAATGTAGAATCAAAACTAAAGTTTATGAGGCAAAATTTAATGATATTTATCGACCCGATAAGGAAATATTTATTACACAGTTTGATAAAGATAGAGATAAAATCGAAGAAAGTTTTGGTTTTTACCAAAATAATGGCAACACATTTTTATCTCAATTTATTAATGGCACATCTAAAATTAGATCAAAATTTAACTTTAGTAAATTCCCGTTTGATACCCAGCCTCTAGAAATTAACATTATTTCAGGTTTAAAAATAAATGCAGGAAATGAGATAACTCAAATTTATTCAACACCAAATCTATTTAAAAATATAAAAAATTTTAAAGAGAATAATTTTCTTGAGGAATGGAAAGTTCAAAACTTTGAAATTAAAAATAATTTAATTAATATAGATAATTCAAATTACGACTCCTTAAAAATTTCAATAAATATAAAAAGGAATTCAAATTATTATATTTTTAAAATTATAATCCCGGTATTATTAATCTTGTTGGTAGCATGGAGTGTTCTATGGATCCCGCCTAAAGAGGAATGGGTTGAATCAAGGCTTACAACTTCAATTGTAGCTTTATTATCTTTGATTGCCTACAACTTTGTTTTTTTGGATGATATTCCAAAATTAGATATCTTAACAAGTTTAGATTTGTTTGTACTCTTATCCTATCTATTCTGTGCAATACCAATATTTACAACGATTTTTTTAAGTAGATTGTTAGATAGAAATCCGAAAAGAGCATACAAAAGAAACAAAGCCATTAGATTTTATGGTGGAGCAATTTATATTGTTTTTAATTTATTCATTTTTCTGCCGATATAAATATATTAATTTTGCATTTTATTTATTTTTTCAAGCCAAAGTTCGTATTTTTCACTTGTCACAGTAATCCTCATTTCATCTGGATAACCAACTTTTTCTGACCAATCGTAACAACTGACAGTTATAAAATTTAATGGTTTAAGATCTTTTTCACGAAATTTAAAAGCAAAAATGGACTGATCTACAGGAGAGTCTTTATACATAAAATGTGGTGCTGATTGTTCATAAAAAATTATCTTCCTATTTACATTTTTACGATTCCCGTCCCACTTAATTACATTTTCAAAAAGACCTTGTATCTCTCTAGCTATTTCCACCCTTTTTTTGTTACATCCTTTAAAGTCGTTTGTATAATCTATAATACCCTCAATATTTAAAATTTTAAAATCTTTATTCTTGTATGCATAACTCAACATAACTGCGTCATAGTCTTTAGGAACTAAATTTGGTTTTACTTCGTATCTTATCATTTCCTTATTACTTCCTTGGTCTGGTGGAAAATAACTTGCACTCTCAATTTCAGACTTTTTTACTAATTTTGTTAATTTTTCGTTTATTCCAAACGGTCCAATTGTGAAATCAGAGATAGTATTTGAAAAAACTTTATTATTTATAAGAAATGTAAAAAAAATTATTATTAAAATATTTCTAATTTTAATTGTATGCTTCATCAAGTAAAAAATCATTATGTTCTAGTGTATGAACTGTTACTGATAAAAAATCCCACTGAGGTGGTTCATAATCATAACAAGTAACCGCCACCCTCCCTCTATCTGAAAAAAAACTCTCTGACACGTAAGTCCCAGATCTTTTTTTATTCGGATGTTTTAAATTTTTTCTTCCTGTTTTTCGAAAATCTTTCATTAATTCATCTAAACTAGAAATTATTTCATCCATTTTTTTATAACAATCTGACATTTTTTTATTTCTCCAATCAATCACCCCTGAAACTGAATGAATAATGTATTTACTATCGTTACTCTTATATTCAAAATCAACAGCATCATATGTTTTAAAAAAATCTAATTTATCATTATAAACTGGTGTAAACCTTTTGTTACCTGGATAAGATTTTGATCTGCTTTTAATTTCGTCCTCAGTAAAAAAGTCTAAAGCACTATCACCAACACTTATACCTTCAATCTTTAAGTCTTCAATATCATTAGCAAAAACTATCTGTTTACAGAAACAAGTGACAAAAAGCACTATAAGTAATTTTTTCATATCAAGACTCTATTGAGTTTAAAATTCCAATATACCAATCTCTCAATTTTATCATTTCATTAGTAGGATTTTTATTATATTCGTTAATCTCATCTAATAATTCCTCGGGCATAGTGCCACCTCTGTTCGTAGACGTTATCCACTGCGATGCGCTTAACTCCCAATACTGTTTTGCTTTTACAAGGTCTTTTTTGACACCACCTAATCCTGAATAATAGAAAAAACCAATATTATAACTTGCAATTGTAAATCCTAAATCCGAAGCTTTTTTATTCCAATCAAATGCCTCTTTATCATTCTTATTCATAATTTTTCCGGTAAAACTCTCCCAGCCTAAAGTTGTCATAGCGTTGACCTGACCTTGCCATGCTGCCTTGTATAAATAATCAATCCCTATACCTATATTTTTTTCATCTGGAAAAATACCGGCCCTGGGCATTCCATATAAAAAAATATGTCCTATATCATTTTGTGAAACTGCATCACCCGAATCTGCTTTTTGTTTCATTTTAAGTAAGTATTCAGGCAAGCTATCATCCGCTTTTATATTATTTGCAAAAATACTATTAAGGCTTATTGAAGTGACAAAAAGCACTACAAGTAACTTTTTCATAACAGAAATTTTATGTTATAGTTTTTTTAATGTCCAGAGAGACAATGCAATACGATGTGGTTATAGTTGGTGCTGGTCCAGCAGGGCTATCAACAGCCATCAAACTTAAACAATTAAATCAAAAGTTGAATATTTGTATTTTAGAGAAGGGTTCTGAAGTTGGGGCTCATATATTAAGCGGCAATGTTCTTGAAACCAGAGCTCTTGATGAACTATTACCTAAATGGAAGGAAGAAGGAGCACCTGTAAAAACTAAAGTTACAAAAGAAAAATTTTTATTTTTAGGAAAAAATTCATCTCTTAGTTGGCCAACTTGGCTTTTACCAGCAGTTCAAAAAAATCATAATAATTACATAGTTAGTCTTGCCAACCTTTGTCGTTGGCTTGCGGAACAAGCTGAGAAGTTAGGAGTAGAAATTTTTCCAGGATTTCCAGCAAGCGAAGTTCTTTTTAATGAAGATGGTTCTGTAAAAGGAGTAGCAACTCTAGATATGGGATTAGATAAAGAGGGAAATAAAAAAGATGGATACCAAGAAGGAATGGAACTCCATGCAAAAGTTACAGTTTTTTCAGAAGGATGTAGAGGACATTTAGGCAAACAATTAATTAAAAAATTTAATTTAGATGAGGGAAAAAATCCTCAGCAATACGGTATTGGACTGAAAGAAATTTGGGAAGTTAGTGAAGAACAACATCAGGAAGGATTAGTAATGCATACTGCAGGCTGGCCTTTAGATAACAAAACATACGGTGGAAGTTTTATTTATCACGCTGAAAACAAACAAATTTACCTTGGTTATGTAATTGGACTTGATTACCAAAACCCACACTTATCCCCATTCGATGAGTTTCAAAGATTTAAAACACACAAAGCAATAAGAAAAATGTTTGAGGGAGGAAAAAGAATTTCTTTTGGTGCTAGAGCTTTAATTGAGGGTGGTCTTCAAAGTTTACCAAAAATGTATATGCCAGGAGCATTATTAGTTGGTTGTGATGCAGGAACTTTAAATATGCCAAAGATTAAAGGAACCCACACAGCAATGAAAAGCGGAATGATAGCTGCAGAAACTATTGTTGAACATATTAAAAATAAAAGAAAATTATCTTTATACGAAGAATTATTTAAAAAAAGCTGGGTGTATAAAGAACTTCATACAGCTAGAAATGTTAAACCAAGTTTTAGTTGGGGATTATTACTTGGAATTATCTTTACAGGAATCGATCAAATTTTATTTAGAGGCAAACTACCTTTCACGTTGAAGCACAAACATGCAGACCACGAAGCTTTAAAGCCTGCAAGTAAAATGCCTAAAATAGAATATCCGAAACCTGATGGCAAACTTACTTTTGATAAAACAAGTTCAGTATATTTAACAGGTACAAATCACACTGAAAATCAACCAGTACATCTTCAATTAAAAAATAAATATTTGCCCATACAATATACTTTAAAAGAATATGACGAACCTGCTCAAAGATATTGTCCAGTTGGTGTTTACGAGATTCAAAAAAATGAATTTGTAATTAATTCACAAAATTGTATCCATTGCAAAACTTGCGATATCAAAGAACCTTCACAGAATATTAATTGGGTAGCTCCAGAAGGTGGCGGCGGACCTAAATACGGCAATATGTAATGTCAAAAAATAAAATTAGCTCGGCTATGTTTTTTGTTTTGCTAGCCGGGTTAATCTGGTCTTTTGGCCCATTAGTAGTAAGAAACATGGACAATGCCGAACTAGTTCCATGGCAGTATTCATTAATAAGAGGATCAGCAATTTTTATAATCCTAAATATTTATTTATTTTTAACTGAAGGTAACAAGTTTATAAATAACTATAATAAGATTGGTTTATCAGGAATAATTGGAGGAATAAGTCTTGGTATTGCTAATTTAACTTTTATTCTTTCATTAACATCAACTTCAGCTGCAGTCACACTTTTAATGTTGGGCGCGTTACCTTTTTTAGCTGCAATCATAGCTTATATTTTTTTAAATGAAAAAATATCCAAAACAACTTTTATAGCCATAATAATTGCTGCTGCTGGAATAATATTTATGTGTTTTGATAGTATTAAAACTGGAACGCTTTTTGGTCTCGTTAATGGTTTGATATCTTCCTTAGGATTTGCTGTATTTACAGTTACTTTAAGATGGAAAAAAAATACTCCTAAACTTACAACCGTATCTATAGCGGGAATTTTTGCAGCCATTATTTCTTTATTAGTTATATTTTATAATGATAGTAATGTTTTAATGTCTTTAAAAAATACTTCACTTTCTTCACTACATGGATTTATAGTTTGTTCAGCACTAATTTTATATTCATCAAAATCAAAATATTTACCAGCTGCAGACTTAACTTTATTATCTCTTACAGAAATTTTAGGTGGAATTTTTTGGGTTTGGCTTCCTCTATTTGGAATTAATGAGGTTCCAAATAATAATATAATTATTGGCGGGGTTATAATTACTTTGGCAATTATCTTTTACGGATTTAATACTAGAAGATATGTTTTTAGATATTAATCTGATTTAAATTTTTATATTTCCCAGTCAAATCTTGGAAATGTATCGAATAGTTTAACAACTTTATCTGACCACTGATTACAGACCTTGTAATAGTCCTCATCCGAAGTATTTAAACATTTTAATGACGCAATCTTATTTGTGTCCTTTTTGTAAATAGCAAAATCAATCGGCGGCCCAACGGTTAAATCACTTTTTAAAGTTGAATCCATTGAAATTAAAGCACACCTTGCAGCATCACCAATTTTTACACTTGGCGTAATAACTCTATCGAGAATAGGCTTTCCATACTTGACCTCACCAATTACTAAATAAGGTTTACTATCTGCTGGTCTAATAAAATTCCCTTGCGGATAAACTAAATAAATTTCTTGAGGTTGACCTTTAATTTGCCCTCCTACAATGAATGTTGCTCCAAGAGTAAGTATATCTGTATTCACCCCATCTGGTGATGAATGTTTTATATTTAATTTACCTAAATAATTTGCGACCTGTTCAAAATCTTTACAGGTATTGAGATTCGGTCCTGACTTACTTTTTAAATCTTTTTCTATAGACTTATACACAGCCTGAGATGTACCTAAGTTTCCTGAAGTAACTATAACTATTGTTCTATCACCAACATCGTGTGTAAACATCTTTGAATAGATATTAACGTTATCCATTCCAGCATTTGTCCTGGAGTCTGATGCAAAAACCAAACCCTCTTTTGTCTTGATTCCGATACAATATGTCATGTACGAATACTTAATTAAAAAATTATAAATATACAAATTAATAATAGCATGCCAGCTATCTAATTAATGCAATTGCTTGTTTTGCATAATTGTTAACAATGAAAGAATGTTTATGGGATCACTTTGGGATAAATACGACTCAGACACCACTTATGATGAATATCTTGGTGAGAACAATAAGCTTAGGAAGCAAGCTAAGGTAATCTCAAATATTCTTGAAAAAATCGGTAGTAAAAAACTACAAGAAATTGAAAGGAACTGCGCAAGCACTATTAACGCAAGAGGTATAAATTTTCGTGTTTATTCATCAGGAAAAAAAGCTCAAGAAAAAAAATGGCCACTAGATATTATTCCAAGAATTATTCCTAAGAAAGATTGGTCAAAAGTTTCAAAAGGTTTGCTACAAAGGGTAAAAGCTTTAAATCTTTTTATTGACGATGTTTACAACGATAAAAAAATATTTAAAGACAATGTAATACCAAAGGAGTTAGTTTTTAAATCCCCTTATTATTTAAAAGAGTGTGACGGTTTTTCCCCAAAGCATAAAGCGTGGTCAAATATTTCTGGTATTGATTTAATAAGAAATATTAAAGGGGACTTTTTAGTTCTGGAAGATAACTTGCGAGTCCCTTCAGGGATCTCTTACATGTTAGAAAACCGAATGGTTATGCGAGATGTATTCCCTGAATTATTTACTAGATATAAAGTTTCAGATATTCATCAATACCCAAACAAACTTTATAACTGCATGCTTGAGTGCATTCCAAAAAAAACTAAAGATCCTCATATGTGTGTTTTAACTCCAGGAAGAGCAAACTCTGCATATTTTGAGCATAGATTTTTGTCTGAGCAAATGGGTATCGCGCTAGTCGAAGGAAAAGATTTATTTGTAGAAAAAGATATTGTTTATATGAAAACAGTTAGAGGAAAATTAAAAGTTGATTGTATTTATAGAAGACTTGATGATACTTTTCTAGATCCTAAAGCCTTTTTCAAAGGTTCATTGATTGGAGTTCCAGGATTATTTAAAGCCTGGAGAAAAGGTAATGTTGGTATTTTAAATGCCCCAGGAACAGGTATAGCAGATGACAAAGCAATTTATTCTTACGTCGATAAAATGATTGTTTATTATTTAGGAGAGCAACCAAAAATACAACAAGTTGAAACTTTACTTTGTAGTGAAAAAATTCACAGAGAACATGTAATAGAAAATATTTCTAAGTTCGTTGTAAAACCAACAAATGGCTCGGGTGGTAATGGTATATTAATTGGCCCACATGCTTCTAAAAAAAATAGAGAAGCAATGAAAAAAAATATTTTAAAAAATCCAAGGAATTATATTGCTCAACCTTTAGAAATACTTTCTACCACGCCAACTATTACCGATAATAGCATTGAGCCAAGACACTTAGACTTAAGACCATTTATATTAAGTGGAAAATCAACCTGGGTTACAACAGGTGGATTAACAAGAGTGGCTTTAAAAAAAGGAAGTACGATTGTAAATAGTTCACAAGGTGGTGGATCTAAAGATACAATGATAATTGATATGTAGATCTAAGAATCCCGGTCAGCAAACTCTCTCCTTCACTTTTAAAGTAATACAATGCTTTTTTTTCAACCTTAAACTATATTTTGCCTCTGAGTGAGTCCAATTTGTGACCAGAATATTGTATGATTATTTGATGAAAAAACTTTTAATGTTTATTGTCTTTAACTTTTATTTAATAACTCCTTCTTATGGAAATCAAATTGAGGATTTTCAGATTGAAGGTATTAGTATGTGGGATAGTGCCCTTAAACATTTTTCTAAAGCGGAAATTATAAATAATAAAAAACTTTATTATCAATATATTAAAAAAAATAAAGACATGTTCTCTACATCTGAAATTTCAGGAAATTATGAAAACTATGATGTTCTACAATTTTCGTATAAGACTAATGACCCTAAATTTAAGATTTATTATATAGCTGGTATTATCGACTTTGATAACGATGTTGAGAGTTGTTATGAAAAAAAAAAAGAGGTAGAAAAAGATCTAAAAATTTTATTTCCTAATCTTAAGAACTCTGAGTCTAATATAAAACTTCGTGCAGACCCGACTGGACAATCATTTGTAAAATCTAAAGTATTTTGGTTTCCTAATAATGCTTATAATGTAGGAATAAGATGCTACGATTGGTCCCCACAATCTCAAAGAACTGACCATTTAAGAATAAACATTAAATCTAAACAATTTAATGATTGGATAGGAGAAAAATAATTTCTCTTCTGAGTGAGTCCAATTTGTGACCAAAAATACTCTAACGTCTTTTTTTTGGTAGCGAGGTGCAGTTTCGAACCTCCGACCCCAGGCTTATGAGAGATCTACTGCAAACTCTTTTAATTTTTCTATTTTTACTAATTCTAAAGTTTTTTCGTGTGTGGCTTTTAAATAAATCGGACAACCTTTTCCTGCTTCAAGTGCTCTTGCATACCAACTCGCACAAACACACCACTTGTCTCCATCTTTAAGTCCTGGAAAACCAAACTCTGGATGAGGTGTAATTAAGTCGTTACCTGCCTCTTTGCACCATTTCAAAAACTCATCATTTACTTTTACGCAAACTGTATGAAGTCCACGGTCATTTTCGTCTGTATTACAACAACCATCTCTATACCAACCAGTCATTGGATCAGTTGAACAGTTTTCTAAAATTTCTCCTAATACGTTTTTTTGTTTTTTCATTATAAATTTACCGAGTCTAACAAACGGTCTCTTAAATAATCTTCAAAAGATTTACCACAAGTTATTAAATATTTATCTTCAAGTTTATATATACAGCAATCAATTCTGGCTACTAAGGTTTGAACCATTGTAGACACTGGAAACTTTTTATCTCTAAAATCAAAGTGAGTTAATTTATTTAAATAGCGGTCTTTATCTTCACCACTAATTTCAAAATAAGACTGACCTTCTGAGTAATTAGAAGCTAGCATTGCCTCATTTTTATTAATCTCCGAAACCATTCTTAAAATTTCTTGATCATCCTCTTTATTTTTTGCAATCAATACCCACTGGTCAAAAGATTGTTTAGCAAAGATAAAACGATCATTATCAACCATCCTTAAGTTATCCGAAGGTGGAAGAAGTGAGACTTCTTTATTAACAGTAAATGCAAACGCTCCATCGCCTTTACCTCTTAAAGTAATTTGCTGACGTGTAACTTGGTTTATTTCAATACCATCTTTGTAGGTTAATGTTGTCATAACATCATCCTTTCATTTTTAGGGTCAATAAAATTAGGTTCGACCACTTCAACAGCAATGGTATTTAAATTCTCTGTTGAAACAAAAAGACGGCTACCAATTTTTCTTTTACCACTTCTTATGAGAGCCATAGCTACTGAATGATTTAAATTAGGACTAAAATAACTTGATGTTACATGACCAAGCATATCTACAGGGTCTTTAATTGGTAAGGATAAATCTTTATGTTCGATTACATGCTGACCTTCTTCAATTCCTAAAGTTTTATCAATAGGAACAAGTCCAACAAGTTGTTTTCTATTTTCTCTAACAATATCACTTCTGGTTAAAGATCTTTTACCAATAAAGTCCTTTTTCTTTTTACCAATCATCCAGTTCAAATGTAGATCAATTGGAGTTACAGTTCCGTCAGTATCTTGACCAACGATGATGTAACCTTTTTCGGCTCGTAAAAGATGCATAGTTTCTGTTCCGTAAGGGACTAAATCAAAATCTCTACTATATATAAAAAATTTCTGCCAAAGTTTTAAAGCATGACTTGGTGGAACGTAGATTTCATATCCTAATTCTCCTGTAAAACTTGCTCGTAAAATTCTAATTTCTGTATCTAAATATTTAAAATTATCAAAACTCATGAATGGAAACTGATCATTCGAAAAATCGATATCATTAAAAACTCTACTCATTATTACTCTTGATTTTGGTCCACTAAGATTAAACGTAGCAAATTGTTCTGTAATTGAATTCATATACACATTTAAATTCGGCCACTCGGTTTGTGCGTATTCTTCCATGTGAGCTAAAACACTTGCAGCATTACCGGTTGTTGTTGTGACTATAAAATGTTGATCATTTATTTTACAAACAATTCCATCATCTTTAACCATTCCATCTTCTCCCAACATAAGAGCGTATCTTCCCGTCTTAGGTTTCATTTTTGTAAAACTATTTGTGTACATTAGATTTACAAAAGTCAGAGCATCCTTGCCTTTGATTTCAATTTTACCAAGTGTAGATCCATCTAAAATACCAGCCGTTTTTCTAACTTGCTCAGCCTCTCTTTGAACAGACTGATGCATAGTTTCATCTTCAGATTTTTTGAAGTACCAAGGTCTTTTCCACTGTCCAACATTTTCAAAAACAGCGTTCTGTTTCACATGCCAAGAATGTAAAGGTGTTTTTCTCTCAGGATCATAAAATTCATATGTACTTCTTCCAGCTATAGCAGAAAAATTAACGGGACTGTAAGGAGGTCTATAAGTTGTTGTTCCAACTTCAGAAATATCTTTCTTCAATATTTTTGAGACAATTCCAAGTGCATTAATACTACTAATTTTTCCTTGATCGGTTCCCATACTATTTGTTGTAAATCTTTTTAAATGTTCAATTCTATTAAAGCCTTCATTAACTGCTTGTCTTAAGTCTTTTGTAGTTACATCGTTTTGAAGATCGATAAATGATTTAGACCATAGTGATTTTTTTTCGTGTTTAGTTTCCCAAAGCTCTTTAATTTGAAATTTTTCAGGCCCGTTAAGTTCAAACTTTACTTCGAGTTCATTTAGACCTTCAAATTCACTTAATTTTTTTTCAACTTCTACTAAAAGTTTTTCGTAGCTAAAGTTACCGCTTACAGATCCTAGAGTAATTGTTTTTTGGAAAATCCTATCTGGTTTAAAGGTCAAATGGTCCTTATCCCATTTTAAAAGACCTTTAGATTGAGTAAACAAATGAATATCTGGATTAAAACCACCTGATACACAGAGCATGGATGTTTTAATTTTAGTAATTTGATTTTTTTTAGTTCTTATAGAAACTTTTTTAACTTCTTTTTGTCCTTCACAACCTTCAATTTCAGATTTGGGGTAAAAAGGAATACTAAACTTTTCTAGTAGTTCTACTGTTTCTTTTTCAATATTTTTTTGATCTCTAATATCAATATAAGCTTTTGGCTTATGACCTAGATCTGTAAGAGACTTTAACAGACTATAGGTCGATGAATTATTTGTAAAAACAACAGGGCTTTCATCAGGAACAACACCGTATCTATTTAAATATTTTTCAAAAGATGCTGCAAGCATTACTCCAGGTAAATCATTATTTCTAAAAGTAATAAATCTTTCAATATGTCCGTTAGCTAAAATCGTGTGATTAGTTCTAATTTTGTGTAAAACTAACTCTGGTTTTTCGTTATCTTGAGGCTTTCCAACATTTTTATCCTCTAGTGCAATTAGATGATCACTAAAATTATATGTGGTAACCAAAGTATTTTTTAATGTTTTAATATTATTCGAATTCCTAATTAATCTTTCAGTTTTTTCTAACCATTCATCTGTAGGTTGATCGTTGATAGATTTTATTTTATCAGCATTTTTTAAAACACCGCCCAAAGCATCTTCTCTTTCAACTAATAATACATCATAATTTGTACCTGCAAATTTTCTGGCCGCTAAAAGACCACTTAAACCTCCACCAACGATAATAACTTCGACGTTATGATGTTGATGGATACTTTTTGATTTAAATTCTTTTGGAGGCTTTCCTAACCCAGCTGTTCTTCTGATTAAAGGCTCATATACATTTTTCCAAAATCCTTTAGGTCCCATAAACGTTTTGTAATAAAAACCCGCAGAGAATATTGGTGATAAAATATTATTTATTGAGCCTAAATCTGTTTTTAATGAAGGCCAACGGTTTTGGCTTTTAACAATCATTCCTTCATAGATTTTTTTTACTGTTGCTCTTACGTTAGGTTCATTATGTTCGTTTATAATTTGAACTAATGCATTAGGCTCTTCAATTCCACATGTATAAATACCTCTTGGTCTATGATATTTAAAACTTCGCCCAATTAATCTTACGTTATTTCTTAATAAAGCAGCGGCAATAGTATCTCCCTCATTACCAGCATATTTTTTTCCATCAAATTTAAAATATATTTTACTCTCAGTCATATTTTCTAATTAAGTAATTTCTTTTTTTCCCTCTCATATTCATATCCGCTGATTACGCCATCTTTATAAAGGTCCAAAAGCTTTTTTAATTGATCAGAAACTTCATCACTTGTTACTTTATTAGTTCCTATTTTATTAGATTTTTCTGCGCTTATATTTTCAGAGAATAAAGAGAAAAAAAATGTGATTAAAAAAAGAGTTATAATTTTTTTCATGGTTTTTTCACCGAAAAGTTACCTGAACCAACATCTGGTTCTCCAGATGGTGTTTTTATTGTATTTTTAAATTCTTTTAATGGAGGAGGGGTCTCTCCCATTTTATAAACTTTTAATATTTCATCTGTTGAAGTGTTTCTAACTGCGTTAAACCATTTTTTACATCCATGAGTATGAACCCAGCGTTCGTAATAAATTCCTTTTGGATTTGCACGAATGAAAACATATTCAGACCATTCTCTATCACTTATTTGTTCAGGATCTTTGGGTCTTGCTACGTGAGCCTCGCCACCATTAGAGAATTCAGATTGATCTCTTTCTCCACAATAAGGGCATCTTATAGTAAACATTTAATGTGCTACAGCTGCAGCTCCGTGCTCATCAACTAATCGACCACTTACAAATCTATCAACACTAAATGGCGCATTAATTTTGTGAGCTTTATTTTTTGCTATTGTATGTGCAAAAACATTTGCACTTCCTGGTGTTGCTTTAAAACCGCCTGTGCCCCATCCACAATTAAAATACAATCCTTCTACTTCACACTTGCTAAGTATTGGACTTGCATCTGGAGTTATATCTACAATGCCACCCCATTGTCTGAGCATTTTCATTTTTCCAAAGATCGGATAGAGCTCAACTATTGCTCTGATCGTGTCTTCAATAATATTATAACCACCTCTTTGTGTATAAGAATTATATCCGTCAGTTCCTGCACCAATAACAAGTTCACCTTTATCAGATTGACTTACATAAGCGTGTACAGCATTCGACATTACAACTGTATTGATCACAGGCTTAATTGGTTCTGACACTAATGCTTGCAGAGCTTTACTTTGAAGTGGTAATTTAATTCCTGCAGTTGCTGCTAAAACACTTGTGTGACC
>CACFMO010000008.1 GCA_902567495.1 uncultured Pelagibacteraceae bacterium
ACAACCAATTTTGAATTTTCTCCAATTCTCGTCAAAAACATTTTTATTTGGGTAAGTGTCGCATTTTGAGCCTCATCAAGAATGGCAAAAGAATTCTTTAAAGTTCTTCCTCTCATGAATGCTAATGGAGCTATCTCTATAGAGCCATTGTCAATTTTTCTTTGGATTTGTTCAAATCCAAATAAATCATAAAGGGCATCGTATAAAGGTCTTAAGTAGGGGTCTACTTTTTCTTTCATGTCACCAGGTAAAAAACCTAATCTTTCACCAGCCTCTACTGCTGGCCGTGATAAAATTACTCGATCAATTTTTTTTTCCATTAGCATTGTAACTGCTACTGATACTGCTAAATAACTTTTTCCTGTACCAGCTGGACCTAGTGACATAACAATGTTTTCACTTTGTAATGCCTTTAAGTAGTCAGATTGTTTTTTTGACCTAGCTATAATTGATCTTCTGGGTGTTTTTATCACTTGATCAATAGATCTAATGTTATTCCTATTTTTTTTATCCAATTCATTTACCCCATGTTTTACCGAGTAAATTATATCATTATTTTCTATAGAATTGGTAACTAGAAATTTATTTACCAGAAACATTAAAGAGTTAGAGGCATTCGAAATTGAGTTTCTGCTTCCTTTAACAGTGATTGAATTTCCCCTAAAATATAGCTTTGTTTTAGTAAGTTTTTCTATTTGAATTAGGTTCTTATTAAATTCACCAACAATAGACATTAAAATATCGTTATTGAAAATTTTAACGTTTACAGTCTCATTATCGATTTTCTTGACTGAAATTTCTTTATCAAGATTCTTTGCTTCTAACATTATGCGGCAACTACACTTTCCATATTTTCTTTTACACCAAATAAATTATTTTTGTTAAAATCATTTATTCTCACACTAATAATTTTTCCTATATCGGAATCAATTACTTTTTCTATTATAACTGGCGTAAAATTTTCAAGTCTTCCAAAATAACTGGTTTGATTTTTCATTTTATTTTCGATCAAAACTTTTTTTAATTTACCGATTTGATCACTATTTTCCTTGATTTGAATATCACTTAGTAAATTTTGTAAAATAATAAGTCTTTTTTTTTGAAGATGTTCGTTTATTGAAGTTTGTTTTGATGTTGGTGTTCCAGGTCTTTTATTATAAATAAATGAAAAAGAATTTAAAAATTTAATTTGTTTAACCAATGAAATTGTATCGCTGAAATCTTTTTCAGTTTCACCAGGATAACCAACAATAAAATCACTTGAAAATCTTATTTCTGGTCTAGCAGAAATTAAATCATTTATTTTAGCCAAATATTCCTCTCTAGTATGTTTCCTGTTCATAGACTTTAATACTTTATTTGATCCGCTTTGAACTGGTAAGTGAATAAAAGGCATAAGTTTTTTCGATTTTTTATGACATTGAATTAAATCACGAGTCATGTCATTTGGATGGGAGGTTGTATATCTTATTCTAAGTAAATCTTTAATATTTTCTAATTCAAAAATTAAATCTGAGAGTTTAAAGACCTTACAATTATCTGTAAAAGAATATGCATTAACATTTTGACCCAAAAGGGTAATTTCTGAAACACCATTTGATACTAATTCATTTGCCTCTTTAACAATTTCTTTAATTGATCTTGAATATTCTGGTCCTCTTGTGTAAGGAACAACACAAAAATTACAAAATTTATCACAACCTTCTTGTATGGTTATAAAAGATGATGTTTTAGAACTAGAATTTTTAATATCATTTAATTTATCAAATTTTTTAATTACGTCGAAATTTGTCAAATTTAATTTATTTTTTCTTTTTTTAATCTTTTGTAAAATTTGTGGAATATTTTGATAAGATTGTGGACCTATTACAGCATCTATATATGGTTCTCTATCAAGCATTTCATTATTTTCTGCTTGTGCAACACAACCCGTTACAAAAACTGTAGGCTTTTTTTTATTTTTATAATTTTTTTTTAGACGCCCTATGTCGTGATATACTTTTTCAGTTGCTTTTTCTCTTATGTGGCAGGTATTAAGAATATAACAATCGATATTTTCTGGGTCTTCAGTTCTTTCATACCCAGTTTTTTTTAATAAATCAGCCAAACGATTACTATCGTACTCGTTCATTTGACAGCCAAAAGTTTTAATATAAATTTTTTTAGACAAGTTATTAATTTTTTTTAATTTTTTGAGCGTATAATTCTAGTTTATGATCTATAAGTTTGTAGCCTAATTTTTGGGCAACCTTTTTTTGGAGTTCTTCAATTTCTTTATCAACAAATTCTATTATTTCCCCTGTCTTTACATCGATTAAGTGATCGTGATGTTCTTCGGTCAGAGGTTCATATCTTGATTTACCCTCTTTAAAGTCATGTCTCTCAATTATTCCTGCCTCTTCAAAAAGTTTTACAGTTCTGTATACTGTAGCAATACTAATATTTTTATCTAATTCATTAACTCTTTTATGTAATTCATCTACATCAGGGTGATCCTTTGAGCCATATGTTTGTTTAGAGTCAGACATTACCTTTGCGATTAGTCTTCTTTGATCTGTTAATCTTACCCCTTTGTCTTTACATTTATCTTCAATTTTACTCATAAATTTATAATTTAACTTAAGTAGACCGGTTTAATCAAATTATTTTGTATTAATTTATTTTTAATTAATAATTTGATATTTTTTGCGTTAAAATCAGCCAAATCTTGGTCTTTATAACCATATAATTTTGATCCTTTAGATATTTTGATGCCTTTAGCCACAGCAATAGAAATCCTTATTCCTGAAAAACTACCTGGCCCAACATTGACTATAATTGAGAAATCTTTGTCAATAATAGCTTTTTTTTGTTTAAGAAATTCAAATATATTGTTCACAAGTGTCTCGTTACTTCTTATATTAGTTTGAAGTTTTTTAAGAAAAAAATTATTATTAATATTTAAAGCAATAACATTTTTTTTACCTGTGCAATTTATTATTAAAAAATCCTTTATCATTTTATTTATAATAGTTTTAATATCTATTTTAAATAATTCAAACTCTTATGCAAAAAATATTGATGATTATGGTGTAATTTCATTAATGTACCATCGTTTTGAGGAAAATAAGTATCCATCTACAAACATTAAAATAAAAGATTTTAAAAGACATTTAGATTTAATTGAGCAAAATGACTTTAATTTCATTTCTCACAAAGAGTTTGTGCACGCAATAAATTCAAAAAATCTTGACAGGAAAATTTTACTTACCATAGACGATGGTTTTAAATCATTCTACGAAAATGCTTGGCCAATTTTAAAACAAAGAAAAATACCTTTTATTATTTTTATAAATACTGAGACTATTGGTTCTAATGGTTATATGGATTGGTCTGAAATAAAAGAAATATCATCATTCGAGTTTGTACATATAGGAAATCACAGTCATACGCATGATTATTTGGTAGATAAGTCTGATAAAGAAATAGAAGATGACCTAAAAACATCTATTAGTATATTTAAAGAGAAACTTAATCATGAAACTAAGTTTTTTGCATATCCATTTGGTGAGTATAAAAACTCCTATATAGAAATAGTTAAAAATTTAGGATTTGAGTATGGTTTTGGACAACATTCCGGAGTAATGGACACAACAAAAAGTAAATATGAATTGCCAAGATTTCCAATTAATGAGAAATATGGAAAAGAAAAAAGATTCAAAACTTTATTAAATACAATTCCGTTCCCATATTTAAAAATTTTACCTGAGGAAAAATATTTAAAACCAAAAAATAACCCCCCTAATGTAAAAATATTTTTTTTTGAAAATGGACCTAATTTAAAAAATATTAATTGTTTCTCGAATGAAGAGGATAAATGGAGAAATTCAAAGATTAATTTCATTTCCAAAAATGAAATGGAAATACTTTTAGAAGGAAAATTTGTGACAGAACGTGGTAGAATAAATTGTTCTTTAAGAGAAAATACAGGTGAATGGAGATGGCTTGGTATCCAGTTTGTTATCTCTAATCTTTAAACTAGAGTGTTAAAGTCGATGATTGATTTGAATTCATCAAAACAGCATTATCAAAATCTGTAAGTTGGTTTTGATCAATTATTTTTTTTAAAACTTTTGTGTATTCTGAACCAGTGGCAGCGTAATTATGAAGATATTGGACCAGCTCAAGACCAGATATTTTTTTATTTAGTTTACGTAACTCAGCTCTTTTTTTTCTAAATTCTGAATATCCTTTGTGAGTATTTAAATTATTTTTGTAAGCCTGAACTGATGATCTTAAAATTGGAAATTTTAAAATTTTATGTGCTTGGTTCTTATCTCTTTCTAATGGAGCGATACCTTTTTTTCCCCAGGTCCATTGACCAAACATTGCATTACCTTCCAACGCAAACCTTGAAGTTCCCCAACCACTTTCTTTGGCTGCTTGCGCTATAGCGATTGAGACAGGCACAATATCCATTCTTATCTTTAATTCTGTTATATCCTCGTTTTTAATACCGTAATCCTCAAATCTTCTTTTTAACCAAACTTTCTCTCCCCGAGAATTGTTTGGTTTTGCTAAAATTTTAAAAAGTTTTTTTCTGTTTTCTAAAATTTTATTATTTTCATCAATTATAAGTGGCATCACAATTTTGATGAAGGTATTTTTTTTTGTAGTTGTGCTTTTAATTTTTTTAAGGTCTTTTGGTAGTTTAGAAAGGTAGATGGGTTTAACCATTGCACCAGTCCTAATACTTTTTAAATCATATTTTAAATCCTCAAATAGATTTAGTGTAACCTTAGTATCTAAACTGATATCTTGATCATTAGAATTTTGTTTTTTTTTGTTATCGAAATTTTTTGAAACTTTATTTTTAGTTCCAAAGTTAGATTTATACTCTTTGGCAACATGCGTAAATTTAATTTCATCTGTGACAACTTTAATATAAGGCCTTATTCCAATTAAACTAGTTATAAAACCCAAAAGCACTAAAGTTAAAACTATATTTGTTAAAACTAGCTCTTGAAATTTTATTTTAGCGACCTGTTTTCTATTAAAACTGTGAGCTGGCAAAGGGATTTTATTTTTTAATAAAATTAGTTCTAGTTGTGAAGTTGTTAAATTTTTTCTTGATCTTATATATGATTTTACTTCCGGTATTTTATAAAGTTTTGATAGTTCTAAAAGTTGATCTCTATAAGGGGTATCTTTTTTCACTTAATTAACTTGCCTCTACAGATTTAACCTCTTTTACGTAATGACATAATAAATTCTGAACACCTTGTTTTAGTGTCATAACTGAACTTGGGCAACCTGAACAGCTTCCCTTTAGTGCAACCTTAACAACACCATTGTTAAATGAAATGAATTGTATATCTCCTCCATCTTTAGCAACAGCAGGTCTTACCTTTGTTTCAAGTACATCTTTTATTTGTTGAATAGTCTCGCTCTCTTCTAAAGGTTTTTTTTGAGAGGTAGTATTTTTTTTCAAAATCATAGGTTGGTTATTTTTTTCAAAATAATCATTTATAGATGAAATAATAGTGGGTTTAAGAGTTTCCCAGCTTGTTTTTTCGTCTTTTTTAACACTCATAAAATTTTTTGAAATTAAAACTAACTCCACTCCGTCAAAATTTAGAATGTTTTTTACAAATTCATTTTTAATTTGACTTAAATCTTTTTTTTGAAATTCCTGAGTTTCAACTTCAGATAACTGTTTTTCTGACAGAAACTTCAACGCATTAGGGTTTGGAGTATTTTCTATTTGTATCATATTTTTAATTTAACACATTTTTACGAAAATTTGTTATTAAATAAATCCAACAAGATCTTTTACTTTATTTATATTTGTTTTTGCAATTTTTTTTGCTCTATTTGACCCGTTTTTGAGAATCTCTATCAAATGCTTCTCGTCTTTTTTTAGTTCTTTAATTTTTTTTCCTATAGGACAAATTGTAGCTATTAAAGCATCTGAAAGTTCTTTTTTTAATTTAGAAAAATCTTTACCCCCCATACTTTCTAAAGTTTTTTCCAAAGTTTTATCTGTTATGAAAGAGTAGATATTTATCAAATTTAAAGCTTCAGGTCTATTTTTTAAATCTTCAATCTTAGATGGGATAGGTCGAGAATCAGTTTTTGCTTTTTTTACTTTTTTACTGATTTCATCTTCGCTATCTTGGAGATTAATTCTAGAATATTCAGACTCATCTGATTTACTCATCTTATTTTTTCCATCTCTTAAACTCATAACTCTTGAGAGTTTTTTTTGAATTAATGGTTCAGGAGTAGGAAAAAAATTTTCTGATTTAAAATCATTATTAAATTTTTGGGCAATATCTCTTACAAGTTCTAAATGTTGTTTTTGGTCATCTCCAACGGGAACGTGTGTTGCCTTATATAATAAGATATCTGCAGCCATCAAATTTGGATAAACATAAAGTCCAACACTTGCATTTTCTCTATTTTTTCCAGCCTTTTCCTTAAATTGTGTCATTCGATTCATCCAGCCAATTCTAGAAACACAATTCAAGATCCATGCAAGTTCTGCATGTTCACTAACTGATGATTGATTAAATATAATACTTTTTTTAAAGTCTAAACCACATGCAATGAAAGTTGCGGTTGTTTCGAGCATGCTTTTTTTTAATGCTTTCGGATCCTGAAAGACAGTAATAGCGTGAAGGTCTACTACGCAATATATACATTCCATTTTCTTTTGAAGCTCTACAAAGTTTTTAATAGCCCCAAGATAATTGCCTAAATGCAAATTTCCGGTTGGCTGTACACCTGAAAAAGCTGTATGTTTGGAATTAGTACTCATTTTAATTTATAGTTCCTAAATTTTAATATTCCCAAAAAGTTAGTAGTAAATAGATAAATAGCTACTGATAAACCTACCATAATTAAAAGATAAATTAATTTAAATTTGTAAGTATATTCTAACTTATCCTCAAAATATTCTAAACCAAAATAAAGGAAAAAACACATTAATGCAGTTGTAAATAAAATTTTATAAATATTCATTAGAATTTTATTTTCAAAAATTATAATTTTATTTTTGTTAAAAAAAATAAAATAAATTAATACTGATAACCAACTTGAAATAGTTGTAGCAATTGGAATTATTATGAAACCATATTTTTTAAAAAAAACTAGGCTTATAAACACATTTGTAATCATACTAAAAAGAGAGATATAAAAAGGTGTTTTGGTATTATCTCTTGCAAAATAGAAACTAGAGAGAACTTTAATTAGTGCGAAAGCAGGCACACCTAAAGCAAAATACATTAGTGCTAAAGATGTATTTCCTACATCGTCTTGCGTGAAAGAACCATATCCAAATAGGCTACTAACGATTTCTTTAGATGCAATAAATAAACCAAATGCTGCAGGAAGTGATAGAGCGAGAGATAATTCTAAAGACTTATTTTGTAAAATATTAATAGAATGTTTTTTATTTTCCTTAATTTTTTTTGATAGATTAGGTAATACTACAGTCCCGACAGCTATACCAGCAATAGCTAAATTAATTTGATAAATTCTATCTGCATAATAAAGATATGACACTGCCCCTGTTTGAAATGATGCTATAATAGTTCCTACTAGAATATTAATTTGCGTAATTCCAGCAGAGAAAATACTTGGTAAAAGTTTTTGGAAGAAATTTTTAATATTTTTTTTAAATTTAAAAGATATTTTTAAAGACGGAAAATAGAATTTTTTAGTGAAGAGAATTAGTATAAAAAATTGAATGATTCCTGATAAAGTTACACCTACAGATAAACTTTTAGCTATATTTAATTCCAAATTAAATGCCAACAATAAAGAAAAAATAAGCACTATATTTAGAACAATTGGTGCGGCGGCAGCTGCAGCAAATTTATTATTTGTATTTAAAATTCCTGAAAGCAAAGAGGATAAACTCACGAACAACAAAAATGGGAAAGTTATTCTTGTAAATTCTACAGCTAAATTTAATTTTTCACTATCCCCATAAAAACCAGGTGCAATAAGATAGACAACTGCTGGAGTAAAAATCTCTACTATAATTATAATAAATATTAATATGTAGAGTAATAAATTAAAAACTTCGTCAGCAAATCTTTTTCCTTCTTTTGCGTTTTTTTGTGCTTTGGCATAACTTGGTATGAATGCAGCATTAAACGTTCCCTCAGCGAACAGTCTTCTAAATGTATTTGGCAATCTAAAGGCTACAAAAAAAGCATCTGCATATATGGTCGTTCCAAGGAAAATTGCAATCAGAATATCTCTTAGATATCCTAAAACTCTGCTTATTAGAGTATAAAAACCGAATACAGACGTTGATGATAGTAAATTCATAATTAAGACAAAATTTTTAGTGATTTAATGTCATTTATATTACATACTCAAAATTTAATGACAAAAAAATCAAAAATTGATCACTACACGGACAAAGAAGCATTGGAGTTTCATAATAAAGGAAAGTCTGGCAAAATTGAGATTATATCATCAAAATCTCTAACTACTAAAAGAGACCTATCTCTAGCTTATTCGCCCGGTGTTGCTGTTCCAGTAATGGAAATTTCGAAAAATCCAGATGCTGCTTACGAATACACAAGTAAAGGAAATCTTGTAGCAGTAATAAGTAACGGTTCAGCAATTTTAGGTTTAGGAAATTTAGGTGCTCTAGCATCTAAACCTGTTATGGAAGGGAAAGCCGTTTTGTTTAAAAGATTTGCAGACATAGATGCGATTGATATTGAAATTGATAATAAAAATTCAGATGAAATCATTAAATGCATTCAAAATATTGGAAATAGTTTTGGTGGGATAAACTTAGAGGATATTGCTGCACCTGATTGTTTCATTATAGAGAGTAAATTAAGAGAAACTTTAGATATTCCAATATTTCACGACGATCAACACGGTACTGCAATAATTACTACCGCAGCTTTAATTAATGCACTAGATATATCGAAGAAAAAAGTTGGTGATGTAAGAATTGTAGTAAATGGAGCAGGGGCTTCAGCAATAGCATGCGCAAATCTTTTCAAAAAAATTGGTATTAAAAAAGAAAATATTATCATGCTAGATAGAAAAGGAGTTATTCGTAAGGGTAGAGATAATATTGACCAGTTTAAGTCTGCTTATGCTGTTGATACAAAACTACGAACACTTTCTGAAGCTATAGACGGAGCAGATATCTTTTTGGGTTTATCTGCCAAAAATGTTTTAACAAAAGAGATGATCAAGTCTATGTCTAAAAATCCAATAATTTTTGCATGTGCTAATCCAGATCCAGAGATAAAACCTGAACTAGTCGATGAAGTAAGATCTGATGCAATAGTTGCGACTGGAAGATCCGATTATCCAAATCAAGTAAATAATCTAATTGGTTTTCCATATATTTTTAGAGGTGCTCTTGATGTAAGAGCAAAAGAAATAAATGACGAAATGAAGATTGCTGCAGCAAAAGCAATTGCTACACTTGCAAGGGAAGAGGTTCCAGATGAAGTGGTAAATGCATATGGCGGAGAAAGACCTCACTATGGTAAAGAGTATATTATTCCATCAACTTTTGATCCTAGATTAATAAGCAGGATCCCTGCAGCGGTAGCTGAAGCAGCAATTAAATCAGGTGTAGCAAGAAAAAAAATTGCAGATATAGAAATTTACAAAGATCAATTAACAAATAGACTTGATCCATCAATGAGTATTATGCAGGGAATAAATGCTCAAATAAAAAAAAGACCAAAAACTGTAGTTTTTGCTGAAGGTGAAGACCCAAGTATGCTCAAAGCTGCTGTAGCTTATAAAAGTAGTAAATTAGGTACTCCTGTTGTAATTGGAAATGAAAAAAGAGTTATGGAACAGTTAAAAGAAATTGGTTTAGATGAAAATTATAAAATTAAAATTGTAAATTCCACAGATAAAAACAAGAGAGAAATATATTCAAAAAAACTTTATTCTAAATTGCAAAGAAAAGGGTTATTAGAAAGGGATGTAGATAGACTAATTCGAAACGATAGAATTATTTGGGGAGCTTCAATGGTTGATTGCGGAGATGCAGATGCAATGGTAACAGGAAATATTAGACATTATGCTGCTTCTATAGAAAGTCTAAATAAAGTAGTTGATCCAAGACCGGGTGAAATTCTATTTGGTCTTAACATGCTCGTAACACCCAAAAAAACTATTTTTATTGCTGACACACAAGTAAATGATTTTCCATCTGCAGATGATTTAGTAAAAATTTCTCTATCTAGTGTAAGAGTAGCAAAGTTATTCGGTTTTGAGCCAAAAGTGGCATTTTTATCTCATTCAACATTTGGAAAACCTTTATCAAGGAATACAAAACACGTAAGAGATGCGATAGAGCTTTTAAAAAGAAAAAAAGTAGATTTTGATTTTGATGGTGAAATGCAACCTGATGTAGCTCTTAACCCTAAATATAAAGAAACTTATCCTTTTTCAAAAATAGTTGGTAATGCAAATATCTTAATTATGCCAGCTCTTCACAGTGCTGCTATATCAACTAAATTAATGAAAACAATTGGTGGTGCAAAAATTATAGGTCCATTGCTAGTTGGCTTAGGCTTACCTATTGAAATTGCTCCATTAAGATCCTCATCAAATGATATATTAAATTTAGCTTCAGTGGCTGCATATTCTGCTGAAATTATTGATTATAAAAATAAAAAAAATAATTAGTTTTTATTTCTACTTAATTCCTCTACCAAGTAAATACTAGGAATTACGTCTTTAACTCCGTGTATTTGATAGGCTTCTGAAATAACTTTTTCCTTTTCTTTTTTTGTCATAGCTATTCCAAAAATATAAATTTTACCGTTTATTGTATCTATTGTGTAGTTTGTTGCTTTGGTTAATTTATTAAATATGAGCGCAGTTTTTAACTGCGAGGTTATGAGAATATCCTTTGCAGTGCTTTTAAAATTATTATTTCCCTTGATTGTGACTGTACTTTGGACTGATCTTGCTCCTTTAGTTTCCCAAGCCATTTTAATGATTTTTAATTTTTCCTCTGGTTCATCAACTTTTCCAGATAAGTAAATATTTCCATCTAATACTTTTACGCTTATACTAATAATATATTTTTTATCAGTTAATGTTAATCTTCCAATTAAGTTTTTTTGCATTATCGAATCATCAATTTGCATGCCAACTGTTCTAGGGTCATAAGCTATACTTACACCTGATCCAAAAATTCCAACAGAGGATGTGCCAACACAAGAAAATGTTAGTAATGCTAAAAGTAAAATAAAAAAAATATTTTTCATGTTTTTTTTATTTTTAAACAAATATCATAAATTTTTTTTTTAGATAAATTATTTGTTTGTGAAATCAAGTTAACCACATCTTTCACGCTATACTTTTTCAAATATTGTTTAATTTCATTGTTCAATTGTTTTGTGTTGATAACTGTTTTGTTATCGTAATTTTCACTTTTTCCAGAAATTACAACTGTAAGTTCGCCTTTTAGTTTTCCATTAAAACCTGAGAATTTATCTAAATCATCTCTATAAAAAGTTTCATGAATTTTCGTCATTTCCCTTCCAATAAAAACTTTTCTTTCATGTAGGTATTTTTTGAAAAGTTTAATATAATAATTTATTTTAATTGCGGGTATAAAAAATACTAAATTGAACTTATATTCTTTTAATTTTTTTAGCTCTTTTTCAATTGTAGTCTGTTTTTTTGATAAAAAACCATAAAAAATATATTGATCTTGAAACCCTGATACTGACATGGCAGTTGTAGTTGCAGAGACTCCAGGAACTGGAAATATCTTTACTTTGTTTTTTATACATTCAGTTATTAAAACTAATCCTGGATCTGATATTGTTGGCGTACCAGCATCTGAAATCATCGAAACCACTTGGCCACTTTTTATATCTTGCACAATTTTTGAGGCCGTTTTTTTTTCATTAAACTTATGATTAGAAACTAATTGCTTACTTATTTTATAGTGATTAAGTAATTTGATAGATCTTCTTGTATCCTCACAAAGAATTTTATCTGAATTTTTTAACACATTTAATGCTCGTAAAGTTATATCCTCCAAGTTTCCTATTGGTGTTGAAACAATATATAAACCTGATAAAAAATTGTTCATAAAATATGAAAAAAACTTTAAGTATATTTTTATCTTATTTATTGATTACTTTTAATAGTTTTGTTTTTGCTAATGAGAACAATAATAAAGATATCCTTAAAATTGGAGTTCTGGCTCCTTTTTCTGGGGAACTTAAATTTATTGGTGAAACAATTCTTTACTCCATAAATTTAGCGCTACACGATTTAGACGATAATTCTATAAAAATTTATCCAAAAGACTCTGGATCAAAAAAAGAAAAAATATTGAGTGCGTGTAAAGATTTTCAGAGTGAAGGTGTAAAAATTATAATTGGTCCCGTAGAGTCCAAATTTGTAAACGACTTAAAGGAATTTGATGATTTAGTTTTTCTATCATTATCAAACATGAATTCAATTATTGAAAAAAATGTTATCATGATGGGAATAAATTTAGAATCTCAACTATTAGCTATAAAAAAATTTATCGAGAAACAAGAAAAAAACAAAACAGTTATTCTTTACCCTGATGATACGAAATCAAAACATATTGGAAAAAAAATTAAACAAATAGGTTTTAATAATTCTAGAGTTTTTAAATATAGTAAAGATTCTGAAGTTTTAACCGGGCAGATCGAGAAGCTTACGAATTACAAACAAAGAAAAATAAACTTGGAATCAAGAATTAAAATACTTGAGAAATCTGATTTACCGAAAGATGTAAGAGAACTTAATCAATTAAAACAAAAATATACCCTTGGAAATGTAAATTTTGATTCAGTGATTATAATTGATTTTGATGATGGATTAAAAAGTGTTTTAACATCTTTAGAATATACAGATGTAACAGAAAAAAACATTTTAATAATAACTGCAAATCAATGGTTTGATGACAGTATTTTTACTGAAACATCAATCAAAAAATTTTATTTTCCATCTATTAATTTAAAAAATTATAAATCATTTAATAAAAAATTCTTTAAAACTTATGGTTACTATCCAAATGAAATTTCAATTATATCCTACGACATTCTTGGTTTTATTTATTATCTATGGAAAAATGAAAACCCTATAAGTTCTGTCAATGATTTTAAAATTAAAAATGAGATAAAAGGAAAAATTGGAAATTTTAAAATATTTGAGAATAAAGTTATTCAAACACTTGAAATATATACATTAGAGAAAAACAAATTTATCAAAAATAAACTTTAATTTTATTATATAATTTTTTGTAGGCTATTTGTCTATGGTCAATTTTCAATTTTTCTTTATAGTCCATTTCAGCAAATGTTTTTGAATATCCCTCTGGTACAAAAATTGGATCATATCCAAATCCATTTTTTCCCCTTATATCAGTTAAACTACCTTTAATGATACCTGTCTCAGTTATTTTTTTTCCATCTGGCCACTGAATTGTTAAACTACTAATAAATTGGGCTTTCGAGCCTTTATTAATTTTTTTAATTTTTTCTAAAATCTTTTTCATCGCATTTTGAAATCCACCTAATTCTTCTGCAAATCTAGATGAAAGAATTCCAGGTTCACCATTCAAAGCATCAACTTCAAGCCCAGAATCGTCTGATAAAGTTACTAAGTTTGAATTTTTACAAAAGAATTCGGCTTTGATCTCCGAATTATCCTCGAAAGTTTTACCATTTTCGATTGGGCTTTTAATACCTAAATCTATCGGAGATATTTTTTTAATTTTTTTTGGTAATAAATCGCTTATTTCAATAAATTTTCCTTTATTATGTGTTCCTACCAGTATTTTATCAATTTTTTGCATATGATCTGGAAATAAGATATTTCATTACTATATACAATTTATGACCGATTTAAATAAGGAAGATAATATAGAGAAGAAAAGCGATCCTGCTAAAAAAGATGAGAAAAAAGAATTAACTTTAGAAGAAAAGCTCAAAGATACAGAAGAAAAATTATTAAGGTCTTTAGCTGAAATAGATAATCAAAGAAAAAGATTTGAAAAAGATATCCAAGAAGCTTTGGAGTTTGGGGGTTTTAATTATGCTAAGGAAAATTTGGTTATACTTGATAATTTACAAAGAGCATATATTTCAATTAAAAACGACACCAGTTTAAAAGATAATAAGGATCTAAATAAGTTTTTGGGTAATATTCAAATTATTGAAAAAGATTTAATTTCAATTTTTAAAAAGAACAAAATCGAAAAAATTGACACAAAAAACAAAAAATTTGATCCTAATTTTCACCAAGCAATGACTGAAATGGAAGATGACAAAGTCGAACCCGGTACTATTGTACAAGAAATACTTCCAGGTTACATGTTTGGTAAAAGGCTATTAAGGCCATCTTTAGTGGCTGTTTCCAAAAAAAAAGCTCAAAATGAGGAAAAAAAACCTGAAAATAGTGAAAAAAAATAACAATTTTCATCTTGTAGACTAAAAAAAAACACCCATATAACAGTTATTATGAGCAGAGTAATAGGAATAGATTTAGGTACGACAAATTCTTGTGTTTCAATTATGGATGGCAAACAAGCTAAAGTAATTGAAAACGCTGAGGGTCAAAGAACAACTCCATCGGTTGTAGCTTTTCTTGAAAAAGATGAAAAACTTGTTGGACAACCTGCTAAGAGACAAGCCGTAACAAATCCAAATGACACAATCTTTGCAGCTAAGAGGTTAATTGGAAGAACTTTTGATGACGATTCTGTTAAAAAGGATGTTGAAAAAGTTCCTTTTAAAATTATTAAATCTGAAAAAAATGATGCATGGATTGAAGCAAAGGGAAAGAAATATTCACCTTCACAAATATCAGCTTTTATTCTTCAAAAAATGAAGGAGACCGCAGAAAAACATTTAGGGCAACCAGTAACAAAAGCAGTTATAACCGTTCCTGCATATTTTAATGATGCCCAAAGACAAGCAACGAAAGATGCGGGTAAGATAGCTGGCTTGGAGGTTTTGAGAATTATAAATGAACCAACTGCTGCATCTTTAGCTTATGGTTTAGATAAAAAAGGTGGAAAAAAAATTGCTGTTTATGATCTAGGAGGTGGTACCTTTGATGTATCTATCTTAGAAATTGGTGACGGTGTATTTGAAGTAAAATCAACTAATGGTGATACATTTTTGGGTGGTGAAGATTTTGATGATACTATCGTGGATTATCTAGTTTCTGAATTTAAAAAAGATAACGGAATTGATTTAAAAGGAGACAAATTAGCATTACAAAGATTAAAAGAAGCAGCTGAAAAAGCTAAAATAGAATTATCTTCTGCTACACAAACTGAAATTAATCTTCCTTTCATTACTGCTGATAAGACAGGTCCTAAACATATAAATTTGAAATTTACTAGAGCTAAACTTGAAGCCCTTGTTGAGAACTTAGTAGAAAGAACATTAGAACCTTGCAAGACTGCATTAAAGGACTCAGGTTTTTCTGCAGCTGAAATAGATGAAGTGGTTTTAGTCGGAGGTATGACTAGAATGCCTAAAATTGTTGAAACAGTTAAAAACTTTTTTGGAAAAGATCCAAATAAAAGTGTTAACCCAGACGAAGTAGTTGCAATGGGTGCTGCAATCCAAGCAGGAGTATTACAAGGCGATGTAAAAGATGTTCTGCTTTTAGACGTTACTCCATTATCTTTAGGAATAGAAACTTTGGGTGGTGTTTCAACAAAACTAATCGATAAAAATACAACAATACCAACCAAAAAAAGCCAGGTTTTCTCAACAGCGGAAGATAACCAGCCTGCAGTATCTATAAGAGTGCTTCAAGGTGAAAGAGAGATGGCGGCAGATAATAAAGTTCTTGGAAATTTTGAATTAGTTGGTATCGCACCAGCACCAAGGGGGGTTCCACAAATTGAGGTGACTTTTGATATTGATGCAAATGGTATTGTAAGCGTATCTGCAAAAGATAAAGGAACTGGAAAAGAACAAAAAATCCAAATTCAAGCTTCAGGTGGTTTGTCTGATGAAGATATTAAAAATATGGTTAAAGACGCAGAAGCAAATAAAGAGTCAGACAAAAAGAAAAGAGATTCGGTCGACTCAAGGAATCAGGCTGATACTATAATCCATTCGACTGATAAGAATCTTAAGGAACATGGTAGTAAAATTTCTGATGCGGATAAAAAAGCTATCGAAACGGCTATATCAGATTTAAGAAATGCATTGAAAGGCACAGATACTGAAGAAGTAAAAAAGAAAACGCAGTCATTGATCCAGGCTTCAATGAAATTAGGTGAAGCAGTTTATAAAAGCCAACAAAAACCTACTGATAAAACTGGTGGAAATAGCGGTAACGATAAAAAAGATAATAAGGAAAAAGACAACGTCGTTGATGCAGAAGTTGTAGACTCAAAAGAAGATAAAGAAAAAAGAGCCTAAGACTAATAAACAGGAGAAATTTTCTCATGGCAAAAAGAGATTATTATGAGGTCTTAGGTATTACAAAATCCGCAAGTAAAGAAGAAATAAAAAAAGCATACAGAAAATTAGCACTTAAATATCATCCAGATAAAAACAAAGGTGATAAAGCAGCAGAAGAGAAGTTTAAAGAAGGAAGTGAAGCATATCATGTTCTTTCAGATGATAAGAGAAAAGTAAATTATGACCAATTCGGTCATGCTGCTTTTCAAGGTGGGGGATCAGGTCAGAGTGGTTTTGGTAATTTTGATTTTTCTTCGTCATTTTCTGATATTTTTGAAGATGTTTTTAGTGATTTTGGATTTGGGAGTTCAGGACAATCAAGAAGGGGCAGAAGAAATTATAGAGGTAATGATCTAAGATATGACGTTTCCATAGATTTAAATGATGCTTTCACGGGCAAAGAAGAAAAAATAAATTATACAACTTACAAAAAATGTAAGACTTGTTCTGGTAGCGGTGCTAAACCAGGTTCCAAACCTTCTGCATGTAACTATTGCGGTGGACAAGGTAAAGTAAGATCTAACCAGGGTTTTTTTACTATACAACAAACTTGTCCTGAATGTAGTGGGGAAGGAGAAAAAATTGACAATCCATGTAATAATTGTGGAGGAGGAGGAAAAACACAATCTAATGAGAATGTATCTGTTAAAATTCCTAAGGGGGTTGATGATGGAACAAGAATTAGAATTGCTGGAAAAGGTGAGGCAGGTACAAAAGGAGGATCAAATGGTGATTTGTATTTATTCGTTTCAGTGGAACCTCATGATATCTTTAAAAGATCTGAAGAAAATCTTTTTTATGAGCTGCCAGTCTCTTTTGCAGATGCAGCATTAGGTACAACAGTAGAAGTGCCATCTATTGACGGAGGTAAGACTAAAATTAAAATTCCTTCTGGAACTCAAAGCGGAAAACAGTTAAGACTTAGAGGTAAAGGTATGCCTATACTTAAAAGAAATCTATTTGGAGATTTATATATTAGAGTTGTTACTGAGGTCCCAACATCTTTAACAAAAAGACAAAAGGAAATTCTTTCAGAATTTAAAAATTTGGAAGACAATAAGTCTAATCCTTTAATTAAAAATTTCTTCGATAAAGCAAAAAAATTTTGGAAACGGTAGATGAAAAAAATTAACTTATCAATAACCGGATGTCTGGGTAGAATGGGAAAACAACTTATTAAATCTTCAAAAATATCCCGAGAGTTTAAAATTGTTTCAATTACCGAAAATAAAAAAATAAATAAAAGAATATTTGGTCTTAAACCTTCACTTAACTCGAGGGATGCATTTAAAAAAACAAAGGTAATTATAGATTTTACAGTTCCTAAGTGTACTTTAGAAGTTCTTAAAATTGCTTCAAAATTAAAAACAAGAGTTGTAATTGGTACAACTGGTTTTTCCAAAAAAGAGGAAATTTTAATAAAAAAATATTCTAAAAAAATACCTATACTTAAAGCAGGAAATATGAGTTTAGGTATAAATTTATTAGTTTATTTAACCGAAATTGCTTCGAGATCTCTAGGTAATAGATTTTTAAGTAAGATCAGCGAGATCCATCATAAACACAAAAGAGATCACCCCTCAGGAACTGCTTTAATGCTAGGGAAAGGAATAGCCGTTGGTAAAAATATTGATCTAAGCAAAAATATAGGAAAAAAATACTTTAATAAAAAGACTTTTCCATATTCTAAAAAAATTAATTTTAACTCTCTTAGAAAAGGGAAAGTTGTTGGCGAACATGAGGTGAAATTTTCTAGTGGAAAAGAGATTATCACTTTAAATCACGAAGCTTTTGACAGGGCCCTGTACTCTGAGGGTGCTCTTGCTGCAGCAAAATGGTTAATAAATAAAAAACCAGGTTTATACTCAATGAAAAATGTTTTAAATTTTAGTTAAATTTAAGACAATGATTCAAAAGAATAGAGCAAAAAAAATTTTAAAAATTTTAAATAAAATTTACCCTAAAACACCAATTCCATTAAAACATAAAAACACTTTTACTCTTTTGATATCTGTTACTCTCTCTGCACAAACAACAGATCTAAATGTTAATAATGTAACAAAAGAGATTTATAAAAAATATTATAAACCAGAACATTTTGTTAAATTGGGTAGAAAAAAAATCGAGAGACTAATTAAAAGTATAGGACTTTTTAGAAATAAAGCTAAAAGCGTTTATTTTTTATCAAAACAATTAATTAATAAACATGGTGGAAAAGTACCTAAAAATTTTAAAGATTTAGAAAATCTTCATGGTGTTGGGCATAAAACTGCGAGTGTAATTATGTCCCAAAAATTTGGAGTACCAGCTTTTCCAGTCGATACACATATACATCGATTAGCACAAAGATGGGGACTTACAAATGGAAAGAACGTAATTCAAACTGAAAAAGATCTAAAAAGACTTTTTCCTAAAAAATCATGGAGTAAACTTCATCTTCAAATTATTTATTACGGAAGAGAATATTGTAAAGCTAGAGAGTGCTATGGTGTTACTTGTAAAATCTGTACCACTTGTTATCCTGGAAGGAAAGAACCAATAGAAACAAAAAAGGCATAATGAGAGTTTTAGGAATAGGAAATGCAATTATAGATGTGATTTGTAAAGTTGATGATGATTTTTTAAAAAAAAATAACCTTACAAAAAGCACTATGAAATTAGTTGATGAAAATGAGTTTAGAATTCTTACTTCAAAATTAAATATTGACCAAACAATATCTGGGGGGTCAGTTGCTAATTCAATTGTTGGTCTCTCACAATTAAAGAATAGTGTTGGGTTTATTGGAAAAATTAATAATGATGATTTTGGAAAAAAATATGAAGATGGTTTAAAAAAAGAGAGAGTAAAATTTTTTTATTCAAAAAAAAATGAAACGATACCTACTGGAACATGTTTGATTTTAATTACCCCAGACTCTGAAAGGACAATGTGTACTTTTTTAGGAATAGCAGGAAGAATTAATGATAAAGATATAGATTTAAACGCGATTAAAAGTAGTGATATCACTTTTTTTGAGGGCTATCTTTGGGATGAGGGGCATCCCAAAAAAGCTTTTGAAAAAGCTATAAAAAATTCAAATAAAACAGCTATGTCACTTTCAGACAAATTTTGCGTTGATAGACATAAGTTAAGTTTTCTAAATTTAGTAAAAAGTTATTTGGATATTACGTTCGCTAATGAACAGGAAATTTTATCTTTAATTGATGCTAAAAATTTCGAGGATGTGATTACTTTTGGAAAAAGCATAGGAAAACTAATGGTGATTACACGTGGTGAGAAAGGGAGTATTGCAATTAGAGGTGATGACGTTGTTGAGTATGGCATCTTAAAAAATTTAAATATTGTAGATTTAACAGGAGCCGGTGATCTTTTTGCTGCTGGATTTTTACACGGTCAAATTAACAATTTATCACTCAAGGAAAGTTTACAAAAAGGAACAGAGATGTCCTCAAAAATTATACAAAAAATTGGTGCTAGACTTTCTTAAGTCTTTTTCTACTATAACTTCCTTTTCCTTTTTTAGGCTTTACTACACGCTTAGAATATTTTTTAGAAAATAAATCTTTCGCAAATAAATTTCTTTTTTTCACAATGAGTAACCTTTTTTTGAATTTTTTATAAAATTACTATCTTCGAACTTGTCTTTAATTTTTTGTCTAAGCCTATATATATGTGTTTCTACAGTATGGGTATCTGTATCAGTAGAGTAATTCCAAATATTCTTTAATATAAATTCTCTACTTAATGGTCTTGTTGATAAATTTAGAATTTCAATAAAATTAATTTCTTTCTCAGTAATTTTTAAAAATATATTGTTTTTTTTTAAAACTCTCTCATTTTTATCTAATATATAATTTTTAATATTTATTAGAGAATTATTATTAAACTCAAATTTTTTACAAACATTTATAATTTCCTGATTAAATTGTAATATGTTTAAGGGAAGCTTTATTGTTGCTTCGGGTTTTTTTTCAATATTAATTTTATTTTTTTCCTGAATGTATATTTTGGGCTTGTTGATATTTAAAGATGAAATTTTTTTAATATTTTCGTTATCAAATATTACTGCATTAATATTTTTATTTTTAAATTCTTTTAAATTTTCAGATAAGATTAAATTAAAGCCAAGAAAGGTCTTGAGTTCGATAAGAGCATTAGTAAAGTTTTCATTGCAAAAACATGCTATATTAATATTGTAATTTTCTTTATGCATTTATATTTAAAAGATAAATTTATTCATTTTAAAGACTATAAGATAAAATGCTCTATAGGTAAAATGGGTTTAGCTAAAAAAAAAGTTGAGGGTGACCTCAAAACTCCCAGGGGTAGTTTCAATTTCAGATATCTAATGTACAGGTCTGATAGAATAAGTAATATTCACACAAAATTAAAAAAAATTAAAATAGAAAGAAAATTTGGGTGGTGTGATGACACTAGTTCAAATGATTATAATAAATTAATTCAATTCCCTTTTAAAAAAAAAGCAGAGAGATTGTATTTAAAAGAAAACATTTATGATTTAGTTTTGGTTATGAACTACAACCTAAATCCAATTTTAAAAAATAAAGGAAGTGCAATTTTTTTACATTTAGCAAATAAAAAATTTAGTTCCACAAAAGGATGTATAGCAATTAAAAAGAATGATTTTTTAAAAATTTTACCCTCAATAAATAGAAAAACGAAAATTGTTATTTTTTGAGCCTGGGACCTAAAATAGCTGATCCTATTCTTAAAAATGTTGATTTGTATTTTATCGCAATTTTATAGTCTGATGACATTCCCATACTAAGATCATTTAATCCTAATTCATAATTTAATTGAGAAACATTTCTAAAATGTTTTTCTGTATTATCATCATTAGGTGGTAAAACCATTAAGCCAATAATATTTAATTTAATTTCATCTTTGCAATACTTTAAAAAACTTTTAACATCTTTTGATTGGACACCAGATTTTTGTATTTCGTTACCTATATTAACTTGAATAAAGTATGAAATTTTTCTGTTTAAATCGTTTTCACTTTTTTTACATATATCTGCCAATTTATGATTGTCCAAAGAATGAATAAAGTCAAAGATCTTTACAGCTTTTCTAGCTTTATTAGATTGTAATTTTCCAACCATGTGAATTTTTAAATTTGGTTCTGTTTTTAGTTTTTCTGACCATTTTTCTTCAGCCTCCTGAACCTTGTTCTCACCATAATGATAATGCCCAAATTTAATAAGAGATTCAAGAGATAGCAAAGGGAAAGTTTTCGATACACAAATTATAATAGGTTTACTATCACTAGTAAAATTTTCTATACTATCGTTAATTGCTTTTAAATTATTTACAGTTTGGTCACTCATGATTAAAAAAAACTTTAAACTTTTTTTCTTTATAGAAAAATTAAATGAACTTAACCTAGATTATGTTAAAAAAATAGGTGCAATTTTAATTTTAAGAAACCCAGAAAAAGTCGATCTTGAAGATCTAAAGAAATTTAATAAAAGATGTATTGGTAAAAAAATTACTTTGTTTGTCCAAAATAGCGTAAAAATTTTGTTTTTATTAAGAACAAACAATTTTTATATATCTGCGTATAATAAAAATCAATTTAAGCAACTCAGAAAAATAAACCGTAAAGTCAAAATAATTGGTAGTGCTCACAATATTCCTGAAATTTATGAAAAACTGATGCAAGGTTGTGATTATATTATTTTATCTAGAATTTTTAAAACATCTAATAAGTTCAAAAAAGGATTTCTAGGCACAACTAAATTTAATTTATTAACTAAAAATTTTTCTAATAAATTTGTAGCTTTAGGTGGGATAAATGAAAAAAATTTTAGATCATTAAATCTGCTTAATATCTATGGTTGTGCGATATCTGGGGATAAAAAAAAAGCCGGCAAATATATGCCGGCTTTTTTAAAAAATAATTTTTAAATTACTTAAAACGCAATAGCTAATGAAACAGATGTTGCATCAACTCCTCTACCTACATTGTAAGCAGAGTTTGATACGTCTGAGTCAGCTATGTTTAACGTCATACCGCCCATAGAGTAAGATAATGAAATTGAATCAAAATCTTGGTCAACGTCGGTTGAGTTATTGCTTTTTCTAGACTCCATCTCGTTGTAAGAAACTGACAAATCATCACTGATTTTGTATGAAATACCAATGTATTCATTAGTATAGTTAGTTTCTTCAGAGCCTCCTTGTGTAGCTACAGCACCTTTTTGGTAACCAACAGATATTGGACCAGTTGAGTACTTAATGTAAGCAGTACCTTCTTGTTGTCCGTATCCACCTGTAGTACTTGCAGAGTCTGATTCTTGGTCATAGTAACCAACACCAACGCTTAAACCTTCAAGCATTGGAACTGAACCCGTAATAGCTACTTCAAGACCTTTGTCAGATGTACCACCTGTTTCACCAGATGTTCCATTATCTGCTTGAGCGTCTCCTGAACCAACATCAGTTGTGTACATACCATCTATTTTAAAACCAGAACCCATTACGTCCGCCATAGTAACTCTGATACCGTAAGTACCATCCATACCATTAACGTCATCTATTGAACCTAGTAATGCGTTTGCTTCTTCAAAAGCAGTCGGCGTTACATCGTCAATAGCTGAAATTGGAGAACCAGTTGAAGTTAAAGCAACGTCAGCCATACCCATTACGTTTCCGAATACGATTTCAGAGTCGTTAAATCCAAAAGAATCGCCTACTGTTTGCTTATAACTTACTGTAGTTCCGTTATCTAATTCACCAGAACCAGTAATAGATAATTCTTTATCCATTCCTAAAGGATTTCCAGTTGTTACATAACCACTACCTTTTGTGTAAGATGCCTCCATGCTACCAGACATTGACATTTCACCTGCGTTTGCAGATGTAACAGCCAAAGCTCCAGCTAGTGCAGACAAACCTACTTTAGTTATATTTTTCATGTTTATCTCCTTGTTATTGTTTATTTAAATAAACGCCAAAAAATAACTTATTTTAGACTTTCATGCACAATAATCCCCAAAATATATGTATTTTTTAGGTATATGTTGTATAAATATCACACAGAAAATGGGACTTTTTGATGTTTATAGGTGTTTATCGATAAAGTATGCGATAATAAATTAATATGTCTAAATTTTTCTCAAAAAAAACAATTTTAATTTTCATCAGTATGCTACTTATTTCTTGTGGAGATCCTCTTAAAAATTTACCTGGAGGAAGCAGAGAAACACCGGATAGTGGTAAAGAAAGAGCTTTAAAAAATTTAAAAGAAGGTAAAGGCATGACCCTCGGTAAAGCTCTAGGTGACCGTAAAACTACTTACGAATTTAGCTCATCTAATCCAATGTGGAGAGCAACTTTTGATGTGATTGATTTTATGCCATTGGTGACTGTAGATTATTCAGGTGGTATGATTATAACAGATTGGTATACAGACGCAAATACCACTGAAGAATCATTAAAATTCACAATAAGATTTTTATCAAACGAAGTAAGATCCGATAGTTTGAAAATTATTATTCATAAAAAAACATGTAAATCAACAGGGGAAAATTGTATAGTTCAGAAAATTTCATCTCCTAAGCTTGAACAAACTATAAGAGCAGATATTATTAAAAAAGCTGCACTTTTAGTTGAAAATGCTAAAAATAAGAAAAAGAAATAAACAAATTCTGCTAATACATGAATAATACATGAATAAGGTTGATGTAAAAGACATAGATAAAAAATGGCAAGACTTTTGGTCAAGTAATAAAAACTCATTCAAAAACACCGACAAAAAAAAGAAATTCTATTGCCTGGAAATGTTTCCTTATCCTTCAGGAAAAATTCACATGGGCCACGTTAGAAACTACGCTATAGGTGATGTGCTTGCGAGGTATAAAACAATGCAAGGTTTTAATGTTCTCCATCCTATGGGGTGGGACTCATTTGGCATGCCAGCCGAAAATGCTGCTAGAGAAAATAATTTAGACCCTAAAGAATGGACACAAAAAAATATTGCAACTATGAAAAGACAGCTCTATTCTTTAGGACTTTCAATTGATTGGGATTTAGAAATTTCAACGTGTGATCCAAATTACTATAAGCATCAACAATCACTTTTTATAGATTTATATAACAAAGGATTAGTCGTCAGAAAGGAAACTTACGTAAATTGGGATCCTATTGAACAAACAGTTTTAGCTAATGAACAAGTAATTAATGGTAAAGGCTGGAGATCAAACGCTATTGTAGAAAGAAAAAAACTATCCCAGTGGTTTTTTAATATATCTAAGTTCTCAGAAGAACTATTAGAAGATTTAAATTCACTCACAGAATGGCCAGAAAAAGTAAAGTTGATGCAAAAAAATTGGATTGGAAAATCTGTTGGATGTGAGATTGATTTTGAAATAGATGGACAAGAAAAAGTAAAAATTTTTACAACACGTCCAGATACTATATTTGGTGCTACTTTTTTAGCGGTTTCAGTTGATCATCCAATTTGTAAAAATTTTAGTACTAAAGATAATTTTCTTGAATTTAAAAATAAAGCTTCTCAAGTAGGGACTACTGAAGAGGCCATAGCAAATGCGGAAAAAATTGGATACGACACAGGATATAGAGCTAAGCATCCTTTTATAAAAAATAAAAGTATACCTGTTTATGTTGCAAACTTTATTTTAATGGATTATGGGACTGGTGCTATTTTTGGATGTCCCGCTCACGACCAGAGAGACTATGACTTTGCTAAAAAGTATAAAATTGAAATTATAAAAGTAGTCAAACCAAGAGAAAATCACGAAATTGTTAAAGATAATAAGGCCTTTGATGGAGATGGAAGTATAATTAATTCTGAATTTTTAAATGGCCTAAATATTTCTGATGCTAAAGATAAGATAATCAGTGAAATAGAGAAGAAGAAAATAGGTAAAAGGAAAATATCTTACAGACTAAAAGATTGGGGAATTTCTAGACAAAGATATTGGGGTTGTCCAATACCAATGATTTATTTAAAAAATGGCAAAGTTGTACCTGTCGATAAAAGTGAATTACCAATAACGTTACCTGAAGACGCAGATTTAAATTCAAAAGGTAATCCACTAGAAAAACATCCTAATTGGAAAAAAACTAAATATAAAAAAACAGGCGAAGATGCAGTTAGAGAAACCGATACTCTAGACACATTTGTGGACTCTTCATGGTATTTTATTAGATTTTGCTCTCCAAAATTGAAGGACAAACCCTTTGATGAAAAGTCTCTAAGTTACTGGATGCCAGTAGATCAATACATTGGTGGGGTAGAACATGCAATATTACATTTGCTCTATTCAAGATTTTTTATGAGAGCAATTAAATTAAATGATAAAAAAATAAAAATTAAAGAACCTTTTAAAGGTCTTTTTACGCAAGGAATGGTCTGTCATGAAACGTACAAAAATAAAAAAGGAAATTGGCTGAGTCCTGAAGAAACAAAAAATTTTAATAAATCTGAAATCATAGTTGGGCCTCCTGAAGCTATGTCTAAATCAAAAAAAAATGTTATAGATCCTGAAAGCATGATAAAAATTTATGGCGCTGATGCAATTAGATGGTTTATGCTTTCGGATAGCCCACCAGATAGAGATATTCAATGGTCAAATGATGGAGTTGCTGCAGCACATAAGTTTGTTCAAAGAGTCTGGTCTTTAAATGAAAAGGCTATGAATAGAAAAAACGTAAAATCTTTGGAAGAAGAAAGAAAGAAATTTTTAACAGCTATAAATAAATATTTGTTTAAGATTACAAGTTTTATAGAAAAATTTCAGTTAAATGTAGCTATAGCTTCTTTTTATGAAGCGATAAGATTGATGGAGGAATATGTCAATAAACCGGTTGAAAACAAGGATTTTTTGCGCTCACAAGCAAGTTTGATGAAAGCTATAATGCCTTTTATTCCTCACATATCCTGTGAGTGCTTATCTAAACTTGAAGGCAAAGGTTTTTACTCAAAAATTGAATGGCCGAGGATTGAGAAAAGTTTATTAAAAGATGAAAATGTTGTTATTGTAGTTCAAGTAAATGGTAAAAAGAGGGGTCTTATTTCAGCGAAGAAAGATATTTCTGAAGTTGATGCTACAAAAAAAGCACAAAAAATCGACAATGTAAAAAAAAATCTTAGAAATAAAAAAATAATTAAAAAAATATTTGTGAAAAATAAAATTATAAACTTTATTATTGCATGAAAAATTTAAAATTAAATAAAATATTTTTTTTTGCAATAAGTATTAATTTGCTACTGAGTTGTGGTTATCAGCCTATTTTAAATAAAGATAACCAATATTTCTCGATTTCTAAATTTAATTTTGAGGGAAATAAGAGTATTGGTGGACTTTTAAAAAATAATTTAATTAGCAGCAAACAGGCAGCAAATATAATTGAATTAAATATAAAATCAGAAAAGAAAACAGCTGTTTCTAATAAGAGTGAGACAGGTAAAATATTGACTTACTCAGTAACATTAACTTTTGAAATTACTGCGAGTGATAATAAAAATATTTTATTTACCAAAGTTTTCACTAAGTCGCAAAATTATTCAGCATCCGATCTGTATTCAGATACATTGAATAACGAAAAAAAAGTTGTAGAGAGTCTAGTTGAGACTATTGCAAGTGAATTGCAAATTGAGCTAAACTCCATTTTTAAATGATTTTAAAAAGCTATTTAGTAGAACAAAATATTTCTTTGATAGACAAATATTTTATTAACCTTATCTATGGTGAAAATATAGGTATGAAGGATGATATTAAAGACCAAATTAAATTTTATTTTAAAAACCATGACAAAATCATTTTAACTCAGGATGAAATATTAAAAAAAAAAAGTATTCTCCACGAACAAGTTGAAAATACCTCTTTGTTTAGCAGTAAAAAAATTATCTTAATAAACGAAGTTACAGATAAAATTAAAGATATAATTTATGATGTCGGACAAAAACCAAAGGAAGACCTAAAAATATTTTTATTTGCACAAAACTTAGAAAAAAAATCTACACTTAGAAAAGATTTTGAAAAAGAGAATACACAAGGAATTATTGCATGTTACCAAGATAATGAAAGAACACTTGGGGAGTATACAAGAAGGAAACTTGAAAATTATTCTGGTGTAACTCAACAGATGATCAATTTTTTAACTAAAAATTGCAACCTTGATAGAAAAACTCTTTCAAATGAGATTGATAAGATTAAATGTCTTTTTATTGATAAGAAAATTAATCCTGACAAACTTCCAGAATTGTTGAATAACAACAATAATTTGGATTTTAACAGTATAAGAGACGCTTGTCTCAGCGCAGATAAAGTCCATTTGAATGAAAATCTTGGAAATATCGTTCTTCAAAACGAAAATGCTTATTTTTACCTAAGTATATTAAGCAATAGAATAGAAAAGCTTATAAATCTAAATAATGAACTAAAAAAAGAAAAAAATATTGAGAAAGCTATTGATAGGATGAAGCCACCAATATTTTGGAAAGACAAACCAAAATTTATTAGGCAAATTGGTAAATGGAATTCAGAAAAACTTGAACAAGCAAGAAAAATTCTTTTTGATGCAGAAATTCAACTCAAAATTAATACAAATTTAAATAATAATATTTTAATTAAAAACTTAATAGTTGATCTTTATCAAAAAGCTTCGTCTACTTCCTGAGTTTTTTAGATATTAAATCAAATTGATCTAAAGATTTATATTCAATAATAACTTTACCAGAATTATTTTTTTTATTTATTATCTTAACGTTTAATCCAAGTTTGCTCTCAATTTCGTTTCTAACAAATTGAATATTAGGATCTTCATCATTATATTTTGAAGGTTTTTTTTTGCCCTTAATAAAAGTTTCTATCTCCCTTGCAGCGAGTTTTTTTTTAACAATATTTTCTGCTATTTCAGATGCGTTTGGCATACCAATTAGTGGTCTAGCCTGACCTGCTGTTAGCTTTTCCTCTTCTAAAAGTCCAATGATATCATTCGGTAAGGTTAGTAATCTTAAGGTATTACTCACATGGCTTCTGCTTTTTGACATGAATTTTGCAATTGTTTCATGATCATAACCGAACTCTTTAATTAATCTTTCGTACCCTTTTGCTTCCTCGATAATGTTTAGATCTTGTCTTTGAATATTTTCGACTATCGCTATTTCTAGACTTTTTTGATCATCTACATCAAGTATTATGACAGGGACTTTGTTTAATCCAGCCCTTTGTGCAGCTAGCCATCTTCTCTCACCAGCTACAATCTCATATTTTCCTTTTTCATACTTGTTTGGTCTAACCGCTATTGGCTGTATTACTCCATTTTCATTGATTGATTTTGATAACTCGCTTAATTTCTCTTCATCAAAAATGGTTCTAGGTTGATACTTGTTTCGTGATAAATCAGCGATAGGAATAGTATTTGAAACTTTATCACTCGAGATTGATTTATTATCAATATCTCCGAACAGTGCTGAAAGGCCTCTGCCAAGCCCTTTTTTTGCAGGGTTCATGCTGCGCTCCCTAATGATTGATTTTCCTGATTAATAAACTCTTCTGCCAAATTTATATATGATTTACTTCCTGCACATTTTTTATCATAAATTAAACAGGGCATGCCATGTGAAGGAGCTTCGGATAACCTCACGTTTCTTGGAACGACAGTTTTGTAAACCTTATTTTTAAAATGATTTCTTGCTTCAGAGTCTACTTGGGCAGATAATTTGTTTCTTTTATCAAACATCGTTAAAAGTACTCCTCTTATCCCTAAGTCAGGATTTAGATTTATTTTTATCCTGTCAATTGTTTTTACTAATTGAGTTATTCCCTCTAAAGCAAAAAATTCTGTTTGAAGAGGTATTAATAATTCATTGGCTGTCACTAAAGACATCACTGTTAGTAAACTTAAAGAGGGAGGGCAATCAATAAAAATGTTTTCGTATCTTTTTAGATAACCATCTACATCTTTTTTGAGAATCTCTTTAAGCAAAAAAGCTCTGTTAGCATCATTAGCTGTTTCAACTTCGAGACCTGAAAGATTGACGTTAGATCCTATTAAATCTAAACCTGGAACGCTACTCTGTTGAACCACCTTCTTAATTGAAGTTTTTCCGATTAGTAAATTATAAATGCTTTTATCCTCATCATTATTTGATCTACCCAATCCGGTAGTTGCGTTACCTTGGGGATCGAGATCAATAACTAAAGTCTTTTTTCCTTTTATCGCTAGTGCAGTTGCTAAGTTTATTACGGTGGTAGTTTTTCCAACCCCACCCTTTTGATTTATTACAGATATTATCGATCTAGCCACAATTTATTTTTTAGCATCAATTATTATTATTTTTGAATCACTTGCTGTGATGCTAGGTACTAGCTTATACTTATAAATTAGCCCCTTTGAAGCTTTTTTTAGTTCTTCCTGTGCACTCTTTCCAAGCATTACAATGAGTTTGTGTGATTTCTTAGAGGTTTCACGTGAAATTCTTAATATTTCAGGCAATTTTTTAAAAGCCCTACAAATAATATAGTCTGTTTCTATTATATGAGATTGATAATCATTATCATATATATATGTTCTTTCAAGGTTAAGTTTTTGTATTATGGATTTTATAAAACCAACTTTTACTTTTGATTTTTCATAAAGTTTCACGTGAAACGTGAGAATATCACTATAAAAAATAGATAGAATAATTCCTGGGAAACCCGCTCCAGTTCCTAAATCAGCTAAGCTATTAAAATTCTTATGATCAATATGATTAACAAGCTGAGCAGAATCAAGAACATGTCGGTTCCAAATCTCTTTTTCGGAGTTTTTAGAGATTAAATTATACTTTTGATTATAATTTAAAACCTCCTGAACAAATAATTCAATAAGTTCTAGTTTTTTTGGGTTAAAATTTAGATCTTTAGTTAAAATAAGCTTAGATTCACTAAGACTCATAGGGATTCTAGGCTGGAACCCTGTTTTTTACCTTTTTAATAGCTCCCAATAAAATAATTGCAGCCGCTGGAGTGACTCCATCAATCCTGAGAGCCTGCCCTAAAGTTTTTGGTCTGATTAATTTTAGTTTAGACTTAACTTCATTAGAGAGTCCACTGAAAGAGTCATAGTCAATCTCTCTAGGTATCAGCAGACCTTCGTCTTTTCTAAAAGTTTTAATATCACTTTCTTGTTTAGGCAAATAGCCTGAATAGTGGGCGTTTATTTCAACCTGTTCATCAACAGAGGGTTCATAATGGGGTACGTCAGCCCAAATTGTTCTTATTTGATTTAAGTTAACATTTTTTATACCTAAGATATCTAATCCAGATCTTTTTACTCCATCCATAGCAATCTTGATTGAATGTTTTGCGGCAGCATTTGGTGTAATAAATTTTTTGGATAAAGAAGTTTCCAAACTTTTTATTTTTTTTTGTTTATCATTAAATATTTTTTTTCTGTGATCTTTTATTAAATTAATTTTAATACCCATAGGTGTAAGTCTTTTATCTGCATTATCAGCTCTTAGTGACAATCGGTATTCAGCTCGAGAGGTAAACATTCTGTACGGCTCAGAAACACCCTTTGTAATTAAATCGTCAATCATCACTCCAATGTATGAATTAGATCTGTCTAAAATAAACTCACCTTTTTTTTTAACTTTTAAAGCAGCATTAATTCCAGCTATCAATCCTTGAGCTGCTGCTTCCTCGTAGCCTGTCGTCCCATTAATTTGACCAGCCAAAAAAAGAGACCCTATTTTCTTGGCTTCTAGACTCGCTTTTAGCTCCCTTGGGTCAACATAATCATACTCAATTGCATACCCTGCTCTTACCATTTTAACCTCTTCTAGGCCCTTAATTTTGGCTAATATTTTGAGTTGAACATCCTCAGGTAATGAGGTCGAAATACCGTTAGGGTAAACTGTATGATCATCTAATCCTTCTGGCTCTAAAAAAATTTGGTGTTTTTGTTTTTCTTTAAACTTAACAACTTTGTCCTCAATGGATGGACAGTATCTTGGGCCCACACCTTTAATGTTACCAGAGTACATCGCGCTTCTTGAAATATTGTCACTTATAATTTTATGAACAGTGTCGTTAGTATAAGTCATCCCGCAACTGATTTGTTTATTAATTGCTTTAGTAGTTAAGAATGAAAAAAAGTATGGTTCATTATCTGCTGGTTGCATTTCTAAATTGTCATAATTAATAGTTCTTCCATCTAAACGTGGAGGTGTACCTGTTTTGAGTCTTCCAATTTTAATATTAAATTTTTCTAATTGTTCGCTTAGCCCTGTAGATGGTTTTTCATCATATCTCCCTGCTGGTATCTGTTTTTCTCCAATATGTATTAAACCATTTAAAAAAGTTCCCGTGGTAAGAATTAGCTGACTACATTCTACTTCTTTTCCACTTTGACAAATAAAGCCTTTTATTTTGTCTTTCTCAAAGATGAATTTCACAACAGGATCGGCTATCACTTCTAAATTTTCATAATTAAGTAATAACTCCTTCATATATTTTTTATAGAGCTTTCTGTCTGTTTGAGTTCGTGGTCCTCTGACAGCTGGACCTCTACTTCTATTTAATAATCTGAACTGAATTCCTGATTTATCAGCTACATCACCCATGACACCATCCAAGGCATCAATTTCTCGGACCAAGTGACCCTTGCCTAGCCCTCCGATGGCCGGATTGCACGACATTTCACCTATAGTGTCTATTTTATGTGTAAAAAGACCAGTATTTACGCCCATTCTGGCCGATGCTGCTGCTGCTTCACATCCAGCGTGTCCACCGCCTATTACAGCCACGTCAAAGGTCATTTTATTGCTCATAATAAGAATGTATCGATGAAAAACGGATTTACAAGCTGTATTTTTGATTTCATGGGGGCATAAAGCCCCCACGAATTTTTACTAGTCGGATTGTCGACCAAGTTGATGGTTATGGGGAGGTAGCGATCCGTGAAGATTGACATAGTTATCAATGTGCCAACTCTCCCAAGACCTACGCTCCTCGTCGCTCATCGTGTTCATTGGAGAATAGAAAACTTGGTGCATCACAACCCCTTTTTCTTTTTTCTCCTTAAGCCTTCGAGCTAGATTGTTGGTCTCTCCAATATTCAAAATGTTGCCATTAAAGAGTATCTTATAAATGGCAGCATCCTTTGGAGGATTTTCTAGATCCTTAAGCTCAACCTCAAATTCAGGTGCGATAGGTATATAGTATAGACCTGTATCTTTGCATATCCTGAGTTCGGTTTTTCTGTCCTTAAGAGGCTTCTTTACAATTGCAGCAAATCTAGGAACTTTTCTGACTACTGTAGTAGTCCCAGAAATAGTTGCCCCAGATCTTACTGATGTATCTTTAGGTTTTAATAGCTTAAAATTGTTTCTAGCTACTTCACCCTTATTAAACCTTAGATACAGCCTGGTTGTTTCAGCAAGCTCTGTTAAGGAAGAAATATGACAGTGAGTATAATCATCAACATTCATTGCCCGACATGCACTAACACTTAATCCAATAGTTTGCTCTTTTGGAGTAACTGTTGGTCTCTTAGCTACAAATCCAGACTCTTTCTCAATATCGATGAAATTATGCTTATTTTCACTTTCAATGAGTTTTAAATCTGTCATATTAATTTAGCTCCTTTCCGCCTTTGATTTTTCCAGAAAACACGACCATCGACTGATCGTATAAACTGTTGTGATTTACAATTGGTTCAGTCCTTGGATCTAGAATTTCATGAGGGTAGTCTATACTGCCGTCATTACCTTTTAGATCGCTTAACTGCTTGTAAAAGATATCAAGAAAATCACACATTTTTTGTGATCTCCAAAGAGGATTATCGATGTCAACGTCGTCCGCAATGAACGATCTAACGATAATAATATCTGCCTCTTTTTTTACTTCGGGTGTGTACTTAATTAAAGACACACCTTTCCTGTTACCATTATTCATAGTTTGCTTTCCTTTCCTGAGGGCTTGTTTGTTAAAAGATTGTGGTATACAAAATACCTGGATAACAATCTATTCGGCTGGTGCCCTCAGGGGTACCCGCCCGAATTTTTAAATATCTTCTACCGTTATTGGTTTCGACTTTTTGAGTTCTACATCCAATTTTTTTCCTCCATTTAAAATTGTCTCTATAGTTTTTTTTACGTTATAGTCGTAATAAGGTAATAGTTTAGAGACGTATTCTTCTAATACTATTTTATAATTTTTTTTCTTAATCCATGCCTCACGACTTTTTTGATCTAAATTATCATCTAACGTAAATGATTTCGATAAAGAAGCCCAATCATCAAATTTAACAACATTATAAAATCTAGAGTCGTTGGTAATTATTTCATAACATTTGTCTTGTCTTATTTGAGTTTCTGCGAGCCAATCATCTGGATCTTTTGGCATACCATTATCAAAATTCAATTTATCTTCAGATCCATAAATAAAATTAAAATCTTTTAAAATATTATTTGGTAACTCACTTCTTAAACCCTCTGAAATAGTTTTCAGCATGGCTTTAAATGTTGAAGCTGTATAACTTTTTCCAATAATTTTTGTTCCAAGATTTTTAAAACTAAAATCTCCGTTTTGTTGTTTTTTATAGACAATATCCATGTCCTCTAAGACTGTTTTGCTTACTTGATTGTTGTAGGTGATCTTTTCTAATTTGGGGTGTCTACATAAGACAAAGAAGGAGTATAAATTACTTACAGGGGCTAAAATATACTCGTTAGGTTTATTTGGATTAAATGTGCTTGAGGAGTCCTCTCCGTCAAAATATTCTGTGAACTGACCAAGTGGAGTATTGTCTTTCCACCAGCTTTTAGGGTAAGGCCAATATGTTGTAAAAGGATGCAAGCCATAATAAATATATATAGGATTTAATTTTTTACCTCTTTGACTTTGTGCGTAAACTATTGGATTTGAATCATAACTATCTTGACTTGACTCAAATTCATAACCTTCAACTAAAGCATCTATCAGTTCTTGAATATCATCTTCTAAATCAAACATCTTTTTTAATTCCTCTTGCGAACCAAAGTTATCAGATTTAACTTCATTAATTGGATCTGCTTTTATTTTTGAGTAATTATCAATCAAGCTCATAAATTGTTTTGTAGCACGATGCTGTCCCCAATTATCTGCCCTTCCAACGTCTATAATAAATTTTCTTTTAGTAGATACTGAAATATTTTTATTAAAAAAAGGAGATTTTATCGTTCTTAAAGGTATAAGGTTTATTTCGCTGAATCTTTCTAACGGTATATCTTCTGTTCTAGGTAATTTTTTTCTAGTTTTATTTATTTTTAAATCCTCTGGGGAAACATTGAGAACATTGGCAACAATATTAATTGTTTTGTCTGATGCTATCAGTTCATTTTCCATTCTTTGCAATGTTTTATCTCCAAATGCTTTTAAATTATTTGATCTACAATATTCCTCCACGCTTCTCATCAAAACATCTTTTGTTTTGAATCCTTTGTTTTTTCTAAATTCTGCAATATCTGATCTAATATTTTTTATATTGTTCATACTTAGAAGATAAGAACTCTATAAGAAATAACAAGATAATTAGTTGGACATTAATTGGACATTATAAATGTCTACTCGTTAAGAATATTGTCCAAATTTGATTTGAAACGTCCAAAAGGGACGTAGAGTTAGTCATAAGTGGTACTTAATTACTTACCTATACAGAAATCCTTGAAAATGGCCCCTAGGATCTCCTCTACATCGACCTTTCCTACGATACTGCCTAGATGCCTAGTAGCTAATCTTAGATCTTCTGCTGCTGTTTCAATCTCTTTGGATTGATCCTTCTTTAGAAACTTTTCAATTTCTTTGAGAGCTGCATTTAACTTGGTTCTATGCCTTTCTCTGGTTACTAAAACGTTATTTGATCTAATAAATTTTTTAGATAATTTTTGCTTAATAATTTTGATGAGCTTATCGATATTTTTATTTTTTTTAGCTGATATTAAAATTTGATCATTTTTCTTAAATTCATTTTTTGGAGTTTTTTTACTTAAATCAGATTTATTAAAAACTAATATACAGTCTTTATTAATTAATTTCTTAACATCTTTATTAATTGTTTTTTTTGATACATCAATCATGACCAAAGTTAAATCAGCTTCTTTTGCCTTTTTAATAGCTCTTTTAATACCCTCTTTTTCGACCTTATTTTTAGCTTTTCTTATTCCCGCAGTATCGGCCAAAATAACAGGATATCCATCTATATTTAAATATGTCTCTACCACATCTCTTGTGGTGCCCTCCTCCTCCGAGACGATTGCAGCATCTCTTTTTGCAAGAAGATTTAATAAAGATGACTTCCCAGCATTAACGTCTCCTATGATAGATATTCTAAAACCATCTCTAATTTTTTCCCCGACTTTTTGATCCTCTAGAATTTGTTTAATATCAGTGTGGACTTGTTTAATTGACTCTTGAACACCCTTTAAAACATTCCCGGGAAGATCATCTTCTGCAAAGTCTATTTGAGCCTCTATATACGATAATGATTTAACCAATTTTTCTCTTAAGTTTTCATAATATTTGGATGCATATCCTTGAACTAAATTTGCCGCTTGTTCCCTTTGAAGCTCAGTTTCAGCGTGTATTAAATCTCCAATACTTTCTGCTTTAATAAGATCTATCTTATTATTCTGAAAGGCAATCTTAGTGAATTCTCCTGGTTCAGCTAATCGACAATTTTTTTGGTCTGATAGAACCTTTAAAAGATAGCTTATTACAGCATTACTTCCATGAATATGAAGTTCAGCTAAATCATCCCCTGTGAAACTATGGGGTTTGGGAAACCACAAGAGTAGTGCCTCGGGATCAATAATTTTTTTATTTTTTGGGTCTATAAATTTACATAAATTTATCTCATTGGATTTAATATTTTTTTCATTAGTTAAAGACTTACAAATATCAAGTGTCTGCGGACCAGATATTCTTACTATAGCTATACCGCTTGGGCCTTTTCCTGAGGATAATGCAAATATATTCATTTATTAAATTTTGTTTTTTATTAACATAGAATATATGCAAAATGCCATTTGTTTTAGTACTAAGTTTGGCTGGATTACGGCTACAGAGCAAAAAAACAAAGTAACCTCTATTCGTTTTAGAAAGTCATCAAAACAAAGGAAAACTTCATTTTTATTAAATAAACTTAAAAATAATATTAATTTATTTTTTAAAGGTGAGACGAGACTTATAAATCTTCCATTAAAAATTGAGGGTACCTCAATCCAAAAAAAAGTGTGGAAGGAACTTAGAAAAATTAAAAAAGGTAAAACCAAAAGTTATGGAGAGATTGCTAAAAAATTTAAATTATCACCAAGATATGTTGGAAAGATTTGCGGTAAAAATCAACATATTTTAGCTATACCATGTCATAGAGTCATAAGATCTGACGGATCATTGGCTGGATTTTCTACAACAGGAGGTAAAAATCTTAAAAGAAAACTTTTAGAATTTGAAAAAAATAAATAATTTTTTTATTTTAAGGATTGAAAAATCCCTTTATCAGAAATTTTAATACTCATTTCCTTTAAAAAATTAAACTTATTAATATCACTTAAAATGAAGTCCTTTATCGGAGAAGTGATTTTATTTTGTTTAAAAAAACTATTTGTTAAATTTATTCCCAAACCAAAAAGTAGGTTTTCTGGTTTTCTTGAACTTACAAACTTTTTAATAATCTCAGAGTCCTTGATTGGCAAACCTAAAGACTGGTTATATTCGATGAATTGAAATAATTTCATAATATCTCTTATTATCAAATTGAAACCTTGGCCAGCTACTGGATGAACATTATAAGAGCCATCACCTAAAACTAGTGAGTTATTTTTAGAAAAAATAGAATTGAATTTAAAAGAAATTGGATAAGTAATAATTTTATTAATATTTATATTTGTTTTATTACCTAATATTTTTTTTAATTTATTATAAACAAGATCATTTATATTTCTATTTTTAAGTTTATTTGAAACACTCCAAACAAAGGAAAAGTTTTTTTCATTAATTGGTAAAATTGCAAGTGGGCCCTCTTTTAAAAAGTACTGTCTTGGGTCACTAATGTTAATATTGTGGCATACCATCGATGTTAAGGCAATTTCTTTATCATCTTTTTGGATAAATCTTTTTCCAACAAACTCTGAAATTATTTTTGAACTTCTTCCAACACATAATAATATCAAATCATAAGCATAACTTTTTTTTCCAAATAGAATACAAGAATTTTTAGTATCAACTTTTTTTACTTCATTACTTATAATTTTTTTTAATAAAACTTTTTTAAGATCATTATTTTTTATTATATATAAAAGATTTTTTTGATCCTCAGAAAAATTAATAAAATTATAAAATTGATTTATTTTTTCGTAAAATAAATTAATTTTTTTGCACGGCCAAAATAGTTTAGTATCCTTTTTGTCTAAATATTTATTAAGAAATTTAAAATTAGTTGGGGAAATAGCAGTAATTCTTGGGTCATTTATTTTTTTTTCTTGTTTATTTTTAGTAATAAAATCTACATCAATATCTAAATTACTAAGCACCAGGGCTGCTGTTAAACCCGATAATCCATCTCCAATAACGCAAATTTTTTGTTTTTTCATATTTTTATGAATTTTATCAATTTTATTTAAATGATACAAAGTAAACTAGGTGATTCGAGAAATGCAATTAAATATTTTACTAAGTAATGTCGCAAGTTTTATGAAAAGACGTCTAATCGAGTTATTTGGACTAATTTTAATTGCATTATGTTTCTTATTTACATTCACTTTAGCTTTTTATTCTCCAGAAAACACAACATTAATTTATAGAGCAGAAGGTGCTCAGGCTGTAAATATTTTCTATTATTATTCAAATGTAACGGCTGATTTTTTTCTTCAAAGTTTTGGATTAATGTCATTTGTAATTGGTATTTGTATTTTATCTTGGGGAATAAACTTAATTATAAATAAAAAAATTGAGAACTTATTAGCTAAATCTTTTTATCTTTGTGCAAGTCTATTCTTTGGTTGTCTGTTTGTTTACTCAAGTTTTAATAATTCATTTTGGTTGATTGATAATGGTAATTCTGGATTTGTAGGGGAAAGAAGCTATAGTTTCTTTATTAGTTTTTTTCCAATTATTGAGAATGAATATTTTAAAATTAGTTTTCTTATTTTAACACTAGCTTTTTTTATTTTAAGTTCATCAATTAACTTTATAAAAATTTTTAAATTTTTTACGAAAAAAAGTGATCAAGTTGATGATGGCAAAACGAATATTGTAGATGAGTCGGAAGAAAAGATACAGAACGATATAAATTTAGGTCAAGAAAAACAGCAATCCTTCAGTTTTAAAATTAAAAATACTGAAAATAAAACCAATAAATATATATTGCCAACTCTTTCCCTTTTAGAAAAAAACAAAGGTTTATTAATTTCAAAACCGGGTAACAAAAATATTGGGCCAGATTTTTTAGAAAAAATACTTCTAGATTTTGGTGTTCAGGGTAAAATAAAAAAAATTAGTAATGGTCCTGTAGTGACTTTATACGAATTTGAACCAGCGCCAGGAGTAAAAGTTTCAAAGATCATTAATTTATCTGACGATATTGCTCGGCATACAAGCTCTGTATCCACAAGAGTATCCGTAATACCTGGTAAAAATACTGTTGGTATAGAAATCCCAAACACACGGAGAGATGATGTATATCTTTCAGAGATAATATCTTCGGATAGTTTTGGTAAAAGAGAAAATAGTTTGCCTATTGCTCTTGGAAAAACTATTTCGGGAACTCCTATAACTGTCGACTTAACATCAATGCCACATCTTTTGGTGGCTGGTACCACTGGTTCAGGTAAATCAGTTTGTATTAATAGTATAATTATGTCTCTGTTGTACAAGCACGGTCCCGATAATTGTAAATTTATTCTAATTGATCCAAAAATGTTAGAACTGTCATCTTACGAAGGAATTCCTCATTTATTAACTTCTGTGATCACAGATGCAAAAAAAGCTACCTCTGCATTAAGTTGGACTGTTAAAGAAATGGAGAGCAGATATAGGTTAATGAGTTCTGAAGGTGTTAAAAATATTGATGGATATAATCAAAAACACAAACTTAAAATGCCATACATTGTTGTTGTTGTAGATGAAATGTCAGATTTAATGTTAGTTTCTGGTAAAGAAATCGAGGGATATGTTCAAAAGTTATCGGCAATGGCAAGAGCAGCTGGTATCCACATTATAATGGCTACTCAAAGACCTAGTGTAGATGTAATAACCGGAACAATCAAAGCAAATTTTCCTACTAGAATATCTTTTCAAGTAAGTTCAAAAATTGACAGTAAAACAATTTTAGGGGAACAAGGAGCAGAGCAACTTTTAGGGAAAGGTGATATGTTATTTATGTCATCAGCCAATAAAATATTTAGAATTCACGGTCCATATGTTTCTGAAAGTGAAATAGAAAAAGTTAATAGTTTTTTAAGATCGCAAGGTGAACCAGATTATATTGACGAGATAACTGCAATTAATGTAGGTGAGAAAACTGATAGTTTATCATTTGATGGAAATGATGAATTATATGACTCTGCAATCAAAATTGTACAAACTGAAAAAAAAGCCTCAACAAGTTTTTTACAAAGAAAACTTCAAATAGGCTATAACCGTGCAGCTAGAATAATTGACCAAATGGAAGATAATGGGATAGTTAGCAAAGCAAACCATGTTGGTAAAAGAGAGGTTTTATAGTTTTTTGTTAAAAAAAAATATAACAATAATTTTTATTACAGTCATTTTTATAGGCTACTTTGGTTCATTAAAAGCTAATGAAAAAATAAGTATTATTAATAATTTTAATGCTTCAGAGACTCTTAAATTTGATTTTACTCAAAAATCATTTGATAAAAATGAAAAAGGAGTTTGTTTTTTAAAGAGGCCTTATTTCTTAAGGTGTCAATATAAAGACAAACATCAAAAAGAGCTTATTATAAACAATAGAGTTTTAGTTATTTATCACAAAAGATATAATAAAACTTATAGATATCCAGTATCGAAATCTTTTTTCATAGATATTCTAAATAAAGAAAAATTTTCTGAATTAATTTCAAGCGGAGAGAGCTTGCCAAATTCAAATTTTATTGAAATTAAATATTTGAATAAAAATAAAGGGGAGATAACATTATTCTTCAGTAAGAAAAACTATAATTTAAATGGTTGGAGGCTAGTTGATATTAACAACAATATCACATTATTAAAAATTGAGAATTTAATTAAAAATTCTGATATTAAAAATAGTTTATTTTTAATCCCAGAAGAAAATCAATAAGTTAAGGAACCATTTTACCTATTTTTTCACCTGCGAATATGTGAAAATGTAAGTGGGGAACTTCTTGACCCCCATCACTTCCTATATTTGTTAAAGCTCTATAACCCTTTATATTTGCACTTACCAAGCTTGATACATGAGTTATCGCTTTGTTTAATTCAATTATTTCTTTGTCTGAAGCCTTTTTATTGAAATCATCTAAATCAACATACTCACCTTTTGGAATTACAAGAACATGTATTTTTTTTTGGGGATTAATGTCGTGAAAAGCTAAAACGTGATCATTTTCATAAACTTTCTTACAAGGTATTTCTCCCCTAAGGATTTTTGCAAATATATTGTTTTTATCGTAACTCATTTTTGTCTTTTCTTAAGTTCGATCATTATATCTTCAATTTTTATTTTATTGGCCTCTAAATAAACCATCAAATGATAAAGCACATCAGCGGCCTCATGTATTTTGTTTGAATTTTTCTCCACAGATTCAATTAATTCTCCTATTTCTTCTTTTACTTTAGCAACACTTAAACTCTTATCATTTAGAAGTTTATTTGTATAAGATTTATCAAGAGGAGAGTTTTTTCTTTCTCTTATTGTTTTTATCAATTGTTCTAAGTTTTCAAACATTTTATAACCTTACTGATACATTCTTAGAATTCAAATATTCTTTAGCATCTTTAATTTTGAATTCACCGTAGTGGAAAATAGAAGCAGCTAGAACTGCACTTGCACCCCCTTTGACAATACCATCATACAAGTGGTCTAATGTTCCTACACCTCCAGAGGCAATGACAGGAATATTTGTGCTTTTTGTAATTGCTTTTAATAGATCAACATCATAACCAGATTTAGTTCCATCTTTATCCATTGAGGTTAATAAAATTTCACCAGCTCCATTGACTTCTACTTGCTTAGCAAACTTCACAGCATCAATACCAGTTTTGTTTCTTCCCCCGTGTGTAAAGACTTCCCACTTATTATTAGAAACATTTTTAGCATCAATTGCTACTACAATACATTGGGACCCGAATTTTTTAGAAGCTTCTTTCACAAAGCCTACGTTTTTTACAGCTGCTGTATTGATAGAAACTTTATCCGCTCCAGCTAGTAATAAATCGGTAATGTTTTGAATAGTTCTTACACCACCCCCAACAGTTAGTGGCACAAAGCATTCTTTCGCAGTTTTTTTAACAATATCAATGATTGTGTCCCTATATTCATTTGATGCAGTAATATCTAAAAAACAAATCTCATCAGCTCCCCCATCACTATAAATCTTAGCCTGTTCAACTGGATCACCGGCATCTTTTAATTCAACAAAGTTAATACCTTTAACCACTCTTCCATTTTTTACATCTAAACAAGGAATAATTCTATTTTTTAACATTTTTTCTCTTTTTCGATTTACTCGGTAATAAGCCTTTGTTAACTGCTCTTGCTCTTTCAGAAAACCCGAGCTTCTCCCCATTTCTAATTTTTCTTCTTATTGTAGATAATTTTGCAACCATAATTTAATCTAACTCTTTAACTAACTCATCAAGTTTAATATCGCCATCATAGATAGCTTTACCAACGATTATACCTTCAATTTTTTTATTATTTAGCTCTTTCGCTTTTTGAATATCATTTATTGATGAAACTCCGCCTGAAATAACAACTGGACAATTAGAGATTTCAGCTATTTTAATTGTTGCCTCATAGTTGGGGCTAGTTTTCATGCCATCTCTATTTATATCTGTAAAAATAATTCTGCTGACACCAAAATCATTTATTTCTTTAAGGAAATCTGTGGCTTTAATATTTAAGCTTTCTTTCCAACCTGTTACAAATAAATTTCCATCTTTTGTATCTAATCCTAAGGCAATTTTATTTTTAAATTTATCACAAGCTTTTCTTAAAAATTCTTTATTTTTAATAGCACCAGTTCCTAAAATAACTTTCTCAACGCCTGTATCAATATATTTTTTAATACTATCTATAGTTCTAATTCCACCACCTATTTCAATTTTTAAATCATATTTGTTTGAAATTTCTTTAATTATATCTAGGTTTGCTGTATTTCCTGTAAAGGCTCCGTCTAAATCAACTATATGTAAATTTTTGAAACCATAATCTTTATATTTACCTGCTTGATCAATCGGTGAAATCTCATATTCAGTTTTATTATCGAAATTGCCCTTGATAAGTCTCACACATTTTTTTTCTTTTATATCTATAGCAGGAAAAATCTTCATTATAACTTTATAAAATTTTCAATTATTTTTAATCCAGTTTTATCACTCTTTTCTGGGTGAAATTGTGTTCCGAATAAATTATGTCTTTCAATTGAACAGACAATCTTTGATGAATAATCTGTTGTAGCTGAAATGACTGATTTATCTTCAGGAATAAATTCATAACTATGCACAAAATACATATGAGATTTATTTTTTATATCTCTAAATATTTTACTTTCTTTTTGTATTTCGATTTCATTCCAGCCAATGTGTGGAAGTTTAAATTTTCCATTCTGATTATCAATTTTAGAGACTTTTCCTGAGATCCAACCTAGTCCTTTTGTTTCTGCCTCTTCATAACCTATATCTGCAAACATTTGTAAACCAACACAAATTCCAAGTAGTGGTTTCTGATTGGTAATGGCAAATTCTTTCAACGTATCTGCAAGTCCATTTATACCATTTAGAGAGTCTACGCAGCTTTTGAAGGATCCTTGACCAGGTAGAACAATCTTGTCACTAAGTTTTATTTTTTTTATATCTGAAGTTACCTCTATATTGACTTTGTCTTTAGCTACCTCTGTAAAAGAGTTAATAACTGAGCTTATATTGCCCGATTGGTAGTCAACAATAGTGACGTTCATTTATTTTAAATAGTGCCCTTAGTAGATGGTATTGAATTTTTAATTCTTTTATCAATTTCCAGAGCTTCTTTAAGAGATCTTGCTAGGGCTTTAAAACAAGACTCAATTTTATGATGACTATTTTCACCGTAAATATTTTCTACATGTAGCGTTATGCCTGCTGACTGTGCAAAAGCTTGAAACCATTCTTTAAAAAGTTCTGTATCCATTTCGCCAAGTTTTTCTACTTTAAGATCAACGTTCCAAATTAAATATGGTCTATTTGATATATCCAAAGAAACACGGGTTAAAGTTTCATCCATTGGGATGTTTGTAGTAGCGTACCTTTTAATTCCTTTTCGATTTCCAGCCGCCTTTTTTATAGCCTCTCCAATAGCAATACCTGTGTCTTCAGTTGTGTGATGAAGATCGATATGAGTATCCCCTTTAGCGTTTATTTTCATATCAATGAGAGAGTGCTTAGCAAGTTGCTCTAGCATATGATCCAAGAAACCTATTTTGGTCTTTATTTGATATTTGCCTTTTCCGTCTAAATTCACCTCAACGGAAATATTTGTTTCTTTTGTTTTTCTTAAAATTTTAGCTTTTCTAGACATAAATTAGAAATTTAACTTAGATATATAGTGTAATTTATCATTTATCAATAAATGACCGCAGGGTCTTGAAGATTCAAAATGAGTAGCTACATATTAGCTATGACCGCAAACCAAAATTGGCACGGAACTACAATAGTCCTTATTAGGAAGGGAAATCAAACTATTGTGGCTGGCGATGGACAAGTTAGCTTAGGAAATACAGTGCTGAAAAGTAAGGCTAAAAAAGTTCGAAAGATTGAGAAAAGAAATGTGATTGCTGGATTTGCTGGATCAACTGCAGATGCCTTAACTCTTTTTGAAAGACTAGAGGCTAAATTAGAAAAGCATGCAGGTAATCTTACAAGAGCAGCTGTTGAACTTGCTAAAGACTGGAGGACGGATAAGTACCTTAGGAGACTAGAAGCATTAATGGCAGTGGCGGATAAAGAAAAAAGTTTTATTATTTCAGGAACTGGAGATGTTTTGGAGCCAGAGGATGGTATAATTGGAATAGGTTCTGGAGGAAATTATGCACTAGCTGCTGCAAAAGTTTTAATGGATAGTGAAATGTCAGCAGAAGAAATAGCAAAAAAATCATTGAAAGTAGCATCAGAAATTTGCGTATTCACAAATGGCAATGTTACTACGGAAAAAGTTTAACTATGACACAAAAAGCACCAAATTTAAAAATTGTTAAAGAATCTTCAAATAAAGATAGTTCAAAAGTAAGTGCATTATCTCCAAGAGAAATAGTTTCAGAATTAGACAGGTATGTGATCGGACAACATCAGGCTAAAAGAGCGGTAGCGGTAGCGTTAAGAAATAGATGGAGAAGGCAAGCTCTTTCTGATGATATGAAAGATGAAGTTTTACCAAAAAATATTTTGATGATCGGCCCTACTGGTGTTGGTAAAACAGAAATCTCAAGAAGATTATCAAAGTTAGCTCAAGCACCTTTTATAAAAGTAGAGGCAACTCGTTTTACTGAAGTAGGTTATGTTGGTAAAGATGTAGAACAAATTATTAGGGATCTAATTGAAATAGCTATTGCGATGGAAAAAGAAAAACGAAGAAAAGAAGTTTATGCAAAAGCTCAATTGGCTGCAGAAGATAAAGTTTTAGACGCTCTTGTGGGAAAAAAAGCTAGCTTAGCTACAAGAGAAAGCTTTAGAAAAAGATTACGTTCTGGTGATCTAGATAAAAATGAAATCGAGATTGAGGTAAATGACACCTCATCTGGGATGCCGAGCTTCGAAATTCCTGGAATGCCTGGAGCTAATATCGGTATGGTTAATATTGGTGAGATATTAGGTAAGTCTGGAGTTTCTAAAGGTAAAAAAAAGAAAATGAATGTTAAGGAGTCACACGAAATATTAATTGCGCAAGAGTCAGACAAGATGATCGAACAAGATAAAATAATTAAACAGGCAAAGGATTCAACAGAAAATAATGGTATCGTATTTTTAGACGAAATTGATAAAGTTTCAGCTAGAGGAGATAGAATTGGTGGAGATGTCTCTAGGGAAGGCGTACAAAGAGATTTACTTCCTTTAATAGAAGGAACAACTGTGAATACTAAATATGGACCAGTTAAAACAGATCACATTTTATTTATTGCTTCTGGTGCATTTCAACTAGCAAAACCTTCGGATCTACTTCCAGAATTACAAGGACGTTTGCCAATAAGAGTTGAATTAAATGCTTTGACTGAAGATGATTTTAAAAGGATCCTTAAAGAGCCTGATAATAGTTTGATAAAACAATATAAAGCTTTATTGAAAACCGAAGACGTTGAACTTGATTTTTCTGATGACGGTATAGATATGCTAGCAAAACTGTCCACTGAAATTAACGCTACAGTAGAAAATATAGGAGCAAGGAGATTACACACAATAATAGAAAAAGTTTTAGATGAGGTAAGTTTTACCGCTTCAGACAAAACTGGACAAACTATTAAGGTTAATAAAGAATTTGTCAGTAAAAATTTAGGGGATCTTGTAAAAAATACAGATCTTTCAAAGTTTATACTTTAAATTTTTTTAATCTTATAATTAAAGCTCCCTTGCCACCCTCTTTTGAGGAAGCATTTTCAATTTTTATAATTTTTGAACTTAAGGCTGAATTATTTTTAATGAACTCAGGTATCGTTCCTTTCAAGGTACTATGATCCTTAGAAACGTAAACATTTTTATCTAAATTTGAGTGATGACCCTGACCAGTTATAAGTAGAATTTCTTTAAAACCTTTTTCATAAGAGCTTTCAATAATTTCAGTCACTTTTGTGTTTGCTTCATCTAAAGAAAATCCATGAAGGTCAAATTTAAATCTAGAAAACTTTTTAATTTCTGATTTGCTTTCTTCTTTGTCCATAAGATTTAATGGGGTTTTAAGAAAATCTTCCCAACTTTTTTTATCTTTTTCAGATAATTTTAATTTTTTTTTCAACTGTTTTTTATTTCAGAAAGGTACCAATTTGGGCTTGAACTTGAGGTTTGACGAGTAAATTTCCACTTGTCTATTACAGTTTTGATTTTATCAGGATCGCCTTCTACAACGTTGTTATTTTTGTCTCTTTTTACTGAAATTATTTCGCTAACAAATTTAACCGTAAAAAATAAAGCTGTTGCAGTTTTTTCAAAATTTTCGACTACGGAAGATTTTACACCTATAAATGTTAACTCAGATTTTATGTTATTTTTATCTCTTTCCTCAATCGCAGACTCAAAATTTTCTCTCATTTCTTTAGTTAACAGATCTTTTAAAGTTTTCTTATCGCCTTTAGCAAATGAATTTATAATTGTTTCATAAGCAATTTCCGCGCCTTTTAAAAATTCTTTTCTTTGTTCTTTGTCAAACTCAGTTTGTGATTTCTTGGTTTTCGATTTAATTTTTTCTTTAAACTTATCAAATTCTTTTTCCGAAAATCCTCCATAAACTTTATTTTGATGGCCAGTCCTTCTTCCAAGAATGTTTCTCAATCTTAGAATAATAAATCCAGCGATCATTGCTAAAAGAATTATATCTAAATATCCAAAGTTATTACTCATTGTTTGATAAATATACATTAATAATATAATTTGGAAACGGACAAATGAACACAATTTTCTTATTTATAGTCGCTATTCCAGCTATTGAAATATTCTTAATGATCAAAATTGGCCAAAATATTGGTGCATTTAATACTATTTTGTTAATTTTTAGTACAGCAGTGATTGGTATTTATTTTGCTAAGATGCAAGGTCTAAGCACTTTGAGATCAAGTGTATTAAGTATGTACAAAAATCAATTGCCTCTTTTTGAAATGATATCCGGGGCATCTATAGCTTTTGCAGCATGTCTGTTGATTTTTCCTGGTTTTGTCACAGACACAATAGGATTTTTTCTTTTAATACCTTGGACCAGAAAGTATTTCATAACATTTTTTTTAAAAAAGAGGAATGCTTATAGTAAAACAAAAGATTATATTGAGGGTGAAATAGTAGATAAAAAAGACAAAGGAGAAAGCGATGTATAAAATAGTATCTAAATACATTAAAGATTTGTCATTTGAAATTGCTAGCGCCAAAACCTACTTTCTTTTACAAAAAGATATTAAAGATTTTTTAGTAAACTTTGATATTCAAAGTAAGAAAATAAATCAGAATGTTATAGAGATTGACACTACATTATATCTTGTTTCAAAAAAGGATTCTAAAACAAGCCCTATTTCAATTTGTTTTTCAACTTTAGTGAATTTTGAAAAAAAAATTGAAAAGTCTCAAATGGAAAAAATTATTTTAGCAGAAGTTCCTAAAACAGTATATCCAGAGATAAGAAATACATTAATCTTTTTGTTTGAAAAGTCAGGATTTAAAGACGTAAACTTAGAAAAGGAAATAGATTTTGAAAAACTTTATTTGAGTAAAAAATCTCAATAAAAATTTTTTTTTAACTCATTTTTAAGAAATTCGACATGTTTTTTTGACTCTTCTGGTTTAATTTTAACAATAATTTTTTCACGGTTTTTACTGCTTCTGTCAATTTCAAAATTTGTTATCTGATCTTCTTTTTGTTGAAAAGATAATGATGGTTCTTTCTGGTCTACTAGGTTTATATACACCTCTCTTAAAAGTTCACAATCAAGGAGAGCATTATGTTTAGTTCTTCTAGAAAGATCTATGTTGAATCTTTTACACAGATTATCTAAAGAATTTGATGATCCAGGAAATCTCGATCGCGCCAAACTAAGAGAGTCCTCAACATTTTTCAAATCTAAAATTTTTTTGTTTGCTCTTCTGAGCTCAGTATTTAAAAAACCTACATCAAAAGGGGCATTATGGATTATTAATTTTTTATCTTTTATAAATTCTAGAAAGTCTTCTACAACTTCATCAAACTTTTCTTTTCCTTTTAAAAACTCATCTGAGAAACCATGGACTTTAAAAGCTTCCGAAGAAACTTTTTTTTGCGGGTTTAATAACTTGTGAAATACTCTATTTGTTGGAATTAAATCTTTGGTTTCTATACAAGCTATCTCAACAATTCTATCACCGTCTTTGGCTGACAAACCTGTTGTTTCAGTATCCAAAAAAATTTCATTCATAATTTTAACATTATATTTTTAATATTTTTTTTTAAAAGTTTAATAGATCCATTATTGTTGATAACATAATCACAAAATTTGATTTTCTTTGCAGGTGAAAGTTGTCTATTATTTAAGAGGTCAAAAAATCTTTTATTTTTTGCTCTTTTAAGGTATCTTTTTAATCTTAAATCTTTTCTTGAATTTACAAATATAATCTTATCGTAATTTTTCATCTGTTTACTTTCAATAAGAAGTGGTATTTCAAAAATTATAAATTTTTTTCTGCTGTTTTTTTTCGTAAATTTTCTTATTTGTTCTCTCACAAGAGGGTGAATTATTTTTTCCAAAATTTTCAAAAATTTTTTGTCTGAAGATATTATCTTTTTTATTTTATTTTTTATATTTTTTTTATTTTTAAGCTTAAATTTTTTAAAAGCTTTAGCTCGAAATATATTTGTTTGATAGATTTTCTTAACAGCTTTATCAGCGTTATAAAGGGGATACTTCCCAGAGGAAATTATTTTTGCTACCGTAGATTTGCCAGATGCTAGTGAACCTGTAATACCTATTTTAATCATTTAATTAAATCACGAACCTCTTCGTTGATTTCTGGCCTAATACCATGCCAAGTCTGAAATGCCTTCATGGCTTGGTAAATAAACATATTTTTCCCATTTTCCGTTTTTTTACCAGATTTTTTTGCATTTTCTAAAAATTTAGTTTTAGGTGGATTATAAATTACATCATAAAACAGCTTGCCATCTAATTTAGTATAATCTAATTTAATTTCTTCATTCTGTTTAATGCCTATACTTGTTGCGTTAATTATTAAATCAGATTTTATTGTTTCACCCCAATTAATTACCTTTAGAAATGGAAAACTTTTTTTAATATTAATCGCTTTTTCTTTAGTTCGATTTGATAATGTTATTTGATCAACTCCCATTTTTCTTAATGCCAAGAGGACTGAAGGAACGACACCGCCAGCACCTAAAATTAATGCTTTTTTGTTTACTGGATTAAAATTAGTTAATTTAATAGCCTCTGAGAAACCATAAACGTCAGTGTTGTCACCAACTAACTTATTTTGACTTTTAAAAATTGTATTTACCGATTGAGTCTCTTGAGCAGTATCCGACAACTTGTCTAAGAATGGAATTACGGTATTCTTAAAAGGCACTGTAACATTTATACCGTGAAGCTTACTTGCCCTAACTTCACTAATAACTTTTTCAACATCATTTTTTTCTAATAACTGTTTTTTATATAAAGCATTTATATTGTATTTTTTAATCCAAAAGTTATGTAATAATGGAGATAATGAATGCTCTATCGGATTTCCAATTACTAAATATTTTCTCATTTTTTTTCTTTTTTACTTAATCTATCGATAAAAAATAATACCAGAGCAGTCACCAAAGCAAATACCTCTAGTGCGTGTCCAGAGTTACCAAGAATTTTATGAACTAAATAAAAAATAATACAAACAACAAACCAAATTAAAATAAGCATTATATATTATTTAAATACTCCTTTATTTTTTTAACGGGAAGACCCATAATTGTGTCTTCATCTCCTTCAATTTTTACAAACAAGTCTCTTCCGCCTTCTTCTATTTGATAAACTCCATAAGCATATAGCTTTTCATCATCCACCTTTTTTAAATACAACTTGATTTCATCCAAATTAAGTTCTTTCATGGTTAACGAAGAGGCATCCGTATAATTCCAAATCATTGAGCCATTTTTAGATATACAAACTGAACTTATCAACTGATGTTTCTTTCCATTTAATTTTTTAAGTATTTCAAAGGCTTCTTGCCTTGATTTTGGTTTTGATATTAATTCACCTTCAAGATCGATAACGCTATCCGCGCCTAATACAATTTTGTCAGGGTTTTTATTACTTACCTTGTTGGCTTTTAATTCTGCTAAATTTTTTGAAATTAGCTTTGGTGTTGCTTCTTCATTTATCATTGATATTTTCACTTCGTCCTCGTCAACATTTGATGGCTCAACATCGCAATCTATTTTATTTTTCTTCAAAATCTCTTTTCTAACACCACTTTTAGAGGCCAATATTATTTTCATTTATTTTTTTTTATCTCATAAATTTTGATTATAGAGGCAGCCGTTTCTTCAACAGATCTACGCGTAACATCTATTGTGGGCCAATTAAATTTTTTAAACATAATTTTAGAACTGTCTACCTCCTCTTTGATTTTTTCAACATTTGTATAGAGTTTTAGATCAATGTTATTATTTGTATTGGCTCTAGTTTTTCTAATTTCCGCTAATCTTTCAGGGTCTGCTGTTAAACCAACTACACAAAGATTATTGTTGGTCTTTAAAAAGTCTGGTATTTTTTGATCCAAAACTAATGGAATATTAAGTGTTTTGAAGCCCCTGTTCGCCAAATATATTGATGTTGGGGTTTTGCTTGTTCTGCTAACGCCTAAAAGAATTATATCTGCCTTTTCAACATCCTCATTTTTTTTCCCATCATCATGAGTCATTGTAAATTGTATTGCCTCAATTCTTTTATAGTAATCTTCGTCCAATACATGTTGTGCGCTAGGCTTGTGTGTTGCTTTTTGGTTTAAAAGCTTTGAAAAACTTAAAATTAAATTTCCTAAAACACCAAAACATGGGATATTATTTTTTAAACATTGTGCTGCCAAGTGTTTAGCAAGGCCAGTATCAACTATAGTATATAAAATAACCGAATTTGATTTTTCTTTACATTCTTTTAATATTTTAGAGATTTGTTGTTCGGTTCTTATAAAAACAAATTCCTTTTTTTCATAATTAAAATCAGTAAACTGAGATTGTAAAGCTAAGAATATTCTATCAAGTGTTTCTCCAGTTGAATCCGATATTAAAAATACTTGGTATTTGTTCATATTGTATTGTGGATAATATTAGTACAATTACTTTATATTAACAGTATATCTAAAAATAAAAGATTTAATAACAGAAGTTAACAAAGTTTACACAACTTTAATCGTGTTATCAATTTATCAACTAGTAATTCACAATGTTAATAATATAAACAAATCATTGATAAAGCTTATTTTTTTATCAAGAACTGATGTCAATTAAAGAGGAAATATCCCTATTTTACTAACTAACATGACCTATTACATTAAATATAATTTATAACTATATTATTAATTATAATGAACAGACTTATTGATTGTATTACTAATAACAATTCTGGAAATACTCCAGTATGGTTTATGAGACAAGCAGGAAGATATTTGCCTGAATTCATGAAAATAAGAAAACAAAATTCAGATTTTATTAAATTGTGTTTAGATAGTGAGTTAGCGAAAGAAATTACAATACAACCTGTAAAAAGGTTTGATATAGACGCAGCAATAATATTTTCCGATATTTTAATGGTACCGTATGGTCTCGGTCAAAATGTAAAGTTCAAAAAGGGATATGGTCCTTTGCTGGAAAACATAAACCCAAAGAAAATAATAGAGATTGACAACACAGAATTTACAAAAAAACTCAAACCTGTTTATGTGGCAATACAAAAAGTAAAAAAGGAGATTAAAGATAAAAGTTTGATCGGATTTGTTGGGGCGCCTTGGACATTACTTTTATATATGTTCAACCTTGAGTCACCAAAAAGAGGTTTTAATTTTGATAAAATAACAAATAAAAAAGACTTAAATGATGATTTAATTGAAAAACTGATTAACGTGATTTGCTTACATATTAAAAACCAAGTTGAGGCCGGCGCAAATGTAATACAAATTTTTGATTCGTGGGCTGGTCTTCTTCCCCAGGAACAGCTCGAAAAGTTTTGTTATGGGCCAACAAAAAAAATCGTTAATTTTACAAAGTCACTTAATATTCCAGTAATATGTTTTCCTAGAGGCATTAAAAAAAAATATGCTGAGTTCTCAAACAAAATTAAGCCCGATTGTTTAAGTATAGATTATGAAGTTGATCCTTTATGGGTAAAAGAAGAGATCAATTCAGTTGCGATTCAGGGAGGATTAGATCCAAAAACTCTCCTGGAAAAAGATGAATTTATTGAAAAAGAAGTTAAAAAATATTTGGATATTTTCCGTGATCGACCATACGTATTTAATTTAGGTCATGGTGTTTTGCCTGAAACAAACCCAGAAAAAATAAAATTTGTTACTAATTTAGTGAGAGATTTTAAATGAAATCAGATCATCCGACCGTAAAATTTGGAAAAACAGGATTGCTATTAGTTAATCTTGGGACACCAGACTCAACCAATTGGTTTGACATAAGAAAATATTTAAAAGAATTTTTATCTGACCGAAGAGTTATAGAAGTTAATCCAATTTTGTGGCAAATAATACTGAATTTATTCATTTTAAACTTAAGACCATCTAAAACTGCTAAAGCCTATAAAGAAATCTGGATGCAAAAAGAAAACATGTCACCGCTAAGATATTACACAATCATGCAAACAAAAAAACTATCAGAAAAAATGGGAAACGAAAATCTAATTGTAGACTTTGCTATGAGATACGGTAATCCCAGCATTAAAAGTAAACTGCAAAATTTACAAAAATCCGGATGTGAGAATATTGTAGTTTTACCTTTATATCCCCAGTATGCTGCAGCCACAACAGCTACAGTTTGTGACGAAGTTTATAAAACTCTTATGGGAATGAGATGGCAGCCTAGTCTACAAATTATACCTCATTATGAATCCGAACCTTTATATATTAATTCTTTAAAAAATAGTCTTGAAAAAAAAATATCAGAATTAGGTTGGGAACCGGATCTTGTTGTAGCATCGTACCATGGAATACCAAAAAAATATTTTAGCAAAGGTGACCCTTACCATTGCTACTGTCAAAAAACCTCAAGGTTGTTATCTGAAAAATTTAAGAAAATTCCAATTAAAACTACATTTCAATCAAGATTTGGTCCCCAAGAATGGCTTCAACCGTATACCGATAAAACATTAGAAAATTTACCAAAAGAGGGTAAAAAAAATATATTAGTGATTTGTCCTGGGTTTTCATCGGATTGTGTCGAAACTCTAGAAGAAATTTCTATCCAAGGTAAAGAAAGTTTTATAAAAAATGGTGGAAAAAATTTTGATGTTGTGCCCTGTTTAAACGACAACGATGATCATATAGTTTTGTTACAGCATTTGGCAGAGAAATTTATCTAAAATGAATTTTTATTTACTTTTTAAATCTTTGCATTTAATTGCTATTATATCTTGGATGGCAGGTTTATTATATTTACCAAGAATCTTTGTTTATCATTCAGAAAGCAAAAGCGATGAAGTGAAAAACACCTTTAAGATTATGGAAAGAAGATTATTTGTTTACATAATGAATCCAGCAATGATTTTATCGTGGTTATTTGGTTTAATATTAATTCATTCGATAGGCTTGCAGTCTTTTGGGGAGCTTTGGTTAATAGCTAAAATGTTGCTCGTGTTATCACTTACTTTTTATCACTTTTTTTTATTTAATTGTTTGAAGAATTTTAGCTTCGATAGAAACGAGCATTCACCTAAATTTTTTAGAATTATTAATGAAGTTCCTACAATCTTGCTAATAATCATTATATTTTTAGTGGTTTTTAAGCCTATTTAGACTTGAAAAAATCATTTAATTAACTATATTTAAAATACTTACCTCAAAAAAATAATCACTATGAACTTACAAGAACTAAAAAAAAAGACGCCATCAGAACTTATTTCTCAAGCCGAAAAACTTGGAATTGAGAATCCAAGTACATTGAGAAAACAAGAGATTTTATTTTCTATTCTAAAAAAGCTTGCCGATAAAAATGAACAAATAACAGGAGGCGGTGTGTTAGAAGTATTACAGGATGGTTTTGGTTTTCTAAGAGCTATAGAGTCAAATTATCTACCTGGTCCAGATGATATTTATGTAAGCCCCAGTCAAATAAGAAGATTTGGTCTTAGAACGGGAGACTCTGTTGAAGGAGAAATCAGAGCACCAAAGGACGCAGAAAGATATTTTGCCTTATTAAAAGTAAATCAGATAAATTTTGAAGATCCAGATAAGGGACGTAACAAAATTGCATTTGATAACCTCACACCTCTTTATCCTAATCAACAATTAAAAATGGAAGTCGAAAAAAATGTAGCAGAAAAAAAACCAGATCCAACTGCAAGACTTATAGATCTTGTTAGTCCAATCGGCAAAGGACAAAGGTCATTAATTATTTCTCCCCCAAAAGCAGGAAAGACTATAATTTTACAAAATATAGCTCATTCTTTAGCAGCTAATCATCCCGAATGTTATCTAATGGTATTGCTAATCGATGAAAGACCTGAAGAGGTCACAGATATGCAAAGAACTGTAAAAGGTGAAGTTATTAGTTCTACATTTGATGAACCAGCCTCAAGACATGTTGCGGTAGCTGAAATGGTAATAGAAAAAGCCAAAAGATTAGTGGAGCATAAAAAAGATGTCGTTATCCTTTTAGATTCGATTACGAGATTAGGAAGAGCTTACAACGCTGTGGTGCCAAGTTCTGGTAAAGTTTTAACTGGTGGTGTTGATGCAAATGCTCTGCAAAGACCAAAAAGATTTTTTGGTGCAGCCAGAAATGTGGAGCAAGGTGGTTCGTTAACAATCATATCAACGGCTTTGGTTGATACTGGTAGTAGAATGGATGAAGTTATATTTGAAGAATTTAAAGGCACAGGTAACTCAGAACTTATATTAGATAGAAAAGTTGCTGACAAAAGAATTTATCCAGCATTAGACATCACAAGATCAGGAACAAGAAGAGAGGAATTGTTATTCAAAAAAGAAGATCTCACAAAAATGAATGTGCTTAGAAGAATAATAAGCCCAATGGGCACAATGGACGGTATAGAATTTCTGATATCTAAGCTTAAAAATACAAAAAATAACGCAGATTTTTTCATTTCAATGAATAAGCCAAATTAGTTCATTGACCCGAAGAAAATTATTGTAATATAATGCCTAATGTGCGGGAGTAGCTCAGTGGTAGAGCGAAACGTTGCCAACGTTTAGGCCGAGGGTTCAATTCCCTTCTCCCGCTCCATACTGATAATTATGACTGATTTAGCAGACAAAAAATGTATTCCTTGTGAGGGAGGTATCCCAAGTTTTGATACTAATGAAATTCACAAGTATCTAAAAAAAGTAGATGGATGGGACGTAAAGGCTGATGATGATAAAACTTATTACTTAATCAAAGAGTTTAAATTTAAAAATTTTCTGGAGAGTCAGAACTTTGTTAATAAAGTAAGTCAGATTGCCGAAACAGAGGGACATCACCCAGATATCTGGTTTGGATGGGGTTATGCTAAAATTAAAATTTTCACTCATGCCATTAAAGGTTTGCATGAAAGTGACTTCGTGTTAGCGGCTAAAGTAGATAGAATTTCTTAATGATTGAAGTGTCTTGTTCCAGTAAAAACCATCTTTACTTTTGCTTTATCGGCAACAAGAATTGATTCTTTATCTCTAATTGAGCCTCCAGGCTGAATTATTAATTTTACACCAGATTTAATTAGTTTTTTTATACCATCAGGGAAAGGGAAAAAAGCATCCGACGCTGCTATAGAATTTCTTATTTTTTTAGGCTGAAAAGTTCTGGCCTTTTCTACTGCAATTTTACAACTATCTACTCTGCTTGGCTGTCCA
>CACFMO010000009.1 GCA_902567495.1 uncultured Pelagibacteraceae bacterium
TAGAAATAGATTTTAATGAGGTCATGACTAGTACCGACATACCCCTAAATAATTTTAGACTCGTTGGTCTAATTAAAAAAGGAAGTCTGGAGAAAATCAGTGCTAAAAGTGAATTTAGTAATGATAGATTTTTGGATATATCTCTCAAAAAAGAAAAAAAAACAAATAGTAGCGTATTAGAGATTTATTCTGATGAGGCAAAACCTTTAGTTAATGGTTATGAATTTTTTGAAGGTTTAGAGGGAGGAAATTTATTTTTTACATCGAAAACTAATAAAAATAAAAACTCATCGAACCTGGAAATTGAAAATTTCAAACTCAACCAAGCACCTGGTTTTGCAAAATTATTAAGTCTAGCAGATTTAAGGGGTTTAACAGATGCATTAAAGGGAGAAGGAATATCTTTTGATAAATTATCTATAGTTTATCAAATAGAAAATGGATGGATGGATATAAAAGAGATCTTTTTAATTGGTCCTTCAATTTCAATTTTAGTCGAAGGTTATTTTGATAAGAGAAAGAATATTTTAAGTTTACGCGGGACATTAATACCTGCAAAAACTTTAAATACTTTAGTATCAAAAATTCCTATTCTTGGAGATATTCTAATTGGAAAAAAAACTGGGGATGGACTTTTTGGTGTCAGTTTTAAAATAAAAGGTCCAACAAATAATTTAAAAACTACTGTAAATCCTGTAAAAACTTTAACTCCAAGATTTATAACTCGTACGCTTGAAGAATATAAAAAAAAAGAGGCTAGATAATTTTAACTTTTAAATGATTTTTCTTACCTATTGATAGTTTAATAGAGTTATCTTTTGATACATTTTCCATATTTATTATTTTTTTTTCATCACTTATTACGTTATCATTCACTCTAATTCCATTGTTGTTTAATATTCTTCTTACTTCACTTTTTGAGTTAACTAAACCATTTTGAAAAATTAATTCTATAATATTTATTCCTTGTGATAATTTCTTCTTACTAATTGTTTTCACAGGAATATTTTTGCCCAAACCTCCCTTAACAAAAGTTTCTTTTGCAGTGTCAAAACAATCTTTGGCTGTTTTTGCACCATGCATAATAGTTGTTGCTTCATTTGCTAAAAGTATTTTAAGATTATTAATGTCTTTTTCATTTTCAATTTTTTCAGATAATTCATTAACCTCGATTTCAGTAAAATAATTCAGGAACTTTTTTACATCATTATCTGAAGTATTTCGCCAAAACTGCCAGTAGTCATATGGCGTGAACATTTTCTGATCTAACCATACTGCACCTTTTTCAGTTTTTCCCATTTTAGCACCTGATGATAAAGTAATGAGTGGAGTTGTTAATCCATAAGAGTTTTTTTGTAAAATTCTTCTTATTAACTCTACGCCGCTTATTATATTTCCCCACTGATCCGAACCCCCCATTTGTAAAATACAATCATATTTTTTATACAATTGATAAAAGTCATAAGACTGTAAAATCATATAATTAAATTCCATATAACTAAGTGATTGTTCGCGATCTAACCTAAGTTTAACACTATCAAAAGAAAGCATTTTATTAATTGTAAAGTGCTTTCCTATTTCTCTTAAAAAATCAATATATTTTAGTTTAGAAAGCCACTGGTAATTATCAACAAAGATCGGTTTTATTTTCTTATTTTTTGCTGGTAATAATTTTTCAAAAAGTTTTTTGATTCTTTCGATATTATTTTTAATATCTTTTTGTTTCAAAATTTTTCTAGTAGAATCTTTACCAGATGGGTCGCCGATAAGTGTGGTTCCTCCACCTAAAAGCACTATAGGTTGATGACCATGTCTCTGCAAAAGTCGTAAAAGCATTATTTGTAATAAGCTTCCAACGTGCAAGCTAGGCGCTGTGCAATCAAAGCCAATGTAAGCTTTAATTGACTTATCTTTTGAAATTTTCTCAAGATTTTCTAAATCGGTACACTGATTTAGATAACCACGAGATTTCATTTCAGATAAAAAGCTATTTTTCATAGAATTTTATATGCTAAACCTACTATTATACTAAAATAACTATAAATAAATATAAATATGAGTAAAGAATATACATCTTTGGGTTTAATGAGTGGTACATCTGGTGATGGGATTGATGCATCAATAATCAGATCAGATGGGATATCAAAATATGAAGTATTATTTAATAAGTATTATAAATATCAAGACAATATTTATGAAACTATTCACTCTATTAAAGAAAAAATAAACAACACAAAAGACTTAAAAAATTTTACAAAAGATCTTAAAAATTTAGAGAGAAAAATAACAATGTATCATGTTGAAGTTGTAGGTGAAATTTCAAAAAATAATAAATTAGATATTGTAGGATTTCATGGTCAAACCATTTATCATAATGCAGGTGAAAAAATTTCTGTCCAGCTTGGTGACGGAAATTTATTATCAAAACTTACAAAAAAAAATATTGTTTATAATTTTAGAGAAAATGATATAAAAAACGGAGGTGAAGGAGCTCCCCTAACACCAATTTTTCATCAATTGATTTTAAAACAAAATCGAATTCAAATTCCATCATGCGTACTAAATATTGGGGGCATTTCTAATATAACAATTGTAGGTAATTATCTACCTTATGATTTTACTAGTAGAGATATAGGACCTGGAAACTGCTTGATCGATGCATGGGTAAGAAAAAATTCTAATAAAAAATTTGATAAGGATGGACATCTGGCCTCTGTTGGAAAGACTAATGAAATTATTCTTGAACAAGCTCAGGAGCTTTATTCAAATAGATCAAATAAAAAAACTTTATCACTAGATGTAAATGATTTTGATGTTTCTTTTGCTAGAGGTTTATCTCTTGAGGATGGCGCAGCAACATTAACTGACTTTACTGGAAGAATTATTGGAGCTGCTTTATCCTCACTATTATCAAATGTTAAGGAAAAGCTTTTTAGAGTTTTAATTTGTGGTGGAGGTAGAAAAAACAAATCACTTATAAATAGAATAAAACAAAGGTCACTTAAAGAAATTATACTCCAGCCTTTAGACGATTATGGTGTAGATGGCGATTTTGTGGAGTCACAAGCGTTTGCCTTCTTAGCGATAAGAAATATTATTAATGAACCAATTTCCTTTCCTGATACAACAGGATGTTCTTCTCCAACAAGCGGTGGAACTTTAATTAAATTTAAATAAGTTTTGTTTTATCTTTAATATACTTGTCTATAGTTTTTTTTAATTCTTCTTCTTTTTCTTTAAAAAAATGATTTGCACCCTTTATTTCTGAAAAATTAACTTCAATACCTTTTTGAGATTTCAGTCTATTGTTCAATTCATTAATACTATCTCTTGAAACTAATTCATCCTTTTCACCATAAACAACTTGTCCAGAAGCCGGGCAAGGAGCTAGAAATGTAAAGTCATATACATTTGGCTGAGGTGCTATCGCTATAAATTTGTTGACCTCAGGTCTTCTCATTATTAACTGCATACATATTAAAGAACCAAAAGAAAAACCTGACACCCAACACTGACTATAATCTTGATTTTCTCTTTCAATCCAATCTAGTGCAGCAGCGGCATCAGAAAGTTCACCTTGACCATTATCAAATGTACCTTCACTTTTACCAACACCTCTAAAATTAATTCTCAAAACAGAAAAATTATTTTTTACAAAAACGTTATATGTTTCCTGAACTATTTTATTATTCATCGTTCCTCCATATTGTGGATGAGGTTGTAAAATTATAGCCACAGGAGAATTATTTTTTGAATTTTTAAAATATTTTCCTTCTAATCTACCGCTCGGTCCTGGAATAAAAATTTCTACACTTTTCTGTTTCATTTTAATAATGATAATTATTTTCAAAAAAAAAATAGATTTATAGCACGTTTTTAATGTGGCAAATTTATTTATTATTGAAGTTGACTAATTTAGTAGGGATTATTAAATAACCCATATAAATTAAGGATTATATGAAATTAACAACCAAAGGAAGATACGCAGTAATGGCTATGGCTGATCTGGCTTCTTTCCAAAGTGACAAGCCTGTAAGTCTAAATGATATATCTTTAAGACAAAACATCTCTCTTTCATACTTAGAACAATTATTCGCAAAACTTAAAAATGGTAAACTTGTTAAGAGTGTTAGAGGTCCAGCAGGTGGTTATGTTCTTGATAAAAACCCGAAAGAGATAAAACTATCAAATATAATTTTTGCTGTTGATGAAAAAGTAAAAACTTTAAATTGTAAAAAAGACTCTAAAAAAGGATGTAATGGAAAGAACACTAAATGTATAACTCATAATCTTTGGGATGATTTAGAGCAACATATAAATACATTTTTTGAAAATAAAAGTTTAAATGATTTATTAAAACAAAATAACCGAGGTGTGTATTAATGAAAAATCAAAATATTAACACTAACCAAGATTATAAATACGGTTTTACTACAGACATCGAAAGTATAAAAGCGCCAAAAGGCTTAAGTGAAAAATCTATAAAGTTTATTTCTAAAATGAAAAAAGAACCTGAATGGATGTTAAAATGGAGATTAAAAGCCTTTGAAAGACTAAAAAATTTAAAAGAACCAGATTGGCAAAAACCAAAATATCCAAAAATAGATTATCAAGATTTGTATTATTACTCAGCACCTAAATCTGCTTCAGAAAAACCTAAAAGTTTAGAGGAAGTAGATCCAAAGCTGTTAGAAACTTATAAAAAATTAGGTATTCCATTACAAGAACAAAAAAGATTAAGCGGGGTTGCTGTTGATGCAGTTTTCGACTCAGTCTCAGTTGCAACGACTTATAAAGAAGAATTAACAAAAAAAGGTATTATATTTTGTTCTATTTCTGAAGCGATTCAAAAACATCCAGATTTAGTAAAAAAATATTTAGGATCAGTAATACCAATTACTGATCACTATTTCGCAACACTAAACTCAGCAGTTTTTACTGACGGTTCATTTGTTTACATACCACCGAATGTTAAGTGCCCAATGGAGTTATCTACGTATTTTAGAATCAACGCATCTGACACTGGCCAGTTCGAGAGAACCTTGATTATAGCAGACAAAGGAAGTTATGTAAGTTATTTGGAAGGATGTACCGCACCAATGAGAGATGAAAATCAGTTACACGCTGCAAATGTAGAGCTAGTAGCTTTAGATGATGCTGAAATTAAATATTCGACAGTTCAAAATTGGTATCCAGGAGATAAAAATGGAAAAGGTGGCATATATAATTTTGTAACTAAAAGAGGCGCATGTAGAGGAAAAAATTCAAAAATTTCTTGGACACAGGTTGAAACAGGTTCAGCCATAACTTGGAAATATCCTAGTTGTATACTTCAAGGAGACAACTCAGTTGGTGAGTTTTACTCAATTGCAATTACTAATAATCATCAGAAAGCGGATACAGGGACAAAGATGATACACTTAGGCAAAAATACTAGGAGCAAAATTATTTCTAAAGGAATATCAGCAGGTCAAGCAGACAATACCTATAGGGGATTGGTAGATATTTCTAGAAAAGCTTCCAACTCTAGAAATTACACTCAATGTGACTCGTTATTGATGGGAAATAAGTGTGGGGCACATACCGTTCCATATATTAAAAACAAAAATTTTTCATCAACAGTTGAACATGAAGCCACAACCTCAAAAATAAATGAAGAGCAACTTTATTATTGTAATCAAAGAGGACTCAATCAAGAAGAAGCAGTAAGTTTAATAGTAAATGGTTTTTGTAAAGAAGTATTACAGCAATTACCAATGGAATTTGCTGTTGAGGCCCAAAAGCTGGTTGGTATTAGTCTTGAAGGGAGTGTAGGATAATGGAAAATAGATTTCATTTAGCTATACCCGCAGGTGATTTAGATAAAGCAATAAAATTTTATTGTGACGTTTTAGGATGTGAGAGAGGAAACGCTGAATTTAAATACCCTGATGCTTGGGCAGATATAAACTTTTGGGGAAACGAGTTAACTTTACATGCAACTGATCCAAATCACAAAAGTACTAGTGAAAGACACAACGTAGATATGGGAAATGTTACAGTTCCACACTTTGGAGTACATTTAGACGCAATAACTTTTAAAAATTTAAAACAACGTCTTATTGATAAAAATATAAAATTTATTGACCCGCCTTACATTAGATTTAAGGGCGAGGATATAGAACAGGAAACAATGTTTTTAGCGGATCCAAACGGTAATTGCATGGAAATAAAAACCATGAAGAATCCAAACACATTATTCAAAAAATAACATGAACATTGATAGTAAACTAACAGAGTACAAGAACAATATAGATACGCTTAGAGCAGTCGAAAGTTTAGAAGTTTACAGATGGCTTATTTCGCTGGGTGAAAAACTAAAGCATGACCCTTTAAGTAAAGAGAAAAGATCTGAAAAAAATAAAGTAAAAAGCTGTCAATTTGATTTATTTGTTGATTATGAAGACGGACGTTTTAAAGGCTGGAGCAAAGCTATGGTTTCTGCAGGTTATGCCTATATTTTAATTGATATATTTAATTCACTGGATTTACCTGAAGCAAAAAAAGTAACAGTTGATCATTTTAAAAAAATTAAAATGGATGAACTTTTGACCATGTCAAGAAAAACAGGTTTTTACGAAATGATTGAAATTATGATTGGAAAATTAAAAAATGTTAGTAATTAAAAATTTAAAAGCATCAATTAACAATAGAGAAATTCTAAAAGGACTTAATCTTAAAATTAATCCTGGAGAAGTCCATGCAATAATGGGGCCAAATGGATCGGGTAAAAGTACTTTGGCAAATGTACTATCAGGAAAAAATGGGTATAAAATTTCAGGCGAAGTAAAATATTTAGGCGAGAGTCTTAACGATATACCAGTAGAAGAAAGAGCCCAAAAAGGAATATTTTTAGCTTTTCAATATCCATTAGAAATACCCGGTGTGAATACAAATAATTTTTTGAAGACTTCTCTTAATACAATTAAGAAAGCTAAAGGAGAAAAAGAAATAGACACAATTACTTTCTTAGAATTGGTTAAAGAAAAAGCCAAAGAACTTGGTATTGACGAAAAAATTCTTTCAAGACAGTTAAATGTAGGCTTTTCAGGAGGTGAGAAAAAGAAAAACGAAATTTTACAAATGAAAATTTTAGATCCCAACTTAATTATCCTTGACGAAACAGACTCTGGACTAGATATCGATGCATTAAAAATTATTTCTGATGGTGTGAATTCCTCTAGAAGTGAAAAAAAGTCTTTCTTAGTAATCACACATTATCAAAGACTTTTAGAATATATTAAACCCGATCACGTGCATGTTCTTTCAGATGGTAAAATAATAAAATCGGGAACAAGCGAACTTGCTTTAGAATTAGAAAAGAAGGGCTATAAAAAACTCAATTAAATGAATGAAAACTTTAAAATCAGTCCAAGTGAGATCAACAAGATCAAGGTGTTAAATCAGAAAGATAAAAATTTTCGTCTAGAAAATTTAAAATTATTTAATCAACAAGGTTTTCCTACTAGAAATCATGAGGATTGGAAGTTTTCTGATATTAATCAAATCTTTTCAAAAAATTTTAAAAATTTAGAATCATTTAAAAACGAAATTAAGCTTAAATCTATAAATTTTATAAAAGAATTTGATCATAATCATATTTTAATGGTGAATGGAAAACTTGAAAATAGCGAATTTAAGTTTGAAGATAAAAACAAAATTAAAATAAAAAGTTATAACGACAGTAATTTTTCTTTAAATAATGAGGAAAATTCACTTATTAATTTAAATAATGCACTTTCAAACAACGGATTATTACTTGAGGTTGCAGATAATTACAGGTTTGAAAAAGCTATAATAATTTATAATGTTTTTACTGACGATCTTAAAGACAATCTGTTAAACAATAAGAATAAAATAATACTTGGCAAAAATTCTGAACTTCACATTGTTGAATACAATATAAACCAGTCAAAAAATAAATTTATTTATAATACAACTGAAAATATAATATTAAACGAGAACGCATATTTAAAAACTATTAATCTACAAGCTAACCAAAACGATGGTTTTTTTTATAAATTCTCTAAAGGTAAAATGAAATCTAATTCTAATTACTCAAGTTTTATTTTTTCATCCGGTCCAAAGTTTAATAAAATTGATGCAGAGTTTGATCTTGAGGGAGAAAATTGCGATTGCAATATAAAATCAGCATTATTTATCAACAAAGATAAGCACCAGGAAATTAAAACTAAAATAAACCACCTTGTACCAAATTGTAAAAGTTATCAAAAAATAAAAAGTGTTGTTGATGCTGAAGGTAAAGGTGTTTATCAGGGAAAAATATATGTTAAAGATATAGCTCAAAAAACTAACGCATATCAGTTGAGCAAAGCTTTACTTTTGAGTGAAAATTCTGAGTTTAATTCAAAACCGGAATTAGAAATATATGCGGATGATGTAAAATGTTCTCATGGTTCAACCTCAGGAAGCGTTGATGAAAATTCTATTCATTATTTGATGACGAGAGGACTAAGCAAAAAACAAGCTGTTCAATTATTAGTTAACGGTTTCTTAAATGAGATAATTGGAGATATAAAAAGCAATTCAGTCAGAAAATTTATCGAAAATAAAATAGAAATACAAATTCATGGATATTAAAGAAATAAAATCAAAATTTCCTATTTTTTCAAATAAGGTAAAAGGTAAAAAATTAGTTTATTTAGATAGTGCAAATTCTTCACAGAAACCAAAAGTAGTTATAGATAGAATTTCTAATTTCTACTCAAAAGAATTTTCGAATGTAGGTAGAAGCATGCACTCTCTTGCGGTTACAGCAACTAATAGGTTTGAGGAAACTAGGGACCTTATAAAAAATTTTATTAACGCTAAATTTAGAGAAGAGATTGTATTTACCAAGAATGCGACAGAGGGAATTAATTTGATAGCAACAACTTATGGGGAAAAATTTATACAAGATAAGGATGAAATTATAATTACAGAATTAGAGCATCATGCTAACTATGTACCCTGGCATTTTTTAAGAAAAAGAAAAGGAGCAGTAATTAAATTTGCAGAGTGCGATAAACAAGGAGAGGTAAGTATTGACTCAATAAAGAAACTAATAACTAATAAGACTAAATTAATAGCAGTAACACATGTTTCAAATGTTACTGGAACTATATTGCCATTAAATAAAATCATTGATTTAGCAAAAACTAAAAAAATTCCAGTTTTAATAGATGGATGTCAAGGAGCACCACATTTAAAATTAGATGTACAAAAATTGGATTGTGATTTTTATGTTATGTCTTGTCATAAAATGTATGGTCCAACGGGTGTTGGAGTACTTTATGCTAAGAAAAAATGGTTAGAAGAACTTCCTCCGTATCAAGGTGGAGGCGGGATGATAGATGAAGTTAAAAAAGATGATATTTCCTTTCCTGAAAGTCCTACTAAATTTGAAGCAGGTACTTTACAGACAGCTGAGATAGTAGGTTTTGCAGAGTCCATAAGGTTTATAGAAAATATTGGTATTAAAAATATCACTCAACATGAAAAAGAAATTACAGAATATGGTTTAGAAAAGCTTAAAAAAAATAATTCTGTTTCAATTATTGGTGATCCAAAGGAAAGAGGTGCAATATTATCTTTTACAATTAAAGGTATTCACCCACATGACATAGCTACAATTCTAGATGATGATGGAGTTGCTATAAGAGCAGGACATCATTGTTGTCAAATATTGCATGAAAAAATGGGAATACCAGCAACAGCTAGAGCTTCATTAGGAATTTATAATTCAAAAGAAGATATAGATATTTTAAATGAATCTATAAATAAATGTAATAAAGTTTTTAATAATTAAATGGATTTGAAAGAATTATATCAAGAAATTATATTGGATCACGGCAAGAATCCAAGAAATAAAAAAAAATGTGATGGCTTTAATAAAGATGCAAAAGGAAACAATCCTCTTTGTGGAGATAAAGTTCATGTTTTTTTAAAACTTAATGAGGAAAAACAAGTAGTAGATATTTCATTTGAAGGGGAGGGTTGTGCAATATCAATCGCTTCGGCTTCAATTATGACTGAAATTATTAAAGGAAAAGATTTTAATGTAGCTAAAAAAATCTTAGAGAACTTTATCAATATGCTTAAGGAAGGTTCAAAACTAAGCATTAATAGTTTAAGCGACAAAGAAAACACAACAATTATGTCTCTATCCGGTGTTAAGCAATTTCCAATGAGAGTAAAATGTGCTACTTTAGCTTGGCATACGTTTTTGCATGCTGTAGAGGATAATAAAAAAGTAGTAAATACAGAGAAATAAATTAATGAATGATTTGAAGGAAAAAATTATTAAAGAAATTAAGAAAGTTTATGATCCAGAAATACCTGTTAACATTTACGAACTTGGCTTAATTTATAAAATTGATATTGATGAAAAGAGCAATGTTAAAGTTGATATGACACTCACATCACCAAACTGTCCAGTTGCGGAGAGTTTGCCTAAACAAGTAGAAGAATGTATATTGAAAGTTAAGGGAGTTTCTAAAGTTAAACTTGATTTAGTGTGGGATCCACCTTGGGATAAGTCTAAAATGTCAGAAGCTGCCAAACTAGAATTAAATTTATGAGTGAACAAGTAATCAAATTAAGCGATAACGCTGCTAATAGAATTAAAGAAATTATGTCCAAAGCAGAAAGTTCTGCTATTGGGGTAAGAGTAGGTGTTAAATCTGGTGGTTGTGCAGGTATGTCTTATATAATGGAATATGCAAAAGAGGCAAAAAAAAATGAAGAAGTTATAGAGGATAAAGGAGTAAAAGTTTTTATAGACTCTAACGCAATCATGTATCTTCTAGGAACCGAAATGGACTATAAAACTGATAAATTTTCCTCACAATTTGTGTTTAAAAACCCTAACGAAACAGAACGTTGTGGTTGCGGAGAGTCATTTAAGGTATAATGAATCATGAGAGACACTAAGCATTTAGAAAGCTTTGCAAGGGAAAGATCAGAAAAAGAGAAAGAAAAATCTCTTTTCAAAAATAAGATAAAAGCTGTCAACAAAGGTGCAAATGGTACTTTCGAATACACTATTAAAGAAGGTATCAACAAAGGTAAGATAGCTGACAGCAGAATCTTAAAAAGTAAAAAGTGTAGCTGTTGCTAATTTAGCCCTGGTAAATAGTTCTAGATAATTTTTCTATTTCTTGTTCCGATCCTGGGATCAGTTTGTAGATAAACTTATTACATTCACTGTTTTTGTTTTTATTAAAAGGTTTACTGTAAACTTTATCTACATAAACGTTCATTCCTTTATTTATTTCATCATTTTTAATACCTTCTTTATTAAGGTATTCTCGGATTACTTTAGATGCGGCTAGAGCTATCTCAATATCTTTAACCTCAACCGTATCTGCTGGTAATACAGCGGTAGCGGTATAGTGACCAAGACATTCGATGGTACTTTCTTTTTGCGCTTTAGTTATATGACCGGCTGCGAAAGATGAGATTGTAATGAAGCTCGCTAGTAGGATTGATAGAAAAATTTTATTCATTTCTAACAACTATAATACATTTGAAACTCCATTGGATGTGGAGTGTGCTCAAAATTATAAATCTCTTCATACTTAAGAGCTATATAAGCATCTATTTGATCATCAGTGAAAACATTACCTTGGGTTAAAAATTTTCTATCTTTATCTAAACTTTCCATAGCTTCTCTCAAAGAACCACAAACTGTTGGAATTTTTTTAACTTCAGACTCACTTAAAGCGTACAAATCTTTATCTAAAGATTTACCTGGATCAATTTTATTTTTAATTCCGTCAAGTCCAGCCATTAATAATGCAGAAAATGTTAAATAAGGGTTTCCAGCTGCATCAGGGAAACGAACTTCACATCTTGCAGCTTTTTTACTTTGTGTAATTGGAATTCTGCATGATGCAGATCTGTTTCTTGCTGAATATGCCAATAATACAGGCGCTTCAAAACCTGGTATTAATCTTTTGTAACTATTCGTTGTTGCATTAGCGAAAGCATTTATCGCTCTAGCGTGTTTTAATATTCCTCCAATGTAGTGTAATGCTGTATCAGATAAACCAGCATATTTATTTCCAGAAAAAACTGCAGTACTTCCTTTCCATATTGACTGGTGACAGTGCATTCCAGAACCATTATCACCTTTAACTGGTTTAGGCATAAAAGTTGCCGTCTTACCGAAAGAGTGTGTAACCATGTGCACAGCGTACTTATAAAGTTGAAGATTATCTGCTTGATCAACTAATGTTCCAAAATACATTCCAAGCTCATGTTGGCTCGGAGCAACTTCATGGTGATGTTTTTCAACTTTAATACCCATATCCTTCATTGCTTTTAAATATTCACTTCTCATATCCTGGGCACTATCAACAGGTGGAACTGGGAAATAACCACCTTTAATACCCGGTCTGTGACCCATATTTCCGTTTTCATATTTTTTTCCAGTGTTATATGGACCTTCAGAACTATCAATTTGAAATCCTGTGTGATTCATATCGTTTGAATATCTTACATCATCAAAAACAAAAAATTCTGGTTCTGGTCCGAAGTAAGCTTTATCTCCCACACCAGTTTTCTTTAAATATTCTTCTGCTTTTTTTGCTGTACCTCTTGGATCCCTTTCGTAAGGGTCTTTTTTAATCGCATCAAGAATGTCACAAAATATATTAAGCGTATTATGCGATGTAAATGGATCTACCACCGTTCTTGATAAATCTGGTTTTAAAATCATGTCTGACTCATTAATCGCCTTCCATCCAGCAATAGACGAACCATCAAAGAAAACTCCCTCATTTAACATGTCTTCATCAACTATTGTTGCATCCATAGTAACATGTTGAAGTTTTCCTCTTGGGTCTGTAAACCTTAGATCTACGTATTCGATCTCTTTATCTTTTATAATCTTTTTAACTGAACTGGCACTCATAAATTCCCTTCAAATTATTTGAAAAATCAATTTACATTACCAAATTTTCACATTTCAAGTATGCTAAAAAAATATATGGCTGCTATGCATTTTTTACATTATACAATTCCTAATTGAATGAAATTGATTAAAAATACACCAAAAATTTGGATTAAAAAATTTCCATGGAAAAAAAAATCTAGCAATAAATATTCAAGGGGAAGAGTGCTGATTCTTGGCGGACAAAAGCACATGATCGGGGCTACTATTCTTGCTGCAGAGGCCTGTTTAAGAGTTGGTGCTGGATCGGTTAAAATTATCTGTACCAAAGAAACTATTAAAACTCTATCTTTGAAGTTTCCATCTGTTCTAAAAGTAGAAATTAATAATATATCTTATTTAAGGAGTTTTCTTAAAAAAGAGAGAAAAACAACATCGGTTGCATTAGTTGGTCCAGGTGCAGGAAGTAACTCTAAAACAATGAAATTTACTGAAGAAATTTTAAAACAAATAAAATACGTAATTTTAGATGCAGATGCTTTAAATTCATTTCAACATAAAACAAAAAAACTTTTAAAGTATCTTGATAAATTTAAGCTTATTACTCCTCACAAAAAAGAATTTCATAGACTTTTCCCATCAATTAAAACGAGTTTAGAAGATAAAGAAAAAGTTTTAAGATTTTTAAAATTATGCAAATCAAATATATTATTAAAAGGAAATACAACATTTATAGGATCAAGAGATAAAATTATTAAGAACACCCATTCTTCTAGTGAATTAGCTGTAATTGGTTCAGGAGATGTTTTGTCTGGAATTATAGCAAGTTTAGTTGGAGACAACAAAATGTCAATAATTGAGGCAGCCGCAGCCTCAGCTTGGTTACATGGAGACATTGCTAGAAAATATGGTAAAGGTTTAATCTCAGAAGATTTAATTAAAGGAATTCAATCAGGTTTAAAGAGACTAGCTAAAAAATGAGAGAACCAAAAACTATTGATGTCTTATTGTTAATTTTGTTAGGTGCAATTTGGGGCTCAGCTTTTTTTAACATCAAAATTGCTACATACACTTACGATCCAATTACTTTAGTTTTTGTTAGAGTATTTTTTGCTCTTCTAGCTTTAGTAATTTATTGTAATTATAAAAAAATTAAAATTCTGGCTTTTTCAAAAGATTGGAAAATGTATGCATTAGTCGGACTTACTAATATAACAATACCTTTTATATTAATTGCATATGGCACTAAAGTTGTTGATAGTTATTTGTCAGCAATATTAATGAGCACTACCCCTTTAAGCGGGACTTTGTTGGCTCACTTTTTTACAAGAAATGAAAAATTAAATGTTTTAAAATCTGTTGGTGTTTCAATTGGTTTCTTAGGTATAGTTTTTTTATTTTTTGATAAATTAGTTATATCTGAGAGCAATATTTTTTATGTCATGATAATACTTTGTGGTTCAACATTTTATGTAGTAGGGGGAATTTTAACATTAAAATATTTGAAGAATAATGGAAATGAGAATGTATCAACATCAACAATTTTGTGGTCATTAATATTTTTAGCACCTTTCTGCATATATCAAGAACCATGGAAAAATTTAAATCCATCTTTAGAGTCTACGATTGCATTAATTTATCTTGGTGTCTTTGCAACTGGAGTAGCATGGCTATTAAGATTTCATATTTTAACAAAAGCAGGAATGGTTTTTCAAACTCAAGTTGCTTATCTAATACCTATTTTTGGAATAATATTTGGGTATCTAGTTATGGATGAACAAATCACTTGGAAAGTATTGGTATCACTAATAATTATAATTTCAGGAATTTTTATGGTAAAAAAAGCCAATAAAGGAATTCAAAATAAATAATGCCAGCAGAAAATATTTCTCTTAGTCTTTTATCTGTTATCTCTCTAATAAGTTTTTTTGTGTTTCTTTTAATAAGTAAATACTCAAATAAAATAGGGAATGGGATATTGCTCGATCAAGATTTCAACAAGCCTCAGGCCTTTCATTCCCTATCAATTCCTAGAAGTGGTGGTCTAGCAGCATCATTATCTTTTTTAATATTTTTTATATTTTACTATTTATTATTTAATGAAGTTAATTTTGAATATGTCATTTTAACTTTTGCAATGTTTTCAATGGGTTTTATTGAGGATATAAAATTAAATCTTAAACCTATTTACAGACTCATTTTGATGATTATAATTTTATTAATTTTTACAATTTATTTTTCAATTAATATTACTTCTATTGATTTAAATTTTTTAAACTCATGGCTCAAAAATGATATTTTTTCTATTATTTTTGTATTACTATGTTTTCTTTTTATTGTTAACGGATCAAATTTAATTGATGGTTTTAATGGTCTTTTGGCAATACACATACTTATAATTAATATAATACTTTTGTTCATAAATTTAGAGAACAATCATGAAAATTTGGCAATCATGATAGCTAGCCAAATAGTAATTTTGATATCATTTTTACTTTTTAATTTTCCAAAAGCTAAAATTTTTTTGGGAGACTCTGGCTCATATTTATTTGGATCATTAGTTGCTTTAAATATCGTTGAAACAAATAATTTAAACCCAGAGATTTCCTCTTTCTTCTTTTCAATACTTCTGTTTTACCTATTTTTTGAAGTTTTTTTCTCTTTTCTAAGAAAGTTATTATCAAGAAAATCTCCAATTAAACCTGATAGACATCATCTTCACATGTTATCTTATTTATATTTGGAGCATTCACAAAAATTTAAAGACTGTAATTATTTAAATTCTATATTAATTAATTTGGTATACTTAAGCTTAATTGTTCCAGCGCTTTTCTTTAAGGATAATGGGCTAATTTGCAGGTATTGGTTCTTTTCTCTAATTTCAATTTATATAGTATTTTACTACCTACTTTATAGTTTCGAAAAAAAGCAATAGTTGTTATAAGTTCCTTTGAAATAATTAAGGGCAAGTGGCGGAATTGGTATACGCGCTAGTCTTAGGAACTAGTGCCGCAAGGCTTAAGAGTTCGAGTCTCTTCTTGCCCACCAAAATTATGAAAGTAAAAATAAACTCTAAAAAAAATTTAAAAGTAAACTTGTCTATTTTAGTTGATAAAAAAACAATTCAAAAAAAAATGGATGATAAACTTATTGAACTTAAAGATAAAGTGCAGCTTAAAGGTTTTAGACCAGGCAAAGTACCTCCTCAAGTTATTAAAAATCAATTTGGAAAAGCAATTTACGGAGAAGTAATCGATGGGTTATTAAAAGAAACTTCAACAAAAGCTTTGGAAGAAAATAAAATAAAGGTTGCTGGTCAACCAAAAATAGATTTGAAAACTTTTGGCGAAGGTAAAGATTTAGATTATACAATGGAAGTTGATATTTTGCCTGATATTAAATTAAAACCATTAGATAAAATAAAAGCAACTTCGTATGAGATTGAAGTAGAGAAGGAGCTTGTAGAAAAAAGGTTAAAGGAAATTGCAAAAAACCAACAAAATTTTTCTAATAAAAGTAGCAATCAACCATCAGAAAAAAACGATTTAATTATTTTTGATTATTCGGCAAAAGTTGATGGAAAAGATTTTGAAGGTAATACAGGTAAAAATATTCAATTAGTTTTAGGAAAAGATTTATTTATAAAAGGATTTGACCAACAACTTATTGGCACAAAAATAAATCAAAGCAAATCAGTTTCAGTAAAATTACCAGAAAACTATCCAAAAAAAGATTTAGTAAATAAACAGGCTAGTTTTAATTGTAAAATTTTAAATATAAAAAAACCTATAGAAACGAAAATTGATGATGAATTTGGAAAAAAACTTGGCGCTAAAGATTTAAACGATTTAAAAGAATTAATAAGGAAACAAATTAAGAATCAATACCAGAATACTTTAGAGACCATAACTAAAAGAAAAATTCTTGAACAACTTGACAAAGACCACGATGTTGACCTTCCGCAAAACCTAGTAGAACAAGAAATTAAGTTGCTTACTCAAAATATTAAAAAGGATGATTTAGAAAAAAATAAAAAAGAAAATTTAAAACTTGCAAAATCAAGAATTAAAACTGGTTTAATTTTGAACGAGATTGGTGTTAAAAATAAATTAAAAGTTGATGAAAGTGAAATTCAAGGTGAAATTCAAAAACAACTTAGAAGTATGCCTGGGCAAGAAAAAATGGTTCTTGAGTATTACAAGAATAACCAAAGTGCTGTAGCTTCTCTTAGAGGTGCGTTGTATGAGGAAAAAGTTGTTGAATTAATTAAAAATAAAATAAAACTCGAAAAAAAAAATGTTAACACCAAAGAAGCAGAAGAGATATTAAAAAAGATAAGTGAAAATACAAAGTCACTAAAGTCCAGTGAGACAAAAAAAGATCCAAAAAAACAAAAAACACACAAGAAAAAAAAATAAAATAGCAAAAACTTTATCAAAACTGTATAACATTGATTGCAATGATTCGAAAATTTGAAGATGAAATGAATACACTTGTACCCATGGTTGTCGAACAGACAAATAAAGGGGAAAGAGCATTTGATATTTATTCTAGACTTTTAAAAGAGAGAATTGTTTTTTTAGTTGGACCTGTAAATGACAGTGTTGCTTCACTTGTAACTGCTCAGCTTTTATTTTTAGAGTCAGAAAATCCAAAAAAAGAAATAAATTTTTATATCAATAGTCCTGGTGGTTTAGTAACTTCAGGTCTCGGTATTTATGACACCATGCAATATATTAAATCACCAGTATCTACGCTATGCATAGGACAGGCATCTTCGATGGGTTCTTTTCTATTAGCTGCTGGGGAAAAAGGAAAAAGATTTTCACTTCCTCACTCAAGGATAATGGTTCATCAACCATCTGCTGGATTTCAAGGCCAAGCAACTGACATACAAATTCATGCAAAAGAAATTTTGTCTCTCAAAGAAAGGTTAAATAAAATTTATTCAAAACATACAGGCAAGTCCGTTAAAGATATTTCAGCAGCCTTGGAAAGAGACAAGTTTATGACTGCTGAAGAAGCAAAAGACTTTGGTCTCATTGACTCAGTTGTTGAAAAAAGAAAATAATACACAATATCATGGGTTTTGCACAACTTACGCTTGCTAAAGATTCATCTTAGATTTAAAATTGAAACATTGATTCGTTATGTCAGAAAAAAATAACAAAAATATTCTTTACTGCTCTTTTTGTGGAAAAAGTCAGCACGAGGTAAAAAAACTAATTGCAGGCCCAACAGTTTTTATCTGTGACGAGTGTGTTGAACTTTGTATGGACATTATCAAAGAAGAGACAAAAAGTTCTTTGTTTAAAGGCGACGAAGGAGTTCCTACTCCAAGAGAAATTTGTAAAGTGTTGGATGAGTATGTTATTGGGCAAAATCATGCTAAAGAGGTTTTGTCAGTTGCGGTTCATAATCATTACAAAAGATTAAATCATGAGTCAAAAAATAATAAAGATTTAGAGTTATCAAAATCAAATGTTTTACTAGTTGGACCAACAGGTTGTGGTAAAACTTTACTTGCTCAAACGTTAGCCAGAATCTTAGATGTTCCATTTACAATGGCCGATGCAACTACACTTACAGAAGCTGGTTATGTAGGAGAAGATGTTGAAAATATAATTTTAAAACTACTTCAGGCGGCGGATTATAATGTGGAAAAAGCACAAAGAGGTATAGTTTATATTGACGAAGTAGATAAGATAAGTAGAAAATCTGAAAATCCCTCGATAACACGTGATGTTTCTGGTGAAGGTGTTCAGCAAGCTCTACTAAAAATTATGGAGGGAACTGTCGCAAGTGTTCCACCACAAGGTGGAAGAAAACACCCTCAGCAAGAGTTTTTACAAGTGGATACCACAAACATACTATTTATTTGTGGGGGCGCATTTGCCGGACTAGATAAAGTAATTGAGGCAAGAGGTAAGGAAACTTCTATAGGTTTTGGCGCCAAGGTTGTGAGTAGAGACGAAAATAAAGTTTCAGATTTAATTAAAAAACTTGAGCCTGAAGATTTGATTAAATATGGTTTGATACCTGAATTTGTTGGTAGAATGCCTATAGTAACCACACTTGAGGATTTAGATGAAAAATCATTAATAAAAATTTTAAAAGAACCAAAAAATTCACTTACCAAGCAATACAAAAGGCTGTTCGAATTTGAGAGTGTTCAATTAGAATTTAGAGAGGAAGCTTTAAGCGAAATAGCAAAAAAAGCTATTAGCAAAAAAACAGGCGCAAGAGGTTTAAGATCTATACTAGAATCGATATTGTTAAAAACAATGTTCTCACTACCTGACATGGAAAATGTTAGCTCAGTGACTATTGACAAGTCTGTAGTCAAGGGTAAAAGCGAACCTATTATAAGTTACTCCAAAAACAAATCTACATCCGCGGCATAATTTTTCCTTGCAATAACTATTTTAGTTGCCATATTAAGAGTATGACAACGGAGTCAAAAAAACCTTTATTACCCCTTAGAGATATTGTTATATTTCCGTCTATAGTCGTACCGTTATTTGTCGGAAGAAAGAAATCTATCAAAGCTTTAGAAGAGGTAATGAAATCAGATAAATCGGTAGTTCTAGTAACTCAAAAAAATTCAGAAGTAGATGACCCGGGTGAAAAAGATATTTATTCATACGGATGTTTAAGTAAAGTTCTACAATTACTCAAATTACCTGACGGGACAGTGAAAGTTTTAGTTGAGGGTCTTGCAAGAGTAAAAATATTAGAGATAGAAGATGATGTCAAAAAATATCTTAGTTGTAAAACTCAAATTATAGAGTCAGACAAAGAGAACGAGGAACATAAAGTTTTTGCCTCAAACTTAATAAAAAAGTTCGAGAAACTATCTAGCTTAAATAAAAAAGATGTTTCCGATTTCACAAAAGGATTGAAGTCTTTAAAAAATGCTAATCAACTTGCAGATAATATTTGTTCAAATTTAAATATTCAAATTTTTGAAAAACAAGCTCTTCTTGAAATGATTGATCTAAAAAAGAGATTGGAAAAAATATATGAACTAATTGAAAAAGAGACAAGCGTGATAAGCATGGAAAAAAGAATTAGAGGAAGAGTTAAAAACCAAATGGAGAAAACTCAGAGAGAATACTATTTAAATGAACAATTAAAAGCTATTCAAAAAGAACTTGGCGAAATTGAAGATGGAAAGGATGAGATATCAAATTTAACTAAGGCAATAGCTAAAGCTAAAATGCCTAAAGAAGCGCAAAATAAATGTATGGCTGAGCTTAAAAAATTAAAAGGAATGAGTCCGATGTCAGCTGAAGCAACCGTAGTAAGAAACTACCTTGATTGGATGATTGATTTACCATGGGGAAATAAAAGCAAAATTATTTCTGATTTAAATTCAGCTCAAAAAGTTTTAGACCAAGATCACTATGGATTAGCTAAAGTTAAAGAGAGAATTATTGAATATTTAGCTGTACAAAAAAGAATAGAAAAACTCAAAGGACCAATACTATGTTTAGTTGGACCTCCAGGTGTAGGAAAAACTTCACTTGGTAAATCAATTGCAAAAGCTACAGGAAGAAAATTTGTAAGAATTTCTTTAGGTGGCATTAGAGATGAAGCTGAAATAAGAGGTCACAGAAGAACTTATATAGGTTCATTGCCAGGAAAAATTATTCAAATGATGAAAAAAGCTGGAACTAGTAATCCACTTTTTTTATTAGATGAAATTGATAAAGTTGGTAGCGATTACAGAGGTGACCCATCTTCAGCGTTACTAGAAGCATTAGATCCTGAACAAAATAAAACTTTTAACGATCACTATTTAGAAGTTGATTATGATTTATCCGACGTACTTTTTGTCACCACTGCAAATACATTAAATATTTTACCTCCACTTCTTGATAGAATGGAAATTATAAGACTTCCTGGTTACACAGAGGATGAAAAAATTAATATTTCTCAGAAATTTTTAATACCTAAACAAAGTGAAGATAACGGGCTTAAGAGAGATGAGTGGGAAATAAGTGAAGACGTTAATAAAAAAATTATAAGAGATTATACCAGAGAATCCGGTGTGAGAAATTTGGAGAGAGAGATCTCTAAAATCGCAAGAAAAATGGTTAAAAAAATTGACTCTAAAGAAAAAGTTAACAAGAAAATATCTGAAACAGATCTAAGTTCTTTCTTAGGTATTCAAAAGTTTAATTTTGGTGAGATTGAAAAAGAGAATAAAATTGGTGTGACAACTGGTCTTGCATGGACCGAAGTAGGAGGAGAGATTTTGAAAATTGAAGCGGTGAATATGCCAGGAAAAGGAAAGATGCAGATAACAGGTAAACTTGGTGAAGTAATGCAAGAGTCCGTTAAAGCTGCCAAATCTTATGTTAGATCTAAATCTTTGGAGTACGGAATTATCCCTCCGTTTTTTGAGAAAAAAGATTTTCATATTCATGTTCCAGAGGGAGCTACACCAAAAGACGGACCTTCAGCCGGTATTGCTATCACAACTTCAATAATATCATCTATAACAGGAGTTCCTGTAAGCAAAGATGTGGCCATGACTGGCGAGGTTACTTTAAGAGGAAATGTTTTACAAATCGGAGGATTAAAAGAAAAATTATTAGCTGCACATAGAGCAGGAATAAAAACTGTCTTGATACCAAATGAAAACAAAAAAGATCTTACAGAGATACCAGAGATTATTAAAAAAAGTATAAATATAATACCAGTAAGTACAGTTGACGAAGTATTAAAACATGCTCTAACAAAAACTCTAAAACCTGTTAAATGGGCAGAAATTGATCAAGCTTCTGCAAAAAAAGACGAAGTCACAAGTAGACACTAACCTTTAAATATCAATCAATTTAATATAATTATTATCTTGTTATTTATCTTATGAAAAAGAAGATAGTTGTAATAGGAGCACTAGGTTACATAGGAACAGAGCTTTGTAAAATCTACTCTGGTGAGAGTTGGCATAATTCAGTAATTGCAATAGACAGTCGTTTTATATCTGAAAGGGTTTCACAACTTAGAAATTGGAATATTGAATTTAATCAAGGTGGTTTGCTTGATAAAAATTTTTTAAAGGAAAATCTCAAAGACGCAGACATTGTTTATCATTTAGCGGGAATTACGGATGTTGCTTATGTAAAAAAAGATTCAAACAAAGAACAAGATGAAAAAATTAAAACTATAGCCATTGAAGGAACAAGAAATGTAATAAATTCAATTAATAGTAAATGTAAACTTATTTTTCCCTCAACACATGTAATTTATGAGGGACTAAAGAATACTAAAGAAAATATACATGAGGATGAGAAACCATGCCCAATTCTTGCTTATTCTTCGAGTAAAGTTCAAAATGAAAACGAAATAAAATCTTCAAATAAAAACTACATAATACTAAGACTCGGTTCTGTTTATGGATACTCAACTGACACAATGAGAATAAATATAATGCCAAATTTATTTTCTAAAATAGCCTCTCAAAATGGAACTATAAACTTATTTTCTGGAGGCAAACAAATTAAGAGCCTTGTCCCTTTAATTGATGTGGCTAGGTGTATGAAGTTTGTGGCAGAAAATACTAGGCTGAATAAAGAAACTTTTAATTTAACAAAGGAGTCTATAACCGTTAAAGAGGTTGCTGAGATTTGTAAAAAAATTAATCCAAAATTATCAATTAAAGTCACCAATGATGAAACTCCAAATTTGGGATATACGCTTTCGAATAAAAAATTAATGCAAACCGGTTTTAAGTTTCTCTATAATTTAGAAGACTCAATTAAAGAAATGATTACAAAATGGTCAAAACAACATTTAAATGAAAATCTTGAATTTATTAAAAGAGGAGAGAAAGAATTTATAGACAAAAGAGGTAAAATAAGTAATTTTGAACTTCCAGAACCTGTAAATTTAATTGGCTACATTGAATCTAAAAAAGGAACAGTAAGAGCAAATCATTTTCATCCCATACAAGAACAAAAAGTGTTACTAGTTAAAGGTCAATTTATAAGCGTATATCAAGATTTATTAAAAAAAGATTCTATCAAGGTTACACATGTTGTTAATGCAGGTGACCTAATCGTTACTAAGCCTAACGTTGCACACACTATGGTATTTACAGAAGATTCTGTTTTTCTCAATTTGGTTAGGGGAGAGAGGGAGCACAAAAATTATGGAATTACCCATACAATTAAACATACCTTAGTTGAGGAAGATCATAGAAAAATGCTTTTAGAGAACTATAAGTTAGAGTGTCGTTGTTGTGGAAGCAAAAAATTAAAAAGAGTAGTTTCTTTGGGCTATCAACCCTTAGCAAACAATCTTTTAAATAAAAAGAACTCTAATTGTGAACTATTTCCTCTAGAAGTGAACGTCTGTGAAAATTGTTTTAATTGTCAGCTTTCAATTGTTGTTAATCCAAAAAAGATGTTTACTAATTACCTGTATTTGTCTTCAACATCAAAATCATTTGTAAAACATTTTGAAACTGCTGCCGAGAAATATATAAAAGAACTTAAGCTTTCTAAAAAAAATTCATATATTATTGATGTAGGAAGTAATGATGGAGTTGCCTTAAAACCATTTAAAGATAGAAAATACAAAAATATTCTGGGTATAGAACCTGCTAAAAATTTAGCAAAACTAGCTAATAAAAATAAAATAAAGACTTTTAATGGTTTTTTAGAAATAAAAAATTTAAGTAAAATTAAGAAAAACGCAGATTTAATTCTAGCTTCAAACGTATTTGCTCATTCCGATAAACTTAAAGAAATGGCAGCTTGTATGTTAAAACTTCTTGGTAAAAAGGGAGTAATAGTAATTGAGGTTCAATATTTGCTAAACACTATTAAAGACTTAACTTTTGATAATATATACCACGAACATTATAATTATTGGTCTTTAACATCACTAAAAAATTTCTTCGAAAATTTTGATGTAACAATCTATAAAGCAGAAAAAATAGATACACATGGTGGATCAATTAGAATTTTTATTAAAAAAGGGAAAAATCATAAACCAGATAAAAGTATAATTAATTTATTAAAAGAAGAAGAAAGTGCTGGACTTAAAAGTTATAAAACATATGAAAATTTTGGTAAAAAGGTTAAAGTTATAAGAGAGAATGTAAAAAAGAATATAAGCAACCTTAAATCGAACGGCAAAAAATTAATAGGTTACGGATCACCTGCAAAAGCTACTACTGCTTTAAATTACTTTGGAATATCTAAAGAAATAGATTTTATCGTTGAAGACAATAAACTTAAACATGGTAAATTTGTACCTGGAGTTAAAATACCAATTAACAGCAAGAAGAAAGTTATTAGTAAAAATAATAATATGTTAGTTTTGGCATGGAATTTCTTTAAAGATATAAAAAAAAATAATAAAGATCTCTCAGATAATTTTATTAATATAAAAGACTTAGAAAATTAATTTATTTTTTTAAATATTTCTCTGCTTGAGCTATAATATTTTCTGTTGTTTTTGGAATTTCATCCAAGTTTACTTTATTTTCTTTTATTTCATCAACTAGTCTTAATACAGTTTCTTTTTTTTTCTCTGTCATTTTATCTTTATGATTTAAAATAACATTTACAGCATCTAAAATTTCATTAATTTTATATTTATTTTTCATTTAATATTTTATTTTCATAAAGTTTTTTAAAGAAAAGTAAACTATTCGGATTGGCCAAAGCTTGTAAATTATCAATCTTTTCACCATGAATAGCTTTTTTTACTGACAGTTCAACAATTTTTCCACTTTTTGTTCTTGGAATATCAGGCACTTGTATAATTTTATAAGGCACATGCTTTGGTGAGCAATTTCTTTTGATTTTATCTTTTATTAGTGAAATATTTTTTTCGTCTAATTTTTTGTTAGTTTTCAATAATACAAAAAGTATTACTTTTACATCGTCTTTTAAATTTTGACCTACTACTAAACTTTCACGAATAAAATCAATATTTTCTACTTGCCTATATATTTCTGCCGTCCCAATCCTTACACCACCAGGATTTAAAGTTGCATCTGACCTTCCTAATATTATAAAACCATTATTTCGTGTTCGTTGTATAAAATCTCCATGGTGCCAAATATTCTTATATTTAGAAAAATAGGCTTTTTTAAATTTTTTATCTTTTTTATCATTCCAAAACTTAATTGGCATTGTGGGAAAAGGTTTTTTAATAACTAATTCACCCTTTTTGTTTCCAGATACCTTTTTTCCATTTTCATTATAAATATCAACATCTAAACCAAGACTCTCTCCCTGAATCTCTCCAGCATAAACTTTTGAAAATAAATTTCCTAATACCAAACAACCAACAACATCAGTTCCACCACTTATAGACGCAAGATGTACATCTTTTTTAATATTTTCGTATACAAACTCAAAACTTTCTTTCACCAAAGGTGATCCTGTTGACGCGATAGTATTTAAATTAGATAAATTCTGGTTTTTAAAATTAAGTTTTTCTTTTTTAAGAAAATCAATATATTTTGCACTAACTCCAAATAAATTTATTTTCTCTTTCGCACAAAATTTAATCAAAATATCTTTTGTTGGATAGGTAGGGGACCCATCATATAAATATAAACTCGCACCCGTTGATAAAGCACCGACCAACCAATTCCACATCATCCACCCGGTAGTTGTGTAATAAAATACTTTGTCATTACTTTTAACGTTACAGTGCAAAGAAAATTCTTTGTTATGTTCGATTAAAACATTTCCTGCTCCGTGTGTTATACATTTTGGAACACCAGTGGTACCGCTCGAATAAAGTATATAAAGCGGGTGGTTGAATGGGAATTTCTTAAAACTTTTATCAATTTTTGATTTACCAAGAATTAAGTTAAAGTCTTTAAATCCTGAACCCAATTTACTATCAAATTTATTTCCATATGGAAAAACAATAACTTCTTTAATTGATTTAATTTTTTTTAAAATCTCAGGTATTTTTTTTAAAATATTAATTTTTTTTCCATTATAAAAATAATAATCACATGTAATTAATACTTTTGGTTTTATCTGTGAAAATCGGTCTATGACACCATCAGAACCAAAGTCTGGCGAGCATGAAGACCATACAAGTCCGTTCTTAGAAGATGCTAAAAAAGCAATTATACTCTCTATTGAATTGGGAACATAAGCAGCGATCCTATCATTTTCTTGAATATTAATATTTTTTAAATAATAGGAGAACTTACAAACCTTCACATAAAGTTCGCGCCATGAAATTTCTTTTTTTAAAGAACTTTCTGATAAAAAATTTATAGCAATCTCATTATTTCTCTTTTTTAATAAATTTTCTGCATAATTTAATTGGGATTTTGGAAAAAAAATATTTTTATAAAAAATTTTATTTTTTTTTAAAATTGAGCCTTTTTTATCACCTTTTATTTTAGTGAAATCCCATACTTCTGACCAAAATTTTTCGTTGTTTTTAATTGACCATTTCCAAAGATTTTTAAAATTTGATTTATTTCTAATAAAACCTTTGCTTTCTAATTGGTCGCAAAATTTCTTTAATTGTGAATTCTTTTTTAAATCAACATTTGCTGACCATAATGCAGATTGTGATTTTTTCATTAATTTTTATCTGATCAAGTCTAAAATAAAAATTTTTAAATTATCAATGGTTTCAAAAAAGGTGTCGATATATGGTTCTAATGCTGGAAATTTTCTAGACAATCTTGCTCTTTCAAAATTTAAAATACCTACTAGAAAAGTGAAACCAATTGAGTATGTAATGATATAATTAAAAAAACCAAAACTTGGTTGTTCTCTTTTTTCATTCAATTTCGTTGATTTAGTTTTTTGTATTTTTTTAGTTTCAGTTTTTTTCTTAGAAATCCCTTTCTGTTCTGCGTAATTTTTTACTGTAGATCCCCATTTTTGTTCCATATACTCCTTTGAATAAGGAGCGGGCCCAGAAGCCTTTTTTTGAATTTTTCTTGCTTTTTTAACTTGAGGCGCTGATTTAGTAGCAACTGGATCTTTCAGCTTAACTACCTTCGGCTCTTTTGCAACTACTGGAAATTGTTTCCATTCTTTATCGCAATAACCGCACTGAACCATTCTTCCAGTTACCGGTATTGAACCGTCTGGAATATTAAATTTTTTTTCGCCGCAAACACAAGTTATAATCATATATTTCAATAATACTGCTATTTATAAAAATATCACTACAAATTAAATACTTTTTTACTTTACAAATTTAATGTTGTATATCTCGGAGCGACTATTTATAGGGCGGTTAGCTCAGTTGGTAGAGCATCTCGTTTACACCGAGAGGGTCATAGGTTCGAGTCCTTTACCGCCCACCAGTGGGGGTGTAGCTCAGTTTGGTTAGAGCGCCTGCCTGTCACGCAGGAGGTCGCGGGTTCGAGTCCCGTCACTCCCGCCACTTTAGGGTTGAGAATCGTTTTCAGTTTCAAAATAGTGTGAATATCTGTCCTCTATACAGTTTCAAAAAATACTATATATTAAGAATCACTTAGTATGAAAATCCTCAAGCTATTTGCATTGAGGTACATATTGGTGAAACATGATTACGAACTTTTTGTCAGAATACCTGTCTATAATAATATTTTTATTTATCTCATTACTATTGAGTATAGGTTTTATAGTAATAAATTATATTGCTTCTCCAAGCAATCCTGATCCAGAAAAACTATCTGCTTATGAGTGTGGTTTTGAAGCTTTCGATAATGCCAGAATAGAATTTGATGTAAGGTTTTATTTAGTCGCAATACTTTTCATAATATTTGATCTAGAGATAGCCTTTCTATTTCCTTGGGCAATATCACTTGGAAATATCGGTTTATTAGGTTTTTACTCAATGATGACATTTTTGTTTATTTTAACTGTTGGTTTTATTTATGAGTGGAAAAAAGGAGCATTAGAATGGGAATAGGATTTTTTAATAAAGAAAAAGAAAAGCAAATTCCACAGGAGTTTAAACAGATCGCAAAGGATTTTAGCGAAAAAGGATTTATAACAACATCATCAGAGAATTTAATAAATTGGGCGAGAACAGGATCTCTACACTGGATGACGTTTGGCCTAGCATGTTGTGCAGTAGAAATGATGCAAACATCTATGCCTAGATATGATCTTGAAAGATTTGGTGCGGCACCAAGAGCTTCACCAAGACAGTCTGACGTTATGATTGTTGCAGGAACATTAACAAACAAAATGGCAGCTCCACTTAGAAAAGTTTATGACCAAATGCCAGAACCAAGATATGTAATATCAATGGGTAGCTGTGCTAATGGTGGAGGCTATTATCATTATTCTTATTCTGTCGTCAGAGGTTGCGATAGAATTGTACCAGTAGATATTTATGTGCCTGGATGTCCTCCATCAGCAGAGGCATTATTGTATGGAGTGCTTCAGCTTCAGAAAAAAATAAGAAGAGAAGGAACTCAAAATAGATAATTTAAATGAATCTCACTGATCTTAATAAACTGATAAATTCAGAATTAACAACTAAAATTAAAAATACTAACATTGAAAATAATGAACTATCAATAGATGTTAAGGTTGAGAATTTATACCAAGTAATTTTATTTTTAAAAACAGATGAAAAATGTAAATTTAAACAACTCATAGACATTGCAGCAGCAGATTATCCAGATGAAGAATATAGATTTGAAATTTGTTATTTGTTTTTAAGTCATGAAAATAATTTAAGAATAAAAATTATTATAAATTTTAACCTCGATGAAAAAATTCCATCAATAACTAAACTTTATCCTTCTGCAAATTGGATGGAAAGAGAAGTTTTTGATATGTACGGAATAAAATTTAAAAATCATCCAGATTTAAGAAGAATACTAACAGATTATGGATTTGACGGTCATCCACTTAGAAAAGATTTTCCACTAACAGGTTTTAATGAGGTTAGGTACAGCGAGAAAGATAAAAAAGTAATATATGAAAAAGTTAAATTAGAACAAGATTATAGAAATTTTGATTTTGATAGCCCTTGGGAAGGTACAAAATACATTGATGAAATTAAAAACAAAGGAAAACAAGATGGCTAAAGAAAAAAAAACAATGAACTTAAATTTTGGACCTCAACATCCAGCAGCGCATGGAGTTTTGAGATTGATTCTAGAGTTAGACGGTGAACTTGTTGAAAAAGTTGATCCGCATATAGGATTATTACACAGAGGAACTGAAAAATTAATTGAGCATAAAACATACGCCCAAGCATTACCTTATTTTGATAGACTTGATTATGTTGCACCAATGAATCAAGAGCATGCTTTTGCTCTTGCTACTGAAAAATTATTAGACATTCAGATACCAATTAGAGCTCAGTACCTAAGAGTTATTTTTTGTGAGATTGGAAGGATTTTGAGTCATTTGCTTAACATTACAACACAAGCACTTGATGTGGGAGCTTTAACTCCTTCACTTTGGGGATTTGAAGAAAGAGAAACCCTAATGACATTTTACGAGAGAGCATCAGGATCAAGATTACATGCAAATTATTTTAGAACTGGAGGTGTTCACCAAGATGTTCCAAACAATCTTTTAGTTGATATAGGAAAGTTTTGCGAAACATTTCCAAAAATAATTGATGATCTAGAAAATTTATTGACTGATAATAGAATTTTCAAACAGAGAAATGTTCAAATTGGAATTGTAACAAAAGAAGAGGCTCTCGCTCACAGCTTTTCTGGTGTGATGTTAAGAGGCTCAGGTGTGGCTTGGGATTTGCGAAAGTCACAACCATATGAGTGTTACAAAGATTTAGATTTTAAAGTACCTGTAGGTAAAAACGGTGATTGTTACGATAGATATCTTTGTAGAGTTGAAGAAATGAGAGAGAGTGTAAAAATAATTAAGCAATGTCTAAAAAAAATACCAACGGGTCCAATAAAAACTGTTGATGGAAAAATATCTCCACCAACTCGGGATCAATTAAAGGAGTCAATGGAAGCTCTAATTCATCATTTTAAACTTTTTACAGAGGGATACAGAGTGCCAAAAGGAAAAGTTTATACCGCAGTGGAGGCTCCAAAAGGAGAATTTGGAGTATATCTAATATCAGATGGAAGCAGCAAACCCTACAGATGTAAAATAAGAGCCCCGGGTTTTTCTCATCTTCAAGCAATGGATTATTTGCTAAAAGGACATATGTTAGCTGACGTTCCTGCAGTTCTGGGATCTCTTGATATTGTTTTTGGTGAGGTTGACAGATGAGCTTAAAAAAAATTCATGATAATCAACCTGATAAATTTGAGTTCACAAAAGCTAATTTAGAGCTTGCTGACAAGATTTTAAAAAAATATCCATCAGATCAAAAAAAGAGTGCTGTCATGCCATTACTTTATTTAGCTCAAAATCAAAATGAAAATTGGATACCTTTAGCTGCAATGAAATACATAGGCAAGTTACTTTCTATGCCTTACATAAATGTTTATGAAATAGCAACTTTTTATAGTATGTATAATTTAGCCCCAGTTGGAAAATACTTTATTCAAGTTTGCACAACAAGCCCATGTGCCTTAAGAGGTTCAAATAAGCTAGTAGATATTTGTAAAGAAAAGATATCTAACAATCAAAATGAATTATCACAAAATAAACTTTGCTCATGGACTGAAGTTGAATGTTTAGGTGCTTGTATTAATGCACCAATGATGCAGGTCAATGAAGATTATTATGAGGATTTAGATGAAACAAATACAAAAAAAATATTAAATTCTTTTTTAGAAGATAAGCCATTAAAACCAGGATCTTACAGAAATAGAAAAAATTCTGCACCTGAAAAAAATCAAATATTAACAAACGGACATAAAAATGCTTAAAGAGGAAAACAAAATATTCAAAAATTTATACAACGAACAAGGTTGGGAGTTGGAAAATGCTCTTAAAAGAGATGATTGGTTAGATACTAAAAAAATTATAGAGAAGGGAAGAGACTGGATCATAAATGAAATTAAAGCTTCAGAACTTAGAGGCAGAGGTGGAGCTGGTTTTTCAACTGGATTAAAATGGTCATTCGCACCCAAAAAAGTTGGTTCAAGACCACATTACTTAGTTATAAATGCTGACGAGTCTGAACCTGGAACTTGTAAAGATAGAGATATACTTAGATTTGAGCCTCAAAAATTAATAGAAGGATGTTTAATTGCTTCTTACGCTGTTAATGCAAAAGTTTGTTATGTTTATATAAGAGGAGAATATATCAAAGAAGGCAAAAGACTTCAGGAAGCTATAGACGAGGCATATTCAAAAAATTTAATTGGTAAAAACGCATGTAATTCTGGATGGGATTTAGACATTTATATTCACTACGGCGCAGGAGCATATATCTGTGGTGAGGAAACTGCACTTCTGGAAAGTTTAGAGGGTAATAGAGGTCAACCAAGATTAAAACCACCCTTTCCAGCTTTAGTAGGGCTTTATGGCTGTCCTACAATTGTTAATAATGTTGAAACAATTGCTGTAGTTCCAACGATATTAAGACGTGGAGCTAAATGGTTTGCATCTATGGGAAGACCCAAAAATACTGGTACTAAAATATTTTGTATTTCTGGAAATGTAAATGCACCTTGCAATGTGGAAGAAGAGATGGGTATTCCATTAAAAGAACTAATAGAAAAACACGCTGGTGGAGTTATTGGCGGGTGGAAAAATCTTCAGGCTGTAATACCTGGTGGATCATCAATGCCTATGGTTCCAAAAGATATTTGTGAAACATTAAGAATGGATTTTGACTCTTTGGTAGAGGTTAAAAGCGGATTAGGCACTGCTGGAGTGGTAGTTATTAATAAAGACGAAGACATTGTTAAATGCATGGCTAGAATTGCAAGATTTTACAAACATGAAAGTTGCGGTCAGTGTACACCTTGCAGAGAGGGTGCAGGATGGATGTGGCGTATCCTAGAAAGAACAGCAAAAGGAGAAGCTACACATAAAGATATCGATTTATTATCTGATGTTACAAAACAAATCGAAGGTCACACTATCTGTGCATTTGGAGAAGGTTCAGCATGGCCTGTTCAGGGACTTTTAAGACATTTTAGAAAAGAAATTGATAAAAGATGTTTTTCTGAGCCGACTATTAAAAAGAAAAGAAAAATACCATATTTAATTGATCAACATAAATTAGAAAGTAAAGATGCCTAAAATTTTTATAAATAATAATGAAATTGAATTTAAAGAAGGCATGACGGTTTTACAAGCTTGCGAACTAGCAGGCGTTGAGATTCCAAGATTTTGTTACCATGAGAGGCTATCGATAGCTGGAAATTGTAGAATGTGTTTAGTTGAAATGGAAAAATCAGCCAAACCTATTGCTTCATGCGCAATGCCAGCAGCTGAGGGAATGAAAATTAAAACAAATACCAAAATGGTTGAGAAAGCTCGAAAAGGAGTTATGGAATTTTTACTTGTTAACCATCCTTTAGATTGTCCTGTTTGTGATCAGGGAGGTGAGTGTGATTTACAAGATCAATCCTTGTACTACGGTTTTGATGGGTCAAGATTTAAAGAAAACAAAAGATTAGTGAAAGATAAATATATGGGGCCTTTAATTAAAACTCAAATGACCAGATGTATTCATTGTACAAGATGCATAAGATTTGCAACCGAGGTTGCTGGTGTTTCCGAACTTGGTGCGATAGGGAGAGGAGAAGATATGGAAATAACAACATATCTTGAAAAATCAATGACTTCAGAATTGTCAGGTAACGTAATAGATTTATGTCCCGTAGGCGCTTTAACATCAAAACCTTATGCTTTTGAAGCAAGACCTTGGGAATTAAAAAAAACTGAAAGCATAGATGTAATGGATGCTGTTGGAACAAACATAAGAGTAGATAGTTATGGTTGGGAGGTCAAAAGAATTTTGCCAAGACTTAACAATCAAATAAATGAAGAATGGATATCAGATAAAACAAGATATGCTTGCGATGGCTTATTAAAACAAAGATTGGATAAAGTTTATATTCGAAAAAACAATCAACTGGTAGAATCAAACTGGGATGATGCGATTAATTTAATTTCTTCAAAAATAAAATCAACAAGCTCTGAAAAAATTGCAGGTCACGTTGGAGGTTTAAGTAGTTTCGAAACTATAAATTCATTTAAAAAATTTTTAGAAGAAATCAACGTCAAAAATTATGAATTTAGAGAAAAAGACTTTTATGTAAATCCCGATCAAAAAATGAATTATATTTTCAATTCGTCAATACAGGGAATTGAAAAAGCAGATTTTATACTTTTAGTGGGCACTAACCCAAGACATGAGGCAACAATTTTAAACGCAAGAATTAGAAAAACTTATTTAAAGAATAAATTACCAATATTTTCTATTGGTGACCCAGGTGACTTAACCTATCCGTACAAAATAGTTGGAAACAAAACTGAAGATATTCAGAAAATTTTAGATGGCAAAAGTGAGATTAATGATTTATTAAAAAAATCAAAAAATCCTTTAATAATTATTGGTGAGTCAGCACTAGAGTTAAAATCTGGAAAATATATTTTTGAGGGTTTTAAGGAGTTTTTGTATAAAAATAAATTTATAAACGAAGATTGGAATTCTTTTAATATATTAACTCAAAACGCTGCAACAGTCGGCGCATTAGACTTAAACTTTTTTAATAAACCTAACGGAAGGGGAAGTTTTTTTGATAAAATGAATAATCATAATTTTGATCTGTTATATTTGGTTGGTTCTGACGAATTAAATTTCCAAAAAAATAATGAGTTTATTATTTATCAAGGTAGTCACGGAGATAGAATGGCTCAAATCGCAGATGTAATATTACCTAGCCCAGCTTATACGGAACAAAATGGTTTTTTTATAAATTTAGAGGGAAGATTGCAAAAAGCATTTAAAGCAACAAACCCAATAGGTAATGCCAAAGAGGATTGGAAAATATTTAATCTTATTGTTGATAAAATAAAAAATAAAAATTTATTCACAAACTACAAAACTTTAATTGAGGATAGTTTGTCAAAAATTAAAGAAAATAAAAATATAGATACATTACCTGAACCCCAAATAAAAAAAATAAATTTAAGTTCAGGCAATTTTTATAGTGAACAAGTTTTAATAAGACCAATTGATTATTATTTCAGCAATCCAATTGCTAGAGCATCAAAAACTATGAGTGATTGTAGAATTGAGAAAATTCATAATTCAGAAAATAGAAAGACAGGCTAAATGGAATCTTTAGTTGTTCTATATAATGAAGTTTATAAAATTTTATTTTTATTAATTCCAATTTTAGTTTCTGTAGCCATGATAGTCTGGTTTGACAGAAGAGTTTGGGGATTTGTTCAAAAGCGGAAAGGCCCAAATGTTGTAGGTCCGTTTGGATTATTTCAAACTTTAGCTGATGCATTAAAATATATATTTAAGGAAATAATTATTCCCGCAAGTTCTAATAAAGTTATTTTTATTTTGGCACCAATAGTCACAATGACTCTTGCTTTATCTGCTTGGGCCGTAATTCCTTTAAGTGAGAAGATGGTAATCGCCGATATTAATGTTGGAATACTCTATATTTTTGCAATTTCCTCTTTAGGTGTTTATGGAATTTTAATGGGTGGTTGGGCATCAAATTCTAAGTATCCCTTTCTTGGTGCAGTAAGATCTGCTGCACAGATGGTCTCTTACGAAGTGTCAATTGGAATAATCATTATTAATGTTCTTTTGTGTACAGGTTCATTAAATTTAAGTGAAATTGTTTTGGCACAACAAAATTTATGGTTTGTAATTCCTCTTTTCCCAATGTTTGTTATTTTTTTTATTTCCGCACTTGCAGAAACTAATCGACCTCCATTTGATTTACCAGAAGCCGAAGCTGAATTGGTGGCCGGATATCAAACAGAATATTCTGGGATGATGTATGCAATGTTTTGGCTTGGAGAATATGCAAACATTCTATTGATGTGTGCACTTGGTTCAATTTTATTTCTTGGCGGCTGGTTATCGCCTATTGATATTTATCCATTAAATTTAATCCCAGGTGCTGTATGGATGATAATAAAAATATTAATTTTATTTTTCATGTTTGCAATTATAAAAGCAATAGTTCCAAGATACAGATATGACCAACTTATGAGATTAGGCTGGAAAGTATTTTTACCTTTCTCTTTAATATATGTTGTATTGACGGCAAGTTTTTTAATTTATTTTGACTTACTTCCAAACACAGGAAATTAAATGAAACTAAATCGTATTTTAAAGATTATTTTTTTATCAGAATTTATCAAGTCCTTAGCAATTGCTTTTAAAGAAATTTTTAAGAAGAAGAAAACAATTAACTATCCATTTGAAAAAGGAGCAATAAGTCCAAGATTTAGGGGTGAGCATGCTTTGAGAAGATATCCAAATGGTGAAGAAAGATGTATCGCTTGTAAATTATGTGAAGCCGTATGTCCTGCTCAAGCTATAACAATCGAGTCTGAAGAACGAGCTGATGGAAGTAGAAAAACAACTCGATATGATATTGATATGCTCAAATGTATTTATTGTGGGTTGTGTGAGGAATCCTGTCCAGTAGATGCTATTGTACAAGGTCCTAATTTTGAATTCGCAACAGAAACTAGAGAAGAGCTTTATTACAATAAGGAGAAGTTGCTTAAAAATGGGGATCAATGGGAGTCAGTTTTAGATAAAAATTTAAAATTGGATAAACCCTACAGATAATTTTAATGATAGCACACGCATTATTTTTTTATTTTTTTTCTATAATAGCGATACTTTCTGCAATTATGGTTATTGTTTCTAGGAACACTGTTCATGCTGTATTCTTTTTAATATTAGACTTTATATCCATTGCATCACTTTTTATTCTGATCGGTGCGGAGTTTTTAGGAATGATGATGATAATAGTTTACGTTGGAGCTGTTGCAGTTTTATTTCTGTTCGTAGTGATGCTATTAAACGTTAGTGAACAAAAACTCTCTTGGTTTCGAGGAGCAAGAAAAACAAAGCATATACCAATAGGTTTAGCCGTTGGTGCTGTAATTTTGCTTGAACTTATAGTTGTCGTTGGTGGTTGGAAATATAGAGATACTTTTTCTGAAACCAAGTTCTTAAATTTTGAAAAAGATTTTACTAATACCCATGCAATTGGTAATGTGATGTACACCGAATATATACATCTCTTTCAAATATCTGGCCTAATATTACTGTTATCAATGATTGGAGCTATAGTTTTAACTTATAGGAAAAGAGAAGGAGTCAAAAGACAAAATTATTTTACACAAGTTAGTAGAGAAAGAGAGGACTCTATTAAGCTTGTTGAAGTTGAGTCAGGGAAAGGAATAAATTTAGATGATTGAAATTGGTTTAGGCCACTATTTAACTTTTGGAGCAATAATATTTTCAATAGGTACTCTTGGTATTTTTTTAAATAGAAAAAATGTTATTGTTATTTTAATGTCCGTAGAGTTAATATTGCTTGCGGTAAACATCAATTTAGTTTCTTTCTCCATATATCTTCAAGATATTACTGGTCAAATATTTACAATGCTTATTTTAACTGTTGCAGCAGCTGAAGCAGCAATTGGATTAGCAATTATTGTTTCTTACTACAGAAATCGAGGATCAGTTAGAGTAGAAGAAATTAATGAGATGAAAGGTTAAATGGAGTACGCGGTTATTTTTTTACCGTTATTAGGAACAATAATTGGATATTTATCTAAATACTTTGGTGATTTAGCCTCACAATTGTTGACTACTCTTACGGTTTGTATTGCTGCAATATTATCAATAGTAATTTTTTATAATGGTTTAGTTCATGACAATTATGGAAATTATATTATTTTTGAGTGGATAAGGTCAGGCAATTTTCAGATTAATTGGGCAATAAATATTGATCCACTGAGCTCAATAATGTTAGTTGTAGTTACATTTGTCTCTGCATTAGTTCATATTTATTCAATAGGTTACATGAGTCATGACCCGTTTAAACCTCGATTTATGTCTTATCTTTCATTATTTACATTTGCCATGTTAGTTTTAGTTGTATCAGATAATTTCATACAACTATTTTTTGGATGGGAAGGGGTTGGTCTGTCATCTTATCTTTTAATTGGTTTTTGGTATAAAAAAGATTCTGCTAACAAAGCCGCAATCAAAGCATTTTTGGTAAATAGAATTGGCGATTTTGGACTTGCAATTGGTATTTTTTTAATATTTTTGTATTTTGGAACGTTAAATTATAATGAAGTTTTCGAACAAGCTTCAAATTTTTCTCAAAATAAAATTAATTTTCTTGGTTTAGAGGCAAATTTAATAACTTTAATAAGCTTGTTCCTTTTTATTGGTGCAATGGGGAAATCTGCTCAATTTTTCTTACATACTTGGTTACCGGATGCTATGGAAGGTCCTACACCTGTTTCTGCTCTTATTCATGCAGCAACAATGGTTACAGCTGGAGTTTTTTTAGTTGTAAGATGTTCTCCAATTTTTGAGTATTCTCAATTTGCTTTGAACGTTGTCACAATTATTGGAATGATTACAGCATTTTTTGCTGCAACTGTTGCAATTGTTCAAAATGATATAAAAAAAATAATAGCATATTCAACTTGTAGCCAACTAGGTTATATGTTTTTTGCGGCTGGTGTAGGGGCTTATAATGTTGCTATGTTTCATTTATTCACACACGCATTCTTTAAAGCACTTTTATTTCTAGGTTCTGGTTCTGTTATTCATTCAATGAACGACGAACAAGATATAAGAAATATGGGCGATCTATGGAAAAAAATGCCTTTTACTTGGATAGCTATGATAGTTGGAACGCTTGCACTAACTGGTTTTCCTTTTTTATCAGGATTTTATTCTAAAGATGCAATTATTGAATATGCATATTTAAGCCAAAGTAACATTGGTTATATTGCAACTGCAGTAGGAATAATAACGGCACTTTTAACAGCTATTTATTCATGGAGATTAATATTTAAAACTTTTCATGGAAGATTTAATAATAAAAATATTTCAAAATCAAAAATAAAGGAGTCGAGCTTATCTATTACCATACCTTTAGGTATTCTTATTTTAGGATCAATTTTTTCTGGTTTTCTCTTCAAAGATTTGTTTATAGGAAAAACTAATCAAGAATTTTGGGCATCATCTATTTTAATTTTGAAAAATTTTGATCATAGTTTGATACCATTATGGATTTTATATATTACCCCATTTCTTGTAGTTTCTGCTATACCTTTGTCCTATTACTTATTTTTAAAGAATCCAAAATATTTAGATGAAATAATTTTAAAAAATAAAAAAATTTATAAATTTTTGTTAAACAAATGGTATTTTGATGAGTTTTATGATGCTATTTTTGTTAAACCAATTCAAAAATTAGGATCATTTTTTTGGAAATCTGGTGATCAAAAAACTATTGATAGATACGGACCGGATGGTATTTCACATTTAATCAAAATTATTTCATACAGGGTATCAAAGTTTCAAACTGGTTATTTGTTTGATTATGCTTTCGTCATGTTAATTGGTTTTTCTCTACTATTAACTTTTTTAATTATAAAATAATGAACTTTCCAATTTTATCATCAATAACATTTTTACCTTTAATAGGAGCTTTTTTCGTATTTTTAACAAAAAGTGAGTCTAACCAAGTTAATAAAGGAGCTATTTATGTATCTTTATTCACTAGTTTTGCAAATTTTTTCCTTGTCTTATTCTTATGGTATTCATTTGATAAATCTTCACCCAATTTTCAGTTTGTCGAGGAAGCGGTTTGGATAAGTGGTTTTATTAAATTTAAGTTTGGTATCGATGGCATATCTATTTTATTTATTTTACTAACGGCTTTTATAATTCCTATATGTGTTATCTCATGTGTTAACAGTATCAAAAACAGATTAAAAGAATTTTTAATTGCTATTTTAGTTTTAGAGACTTTTATGATAGGTGTTTTTTGTTCTCTAGACTTAGTAATTTTTTACCTTTTCTTTGAGGCAGGTTTAATTCCAATGTTTTTAATTATTGGAATTTGGGGAGGTCCTAGAAGAGTTTACTCTGCATTTAAGTTTTTTCTATTTACCCTTCTAGGATCAGTTTTAATGTTAATTGCAATAATATCTATTTATTGGATAACAGGCACCACAGATGTAACCGAAATATATAAAATTAAAATACCAGCTGAGTTTCAAAACTTACTTTGGCTAGCTTTTTTTAGTTCATTTGCAGTTAAAATGCCAATGTGGCCTGTACACACATGGTTACCTGATGCTCATGTTGAAGCTCCTACAGCTGGCTCAGTAATTCTTGCAGCTATTCTTCTTAAAATGGCTGGTTATGGCTTTTTAAGATTTTCAGTTGGCATGTTTCCATTAGCTTCAGAATATTTTACACCACTAGTTTTCACGTTAAGTGTGATAGCAATAATTTATACTTCACTGGTAGCACTTATGCAGGATGATATGAAAAAGTTAATTGCCTATTCATCTGTAGCACACATGGGATATGTAACGCTTGGGATCTTTACTTTTAATAAACAAGGAATTGAAGGTGGTATTATTCAGATGTTTAGCCACGGTTTAATTTCTGCAGCATTATTTTTATGCGTAGGCGTTCTTTATGATAGAGCACATTCAAGACTAATAAATAATTATGGTGGTGTAGTAAATATTTTACCAAAATATTCTTTTATTTTAATGATATTTGTATTGGGGACTCTAGGTTTACCTGGAACAAGTGGTTTTGTTGGTGAGTTTCTAGTTTTAGTTGGGGCATTTAAAGTTAATTTTTTAGTAGCGATTTTGGCCAGTATCGGAGTGGTTTTAGCTGCCGCATATATTCTCTGGTTATACAAAAGAGTTATTTTTGGAAAACTAGAAAATAACCAAATAAAAGAAATGAAAGATTTAAATAAATCTGAAATGGGAGTTTTGGTATCAATTGGAATATTAGTAATATTTTTTGGTTTTTATCCTGAACCCTTATTTAATACGGTGAATGTATCAGTAGATAACCTGATTAATAATTACAATATGGAGATAAACAGACTTAGTGTTTTAAAATAATTAATGATAAACGCAATATATTTTTTAATTCCAGAAATTTTCTTATCACTGTCAGTTTTTGTATTTATTATTTTTGGAGTTTTTAAAAAAAATAGCTTTGATTTGATTTACAAGGCAACTATTATCATAATACCGGTCGTAATTTTTCTAATATTAAATAATAATTTTGAAAATATAAAAATATTTAATAATAGTTTTGCATTAGATGAATTTTCATCTTTTATGAAGATCTTAATCTTAGTTTCCTCGTTTTTTGTTTTAATAATGTCAAAAAAATATATTCAAGATATTAAAAATAATAAATTTGAGTATCCAGTTATTATGTTAATTGCCATTTTAGGTATGTTTTTTATGGTTAGTTCAAATGACTTAATACTTTTTTATCTTGGCTTAGAACTTCAGTCACTGTCATTATATATACTCGCATCTATAGATAGAGATAATTTAAGATCATCTGAAGCAGGTATAAAATACTTTGTATTAAGTGCTCTCTCCTCTGGATTATTATTATATGGATGTTCTCTACTTTACGGGTTTACTGGCTCAACAAATTTCCAAGTTATATCTAATAATGTTGGGGACATTAATATAGGAACTATTTTTGCAATGATTTTTATATTAGTTGGGTTAGCATTTAAAGTTTCTGCTGTTCCTTTTCATATGTGGACACCAGATGTCTATGAAGGTTCACCAACATCTGTTACTAGCTTTTTTGCTATTGTTCCCAAAATTGCAGGGATAGCAGTTTTTATAAGATTTATGTATTCACCTTTTCAAAATATTTTAGACCAATGGCAATATATTTTGGTTTTTATATCAATCGCTTCTATGATTTTAGGAGCTGTTGCAGCAATAAATCAAAAAAATATTAAAAGATTAATAGCTTACAGTTCAATAAGTCATATGGGTTATGCAATAGCCGGCATATCAACAGGTACCGAAAGTGGTTTTAAAAGTACAATAATTTATATCTTAATCTACTCTGCAATGAATATTGGTTTTTTTGCATTTGTATTTTTAATGAAGAGAAGTGGTAAATATATTGAGGATATAAATGAACTTTCGGGGATTTCAAAAAACCACCCTTTAGCTGCTTTATCATTATTGATAGTGTTATTTTCTCTCGCAGGCATTCCACCTCTAGCAGGTTTTTTTGCCAAATTTTATATTTTTATGTCAGTTATAGAAAGTGGAATGTACGCTTTAGCTATTATTGGTCTAGTAACAACAGTTGTGTCTGCTTTTTATTATATAAGAATTGTTAAGGTAATGTATTTTGATAGTCCCAAAAAACCTTTTGAAAATTTCAAAAATTATGGAGTTTATGGGTCTTTAATATTTAGCTGCATATTCCTTTCTTCATTTTTTATGTATCCTTCTATTTTTAACGGCATTATTTCAAAAATTAATATTTTTTGATGAGATTAAATTTAATTAAATTTGGTACTGTAAAAAGCACAAATGACATTGCTATTAAAATTATTAGATCCAAAAAAAGTAATGCAGGGATAATAGTTTCGGACTATCAAACTAAAGGTAGAGGAACAATGGGCAAACAATGGATTTCTTTAAATGGAAATTTATTTACTTCAATTTTTTTTCAATTAAAAAAAAATATGCCAAAGCCCGAGGAATTCTCATTGATCAACCCATTAATAATTAAAAGAGTTTTAAATAAATACTCAACAATCGATATAAAAATAAAATGGCCAAATGACTTACTTATCAAGAGTAGAAAAGTTTGCGGCGTTCTTCAAGAACTAATAAAAATAGATAAAAAAAACTTTTTAGTCATTGGTATTGGTATAAACACTATTAATTCTCCTAATAATAAAAAATTTAAATCAATTTCTTTACTAGAATGTTCAGATAAAATGATAAATAATTACGAAATTTTAACAAATTTAAAAAAAAATTATGAATTATCTAATTGGCGATATTGGAAATACAAATATAAAAATTTGTAAATTGAATAAAAAGTTTAAAATTACCAAATCATTTTTATTTGATACAAAAGATAAAAATCTATTATTCAAATTTAAAAAAAAAATCAATAAAATGCTTCAGGACAATACAAGTAAAATAGTGCTATTTTCAAGTGTAGTACCAAAAGTATACTCTAAACTTAAAGAAGTTCTTAAATCAAAAAGATTTAAAACTCGCGAGATTAAAGAGTTTGATTTAAGAAAATTAATGAAGTTTAAAATTAAAAACTTTAACCAACTAGGGTCTGATAGAATTGCTAATGCTTTTGGTATTGGTGAAAATTTAAAATCAAATTATATTATTATTGATTTTGGTACAGCAACAACCTTTGACATTATAAAGAAAAAAAATGTTTACGACGGAGGCATTATTGCTCCGGGTGTAAAGTCCTCTATAGAAAATCTATCATCGTCTACTGCCTTATTACCAATATTTAAGCTGAAAAAATATCCACGTAACTATGGAAAAAATACTAAACAGGCTTTAACTTCTGGTTTTTTTTGGGGTTACCAAGGGTTAATAAATAATATTTTAAGTAAGATTATTAATAAAAATGGAAAAAATTGTAAAATTGTATTAACTGGTGGTTATTCTTATCTATTTAAGAAGCATTTATACAAAAAAGCAAAAATTGAAAAAGATATTACAATGCATGGTATTATTAAAATTTACAGAAACTTTATTACATGAGTAAGGAAGAATTACTATTTTGTCCACTCGGTGGTTCTGGTCAAATTGGTGGAAATATGAACCTTTATGCTTATGGTAAAGAGGAAGATCAAAAATGGATAATCGTTGATACTGGAGTTAGTTTTGCAGACGACTCAATACCAGGCATTGATTTAATTTACCCAGATCCGGGATTTATTATAGATAAAAAAGATGATTTGTTAGGGATTGTTTTAACACATGCCCACGAAGATCACATTGGAGCAATAGCGCATGTTTGGCCAGATCTTAAATGCAAAATATACGCGACACCCTTTACCGCAGTTCTAATTACAGAAAAATTTAAAGAAAAAAAAATCGATATAACACAGCACTTAAAAATTGTTCAATTAAATGGAAAAATTAAACTTGGTCCTTTTGATATTGAATTTGTTACGTTAACACACTCAATTCTTGAACCAAACGGTTTAAGTATTAAAACACCAGCAGGAATAATATTGCACACAGGTGATTGGAAAATAGACCCAAACCCTCTCATCGGTGATAAAATTAATGAAAAAAAGTTAAAAGAATTGGGTCAAAATAAAGTTTTAGCAATGATTTGCGACTCAACAAATATTTTTAATCCAGGAAGAGCAGGATCAGAGCTAGATGTAAGAAATAGTTTATTAAAAATAATGTCCTTAAAATCAAAAAGAATAATAATTACCTCCTTTGCTTCAAATGTTGCGAGAATGGAGAGTGTGTTTTATTGTGCTAATAAAATTGGCAGACATGTATCTTTAGTTGGCAGATCGATGAATAGAATCTTTAAAGCTGCAAGACAATGCGGTTATTTAAACAATATCGAGGATCCAATTGACCCTAGAGACGCAAAAAAAATTCCTAGAGAAAAAATGGTTTATATGTGCACTGGTAGCCAAGGTGAGCCAATGGGAGCAATGAAAAGAATTATAAAAGACATACATCCCGACGTTTTTATAGAAAAAGGTGATACAGTAATTTTTTCATCAAAAATAATTCCTGGAAATGAAAAAAAATTATATTCACTACACAACGATATAGTTAGAAAAGAAGTGGAATTAATTACTGAAGAAACAGATTTCGTTCATGTTTCAGGCCATCCAAATAGAGAAGATTTAAAAGATATGTATAATTGGGTAAAACCTGAAACTATTATTCCAGTTCACGGCGAACATAGGCACATGAATGAACATATTAACTTTGCAAAAGAAATGCAGGTCCCTCATGCCTTAAGAATTGAAGATGGAGACATTGTCAGAATTTCTCCTGGAAAAAATGCAGAAATTGTTGATAAAGCACCATCAGGAAAAATGTACTTAGATGGAAATGTAGCTGTTGGAGAAAATTCACAATCCATTAAAGAGAGAAGGAATTTATCACTTAATGGATATCTAGAAATAACTTTAATATTAAATAATAGCGGAAAACTTAATAAACCTGTAATATCTTATAGAGGTATACCTGAAAATAGTTTTGATGAAAAAATTGTTTTCGAAATGGAGGATGAAATATTCAATACATGTAGGACATTCTCAATGAAAAACAAAAATCAAGAAAAAAACTTAATTGAAATGATTAAACAAAATTGTCGAAAAATAATAAAAGATAAAACGGGCAAAAAGCCGTTCACAAATATAAATATAGCAAGGCTTTAATGCTTTTATCAAAATTATTTATACCTATTACTAAAGATGTACCAGCAGAGGCAAAAATAAAATCTCATCAACTAATGCTTAGAACCGGCATGATAAGACAAGCTTCAGCAGGTATTTACTCTTGGTTACCTCTAGGATTTAAAGTAATGAAAAAAATTGAAAAAATTGTTCGTGAAGAGCAAAACATTATAGGTGCGCAAGAGATGTTAATGCCAACAGTGCAATCTGCTGATATATGGAAGGAAAGCGGGAGATATGACGATTATGGCGAAGAAATGCTTAGAATATCTGATAGGCAAAAAAGGGAAATGCTTTATGGACCTACAAATGAGGAGCAAATAACCGAAATATTTAGAACAAGTGTTAAATCATACAAATTATTGCCGCAAATTTTATATCACATACAGTGGAAATTTAGAGATGAACTACGACCAAGATTTGGCGTTATGAGATGTAGAGAGTTTTATATGAAAGACGCTTATTCATTCGATCTTAGCGAAGATGATGCAGTTTTATCATACAATAAAATGTTTTTTGCTTATCTTAAAACTTTTGAAAGATTAGGACTTAAGTCGATTCCAATGAAAGCAGACACAGGACCAATAGGCGGTGACTTATCACATGAATTTATAATTTTGGCAGAAACAGGTGAAAGTAAAATTTATACAGATAAAAGAATCTTTGATATACCGATTAATAATTATAAAAACGAAAATAATTCACTAAACCAAATGAGAAACGATTTTTCAAAATTCTACTCTGTAACCGATGAAAAGTTTGATTCTAATGATTTTAATAAAAAAGTGAAAAAAAATGATCAACTTCAAACTAAAGGAATAGAGGTAGGACACATCTTTTATTTTGGAGATAAATATTCCAAACCCATGAATTGTTCAGTGGACGGTAAGGATGGAAAAAAAATTTTTGTTAAAATGGGTTCATATGGCATTGGTGTTTCCAGATTAGTAGCTGCCATAATAGAAGCAAAATTTAATAATGATAAAATGAAATGGCCAAAAGCCGTTTCCCCATTTGATGTTGTAATTATACCAGCAATAAATAAAAATGATAATTCTAATATAGAAAAATCTAGAAAAATTTATAGTTTACTTAAAGAAAAGGGGATTGATGTATTACTTGACGATGTTGAGGAGAATATTTCAAACAAATTTAAAAAACATGACCTTTTAGGTATACCTTATCAAATTGTTGTTGGATCAAAATCAACAAAAGATCAATTTGAATTTAAAGAAGTAGGTAAGGATCCACAGGTATTAGAAATTAATAAAATTATTAACATATTAAAAAAATAAATTGTTTACCACAGCTGAAAAATTAATAACCACAAGAAATCTTAAACCAAAAAAAAAAGAAGGTTTTTTAAAAGTAATTTCAATTTTCTCATTTCTTGGCATTAAGTTGGGCGTTGCAACTTTAATCATTGTTATGTCCGTTATGAATGGATTTAGGGCAGAACTTACTGAAAAAATTTTGGGTTTTAATCCTCATATTACAATAAAACCATATAGCAACAGTATCACTGAAAATTTTTATTCTGATATAAAAAATAAGTATAATAAAGCGAAAGTAATTAAATCTTTAAATGGTGAAGGCGTAATAATTACAAGTAACACAGCCAAAGGTGTTTTAGTTAGAGGAATAAACAAAAACCAAATTAAAGAATTAGATTTGTTTCAAAAAAATATAATTGACGGAGAAATTTCGAATTTTAATAATGGTAAAATAATAATAGGCAAACATCTTGCTATAGAACTTGGAGTTGTTGTCGGAGATAAAATAAACTTAATGTCCTCTACTTCATCACCGTCACTTTTTGGCATGGTACCAAAACAATCTAGTTATAAAATTATTTCAGTGTTTAGTAGTGGATTATATGAATATGATAAAAATGTTGTATTTTTAAATTTGAATGACTCTTTATCTTTTTTTGAAAAAACAAATGATGATATAAATCTAGATATATTTCTTAAAGATCCTTTAAATGCCGATATATACAAAAATGAAATACAAGAAATAAACCCAGGTTTATTTGTAAATTCTTGGTCTGATCAAAATAAATCTTTTTTATCAGCTTTAAAAGTTGAAAGAAATGTTATGTTTTTGATATTAACTTTAATTATAATTGTAGCAGCATTTAATATAATTTCTGGATTAACAATTTTAATTAAAAATAAAACTAAAGAGATAGCAATTTTAAAAGCATTAGGTTTATCAAAAAAATCCATTATAAAATCATTTTTTTTAACAGGATTCATTATTGGTTTAACAGCAACAATTGCTGGAGTCATATTAGGGGTAACATTTTCAATTTATATTGAGGAGATACGACAGTTTTTATCCTCAGTATTCAATCTACAAATTTTTCCCGAAGATGTTTATTTTTTAGACGAGATGCCAAGTGAAATAAACGCAAGATCTATTTTGTCAATATCAATATTTTCGATCATAATTACATCTTTAGCGTCAATATTTCCATCTTTTGCAGTGGCTAAAGTTGAACCAATAAAAGCATTAAAGTATGAATAAAAATAGTATTAAGGTTGAGAAATTATCAAAAAATTTTGTAAACAATAAAGTAGTAGTAAAGGTTTTAAACAATCTTAATCTTAATCTTGAAACAGGAAAGATTATAGCACTTGTAGGTCCATCTGGCTCGGGAAAATCGACTTTGCTTCATTTGCTTGCCTTATTAGATAAACCCACTGATGGAAAAATTACTATATTAGGTGAGCCAACACAAAATATAACCGAAAATAAAAGAAATCAATTAATTAGAAATCACATATCAATAATTTTCCAAAACAATAATTTACTTTTGGATTTTACTGCTGTCGAAAATGTTGCTATGCCTTTAATAATAAGAAATAAAAATTACAACAGTTCAATTAAAGAGGCAGAAAGTTACTTAAAAAAAGTTAATCTAGGTCATAGACTTAACCATTTTCCATCTGATTTGTCAGGCGGAGAACAACAAAGAGTTGCAATAGCAAGGTCGTTAATTTCAGATACAAAAATTATTCTAGCAGACGAACCAACTGGTAATCTTGACAATAAAAATTCTTCTGAAGTTTTATCTTATTTTTTAAAATTAAAACAAAAAAATAAAATTGTTTTAATTGCAACCCATAATAGAGAAATTGCAAAAAAAGCTGATTATACTTTAAGCATAAGGGATGGTATTATAAAAACATCAAATGGAAAATGAAAAAAGAAAATTCACACATTTTAAAATACATACTCAATATTCAATTTGCGAAGGCGCAATTAAAATCACGGATTTAGGAAAATATTGCAAGGAGAACAAAACACAAGCTATTGGTTTAAGCGATAGTTTTAATTTGTGTGGTGCTCTTGAGTTTTCAGAAGAAATTAGTAAGTCAGGCACCCAACCAATCATTGGTACTCAAATAAACTTTATTTTTAATAAAGTTATGGGCAAAATTCCTATTTTTGCTCAAACTAAAAAAGGTTTTAGTAATTTAACAAAATTATCCTCAAAAAGTTATCTTGACGTAAACGAAACATTACCACCGCATTGTAATTTAGATGAACTTTTTTTACACTCAGAAGATATAATTGTAACTAGCGGTGGATTAGATTCATTGTTAAACAATCTAATTAAAAAAAATATCACAAAAGAAGTAGAGAAGTTTATTTCCAAAATGGTGGAAACATTTAATGATAGATTTTATTTTGAAATTCAAAGACATAATGATCCTGGAGAAAAATATTTAGAGAATAATCTTCTTAGTCTCTCAAAAAAATTTAAAGTCCCGTTAATAGCATCACAAGAAATTTTTTATATGAGCAAAGATATGTTCGAGGCTCATGACGCTTTACTATGCATAGGTCAAAAAACCTATATAGACGAAAAAAATAGAAAAAAATTTAGTGATCAACATTTCATGAAAAATTCAGATGAATTGGAAAATCTTTACAAGGATATCCCAGAAGCTATTGAAAATAATTATAATTTTCCATTCAGATTTTCTTATAAGTTAAAAAAATTACAACCAAATTTACCCTCTATAAAAATTTCGAGTAATCTAAGTGAAAATGATGAACTTCTATCACTGTCAAAGATTGGACTAAAAAACAGGCTTGAAAACTTCATTTTAAAGAAAAAAAATACTTATGATAAAGCGCGGATTGAAAAAATCTATTATGAAAGATTAAACCATGAAATTCAAATTATAAATAAAATGAACTACTCAGGATATTTCTTAATTGTTTCTGATTACATAAAATGGGCAAAAAAAAATAATATTCCTGTTGGTCCCGGCAGAGGATCTGGGGCCGGTTCGCTAGTAGCGTATTCTTTAGACATTACCGATTTAGACCCAATTGAATTTGGACTTATTTTTGAAAGATTTTTAAATCCAGATAGAATATCTATGCCAGATTTTGATATAGATTTTTGTGAAGAAAAAAGAGACTTAGTTTTTAAATATTTAAAATCTAAATATAAAGGTGGAGTTGCACACATAATTACATTTGGAAAACTTAAGGCCAGGATGGCATTAAGAGATATTGGAAGAGTTTTAGGTTTACCATATGGACACGTGGATAAATTATGCAAGATGATACCTTTTGATCCCTCTAGACCCTTAACATTAAAAGAGTCAATCGCAAGAGAGCCAAGAATTGTTGAGGAGGAAAAAAGAAACCCAAAAGTTAAAAAATTAATTGAGTTATCATTAAAATTAGAGGGATTAAATAGAAATTTAGCAACACATGCAGCCGGTGTAGTAATTGCAGATGAAAAATTATCAGAAAAAGTTCCGCTTTATAGGGACAGTAGCTCAAATTTATTATTACCTTCAACTCAATTTGATATGCACTCATCGGAAAATTCTGGATTAGTCAAATTTGATATTTTGGGACTTAATACACTTACAGTTATTAATAAAACTATTGAAATTTTAAGAAGTAAAAATATTGAAATAGATATTTCAAAAATACCTCTTAATGACTCAGAAATATATAAAATGTTATCAAGTGGTGAAACAACAGGTTTGTTTCAGCTTGAAAGTTCTGGTGTTAGATCATCTTTAAAACAAATGAAACCAAATCAATTTGAGGATATTGTTGCACTTGTTGCACTTTACAGACCTGGCCCAATGAACAACATTCCAATTTACAATGATTGTAAGAATGGAATAAAAAAACCAGATTACATACACAAAAGTTTAGAAAATATTCTTAAACCAACCTATGGAATAATAATTTATCAAGAACAAGTAATGCAAATCGCCCAAACTCTTGCGGGATTTACAGCAGGTGAAGCTGATATTTTAAGAAAAGCGATGGGAAAAAAGAAGAGAAAGGAATTAGAAAAACAGGAGGAAAAGTTTATAAATGGTGCAATTAATAATAATATTAGTAAAGATATAGCATCTTTTATTTTCAAAAAAATAATGCCTTTTGCTGAATACGGTTTTAATAAGAGCCATGCAGCTGCTTATGCTTTAATCGCTTACCAAACTGCTTACTTAAAGTATTATTATAAGGAGGATTTTATTGCTGCAACAATGTCTACAGAATTATCAAATACTGACAAGTTGAGAGAATTTGTAGAGGAATTGAAAAGACTTAAAATTGAGATTATTAGGCCAAACATAAATTTATGTTTTGCAGATTTTAAATCTGAAAAAAATAAAATTTATTATGCATTATCAGGCATTAAAAGTGTTGGAAGAGAAGCCGTTAATAATCTTGTAAAAGAGAGAGAAAAAAATGGAAAATTTAAATCACTTAATGATTTTATCAAAAGATCAAACCCAAAAGATATTAATAAACTTCAATTAGAAGGTTTAACAAAAGCAGGAGCTTTTGATGATTTAGAAAGCAATAGAAGCACCTTGTTAAATTCAATACCAAATATAATCCAATTAAATAAAAGCATGTGGGATGAAAAACAAAGTAAACAAAACAACCTTTTCGAAGATAATATTAGCGTAAATAATTTACTTTTTAATACACAAAAAACTAAAAAATGGACTAACAATGAAATGCTTATGAATGAGTTTCAATCAATTGGATTTTATATGTCAGATCATCCCTTGAGTGCTTATAGAGATTATTTTGAAAAAATGAATGTGACTAGTTTCAACAAATTTGTTGATGAAAAAGAAAGCTCAGCACTCGTAGCAGGAACAATAATGTCTATTCAAGAGAAAAAAAGTTCTAAAGGAACACCTTTTGCAATAGTTAAATTCAGTGATTTAAAAAGTGAGTTTGAGTTATTTTTGTTTTCTGATCTCTTAGTATCTAATAGAGAAAATCTTAAAACTGCTAATTCATTTATTTTAACACTACAAAAAGATAATGCTGGTGCTGACTCTTTTTCAAGGCGTATAAATATTAAAAAACTAGTAAGCCTTAATGATTTTACAAATAAAAAATATGATAAAGTAACGATTGAAATTAAAAATCAATCTAAATTAGATGAACTTCAAAAATTACTTAGAGAAGACGGAGATACGAAAATTCAGATCAAAATCAAAGAAACCTCAAAAATTTACACGTTTGAACTAAAAAAATTAAGAAAGTTCAATGTTGGTACTTTTAATCACATCAAAGACAAAGAATATATTGAAAAAATAAGTTTTTAATCTCTTGATTTTCTTAAAAATAAACATTAAAAATTTCGTAATTTCGCACACAGCAAAGGGTTAAAGCCCGCCGGTCCGAAAGGAAAGCTGTGGAGGATTAACCGGAAAATTATGAATATACCAGAAGTAACAATTAAACAATTATTAGAAGCCGGTGTTCACTTAGGACACAAAACACTTAGGTGGAATCCAAAAATGGATAAGTTTATTTTTGGTGAAAAAAATTCAATTCACATTATTGATCTTACAAAAACTGTGAATTTAATAAAAGAAGCCATGCAAGAGGTGCATAAATGTATATCAAGTGGTGGAAAAATTCTTATCGTTTCAACAAAAAAACAAGCATCGGAAAGTGTTTTAAAACTGGCTAACGAAACAGAACAATTTTATGTAAATCATAGATGGCTCGGGGGGATGCTTACAAACTGGAAAACCATACAGAATTCAATTAGAAGATTAAAAAAATTAGAAAAAGATTTATCCCAAGATGATGATATTGGATTTACAAAAAAAGAAATTTTAAAACTTACTACTGAAAAGGATAAATTAAAAAGATCATTAGGTGGAATTGCGGACATGAAAGTAGTTCCTAATATGCTTTTTATTATTGATACAAATATCGAGTCTATAGCAGTTAAAGAGGCTGTAAAATTAAATATTCCAATAGTAGCGATTTTAGATTCTAACTCTGATCCTACTGGTATTAATCATCCAATACCAGGTAACGATGATGCTAGAAGATCAATAAATTTATACTGTGAAATTCTGAAGGATACAATTGTAGATGCAAAAAAGTATATATCTAAAAAAACCGCTGAGACTAAAATTTTGAAGGATAAAAATGATGTCTCAAATGGCAAATCAACAATCGTAGAAAAAAAAGTTGAAAACAAAGATTTAAAAAAAAAGAATTAATCACAAATTAAATCATAATGTCTGACAAACCGAACTTAGAAAATATTAAAAAGTTGAGAGAGATTACTGGCGTAGGTTTCAAAGACTGCA
>CACFMO010000010.1 GCA_902567495.1 uncultured Pelagibacteraceae bacterium
TTTTTAGACACAAAATTTGAACCATCTGGAAAAGTATATGGAAACGACAGAATTCTTAGTGCAACTTCTATTCTGGATTATATATTTAGGGAACTGGCAATATCTTATTTAGGAAAAGAAGATTTAGCACATACACCAGGTATAAGCAGAACAAATGATCAGGGGAATAATCAAGACGATCAATTTTTGAAAATAGTTAAGAATATTACAAGTAAAGGGTTTGTTCGAAGTAATTATGAAGAAAAACTTGTTGATTTAAGTGACGTTAGAATAAATTTAAAAAGTAAAAATTAACTTTTCTTTATAGTCTTAATGTGTAACTCTTTTAACTGTTTTTCGTTAGCTTCTGATGGCGCCTCCATTAAAAGATCTTCGGCATTTTGGTTAAGAGGAAACAAAGTTACTTCTCTTATATTTTTTTGATTTGCTAAAAGCATAACAATTCTATCTATGCCAGGAGCCATACCTCCATGTGGTGGCGCTCCATATGACAGTGCTTTTATCATTCCAGAAAAACTTTGTTTAACCATTTTTTCTGTATAACCAACCTTTGAGAAGACTTTAAAAAGGTAATCTGGAATATGATTTCGAATTGCACCAGATGAAAGCTCATAACCGTTACACACAAGATCGTACTGATATGCCAAAATATTAAGTGGATTTGTTTTTTCAAAATCTTTCATCTCTATTTGAGGCATAGAAAACGGATTATGACTAAAATCTATTTTCTTTTCTTTTTCATCATATTCATACATAGGATAATCTGTAATCCAACAAAACTTAAAACTATTATTGTCTATTATTTTTAACTCTTCAGCAATTTTTTGTCTTACAATCCCAGAGAAATTAATTGCCTCTTTTTCCTTATTGCAAACAAAAAAGATTGAGTCTTTCTCATTAATTTTACAAAGTTTCACCAATTTTAACAAAGCCTGCTCAGAAAAAAATTTTGCTATTGGTCCTTTACCGACAATTTTAGAGCCGTCTTTCTCAAAAGTAATATAAGCTAACCCGCTTGCACCTTCGCTAATAGCCCAATTATTAAGTCCATCAAAAAAACTTCTTGGTTTTGTGCGTGTATTAGAAACTGGAATTGCTTTCACTACACCACCTTTAGCTATAATTTCTTTAAAAATTTTTAATTCAACTTCTTTGGACTTAAAAATTTCTGTAGCATCGACCAATTCAATAGGATTTCTTAAATCAGGTTTATCCGTTCCATATTTATTTAAAGCATCTTTGTATTTAATTCTAGGAAATGGAATTTGGTTTATCTTTTTGCTTTTGCCAAATTTCTTAAATAAATCAAAAAATATTGGTTCAACTGTCTTTAAAACATCCTCTTGTTCAACAAAAGACATTTCCATATCTAGTTGATAGTGTTCTCCCGGGCTTCTATCTGCCCTTCCATCTTCGTCTCTAAAACACGGAGCAACTTGAAAGTATCTATCAAAACCAGAAATCATTATCATTTGTTTAAATTGTTGTGGAGCTTGTGGTAATGCATAAAATTTTCCGGGATGGACACGACTTGGTACAAGAAAGTCTCTAGCACCTTCAGGGCTTGATGCAGTGAGTATAGGTGTTTGAAATTCTAAAAAGTTATTTTCAGTCATTTTTGTTCTCAAAAAGGACAAAATTTTAGATCTTAATTCAATGTTTTTATGCATCTCATTTCTCCTTAAATCAATGAATCTATATTTTAATCTTGTTTCCTCAGGATAATCTTGCTCACCAAAAACAGGTAATGGTAGTTCTTTTGCTTCAGATAAAACTTTGATACTTTCAATTTTGACTTCTATTAAACCTGTTTTTAAATCTTTATTTTCTGTTTCTTTAGATCTTTTAATTACTTTACCCTCAACCAAAATAACTGACTCTGGTCTAAGTTTTTCTAAAACTTTAAAGTTCTTATCTTTATTTTCTATTACACATTGGGTTATACCAAAATGATCACGTATATCTATGAAAAGTAAATTTCCGTGGTCCCTTTTTCTATGTATCCAGCCAGATAACTTTGTTTTAATTCCAATATTTTTTTCATTTAGTTCGGAACAATTATGTGTTCTATATTTATTCATATTTTTTTATTGTATACTTATCTCATTCAATACTTTTTTAATTAAATGTAATTTTATAGGTTGTGCCTTAGTAAGGGATAGACTGTCAATAGAATTTGAAAAAGTATTTATTTTTTCATAAGATCTCTCAATATTTTTTAATATATACTCGATATTTTTTTCGCTTACTTGAATTTGTTTGTCTGAAAAGTTTTTTGTTAGTATAACCCTTATAAGTTCATCTGTCGGCAAATCAATGCCAATGTCAACAAAACTACTAAATCTAGATTCTAAATCTTTAATTTTTGTTTGAATATTTTTGATAGAATTAAGGGATGAGATAATAAGATATTTATTATCTTGATAAGCTTGATTTATAATTGAATATAAAACTTTTTCGTCAATATCATTATTAAAATCATCAATTACTAAACACTCTTTAGTTTTATACTCTTTCAAAATATCTCTTGATATTTTTTTCGATAAAACAACTACTGAGTCAATTTTTTTTTTTAAAATATTTATTAAATGGGTTTTTCCACAACCCTTTGGTCCAAAAATATTTACCAATCTGCTTGGCCATTTTGGCCAACTTTCTATTAATTTAAAAGCATTAAAATTATTTTTAGAAACATAAAAATCCTGTTCTAAATAATTTTTTTTAAAAGGAAAATTAAATATTAATTGTTTAGACATACCTCATCCATTTATAATTAAATTCCACTCGTTGTCTTGAATTTTTAATCCAAATCCACTTTGAGTAAGAAAGTTTTCTAAACTTTTTATTTTACCTAAATATTTAATTTTTATAATTGCATTATTTTTATTGAGTTCTTGAATATTGTGAGACTTAATAATACTTATTTTTTTAATTTTACTTATAACTTCTTTAAGATTATGGGGTTTGTTAAATTGTACATTTAAAGTTAAATAAGAAGGTGTAGATGTATCAATAAGATTTTGATCTTTCCACATATCATGAACAATTGATTTTAATTTTAAAATAGTTTCTTCTCTTACTTTTTTATTGTCCAAATCTTTCACAAAAATATCAATTTTTCTTAATTTTTTAAAACCTTTAAAATCAGTTTTAATAAAAACATTTAAAACACTTTCATCATATCTTAGTATTAAAATAGCGCTATTTTTTATTTCATATTTATCAACAAGACTTTGTATGTCAATTTCCTCCAAATCATCTTTATTTTTTTTAATGAAAACTAGATCATCTAAACTTTCTACGGGTAAAATAAAATTTACTCCTTCAAATTCTTTATTCTTGTTCCATTCTTCGAAAAACTTGTTACCTGAAAACACTTGTAATTCTGAGTTTTTAATAAAAATTGGATAAATTAAAGTCTCAAAGCTTTGTGAAGCAGAATATGAAATTCCTTTTTTTTGAAAAAATTGATTTATTGATTCTTCTTTGAAAGATAAAGAAATTTCAACTCGATACTTTCCTTCAATTTCTTGCTCATCAACAATTCTATAACTTTGAATAAATGATTTTATTATTGCTAACTCAGTGCTGAATATTTTTTTTTGATCTTCAATTTTAAGTATGTTTCTTAATAGTTTTTCAAATCCCTTTCTAAAGGCTATATCGATGTACCTCTCTTTGTAATTGTTTTGTTTAATTTTGCCCTCAATAATAATTTTATCAACAGTAAATGCGTCTTGATAAGCAAAAACATTTTGTGTTTTACATAAAAATAATAATATTAATAATAAGAAAAAAACAATTTTTTTCATAATTGTTTAAATACCACCTTATCGATGAAAAAAACAAAAAATAGTTATAGAAAAAGCGGTGTAAATATTGAATCAGCTGATAAATTTACAAAATATATTGGAAAATACTCACAACAAGTCTTCAGAAAAAAATTAAATAAATTTAATAAAAATAACATTGGTAAATTTGCTTCTGTTTTTGATCCCGGAAAATTTAAACTGAAAAATTCTCTTCTAGTAGCAAGTACTGATGGTGTAGGCACTAAACTAGAGTTGGCAAATAAATTTAATAAATTTGATACCATTGGAATAGATTTGGTAGCTATGTGCGTCAACGATTTAATTGTACAGGGAGCAAAACCATTATTTTTTTTAGACTATATTGCGATTGGTAAGATAAACCTTATTAAAATGAAAAAAATAATTAAAGGTATTATTAATGGCTGTAAAATCTCTGATTGTGTTTTAGTTGGTGGGGAGACAGCAGAAATGCCAGGAATATACGAGAAAAATAAATTTGATTTAGCTGGATTTACTGTTGGCTTAGTTTCCAAGAATAAACTTATTACAGAAAAAAAAGTCAAAAGTAATAATATTATATTAGCAGTACCTTCTTCAGGTTTACATTCAAATGGTTTTTCACTTGTAAGAAGTGTAATGAAAAATTCTAAAATTAATAAAAAAATTAAAAATGAATTATTAAAACCTACAAAAATTTATACAAAAGAAATTTTAAGACTGGTAGATAAAAATTTGATTTCTTCTGCTGCAAATATAACTGGCGGAGGTATTATTGAAAATATTATCAGGTCAGTGCCTAAAAAATTAACTGTTAATATAGATTTATCAAAAATTAAGGTTCCTTTTATTTTTAAATGGTTAAAAAATAAAAATATAAATGATCGGGAAATGCTCAAAACATTTAATTGTGGCGTTGGTTTTTGTTTAATCGTGAAAAGGGAAAATATCAAAAAAATTCAGGCTCATTTTGAAAAAGGTTTTATACCTTACGAAATTGGATTTATTTCAAATTCAAAAAAAAAATTAAATCTTATTAATAAAATCAAATGGTAAAAAAAAGAGCTTGTGTTTTTATATCTGGATCGGGTACAAATCTTAGAGAAATAATAAGGGCCTCAAGAGATTACAGCTTTCCAGTAAAAGTATGTTTAGTTGTATCTGATAATAAAAAAGCTAAAGGTATTATTTTTGCAAAAAAATTTTCAATTCCTAATATTTGTTTAAATACTAATAAATATAAATTTGAAAAAGATATACTGAAAAAATTATTTGAATATAAAATTGATATAATATGCTTAGCAGGCTTTATGAAAATATTATCCAAAAAATTTATTAGAAGCTTTAAAAGAAAAATAATTAATATTCATCCTTCACTTTTGCCTAAATATAAGGGTTTAAATACTTTCCAAAGGGCTTTGAAATCTAATGAAAAATTAACTGGATGTACTGTGCATTTTGTGAATGAAAAATTGGATAGCGGTAAAATTATAATAAAAAAAAAGGTTAATATTTATAAATACGATAATGTTGAAACATTAAAAAAGAGGGTTCAGTCTGAAGAATATAGAGCTTATTCTAGCGCAATAAGAAGAATTTATAGTTTTAATTAATTTTTAAAAAAGAATTCTATTTCTTTTTTGGCATTTTCAATCGAGTCAGATCCGTGAATGGAATTTTTGTCTATAGACAAACCATATTGTTTTCGTATTGTACCCTCTTCTGCGTTTTTTGGGTCTGTAGCTCCCATAATTCTTCTGTTTGCTTTTATGGCATCCTCGCCTTCCAATATCATTACTGTGATTGGACCTGAGGACAAATAGTTACAAAGTCTTTCATAAAAAGGTTTTGTTTGGTGAACTTTGTAGAACTCAGCCGCTTCCTCTTTTGATATTTGAATTTTCTTTTCTTGAACTATTTTTAACTTATTTTCTGTAAAAACTCTTTTGATATTTTCAGTTAGATTTCTTTCAACTGCATCTGGTTTTACTATAGATAGAGTTTGCTCTATTCTATTCATAGTTTTCTTCAACAAGTTGATTTAAAAGTCTGACACCAAAACCTGTTGCACCGCCTGAATTTAAAGCTCCGCCATATTTAGAAAAAGCCATACCAGCAATATCTAGATGCGCCCAAGGAGTTTTGTTTAAGATAAATCTTTGCAAAAATTGAGCTGCCGTAGTTGATCCTGCTCCACCAACATAATTTATATTTTGCATATCTGCATTTTTAGAATTCATGAGCTTATCATAATTTTTATGAAGGGGCATTCTCCATACTTTTTCTTCAACTTTTTCTCCAGCATTAAATATTTCTTTTGATAATTTATCATTGTTTGAAAAGAGACCTGCATATTCAGATCCAAGGCAAACAATGATTGCGCCAGTTAAAGTTGCTAAATCAACTATAAATTCTGGTTTAAATTTTTCCTCAGTAAATGTTAATGCATCGGCTAATACTAATCGGCCCTCTGCGTCAGTATTTAAAATTTCTATAGTTTTTCCACTATATGACCGCACAATATCTCCAGGCCTTTGTGCATTTCCACTTACCATATTCTCTACTAGACCAACAACACCTACAGCATTAATTTTTGCTTTTCTAATTGCAAAGTTTTTCATCAAACCAACTACCGTAGCTGAACCTGCCATATCATACGTCATATCCTCCATGAATTTTGCTGGTTTTAGTGAATAGCCTCCTGTATCAAAACAAACTCCTTTACCAACAAATGCCAAAGGTTTCGAATTATTTTTTGCTCCATTCCACTCCATTGTAACAAGATAAGAGCCTCTTATACTTCCCTGTCCTACACCAAGTAAAGCGTTCATACCTAATTTTTTTAATTTTTTTTCATCATATATATTTATTTTTAACCCGTCTTTTTTTAAAAATCCTATTCTTTTTGCGTATTCATCAGGATGTAAAATATTACCTGGTTCAGAAACTAAATCTCTTGCATAAAAAGTCCCTTCTTCGAGAGCTTTAAATTTTAATTGATTTTGAAGTGAAGGTTTATTCTTAGTACCTACAACATTTATTGAAATATTTTTTAACTCTTTTTTAGTCTTGTATTTTTTAAATTCATAGGATTTCAATTTTAAACCGTGAAGAAAATGCCCCAAAAAATTTTCATTTTTTCCTACTACGCTATCAGAAACAATAAAATATTCACCATTCTTTACTGTGTTTATTCTTTTATGAAATTCTGCTCCTAAATTTTCTATATCAGAAGTTTTTAAATCTTTTTTAATTGATATTAGTACTATCTTTTTTTTTGAATTAACCTCAAAAATAAATAAGTTCTTCTTAACGTCAATTGTTCTTATTAAATCATTGATGTAAGAAAATTCAGCATTAGAAATATATTTTTTTATCCCGCTTGGGCTATATTTTTCATCACAAAATAATACAAGATTTGATGCTAATTTATTGATAGTTTTGTTTGTATATTTTATTTTAATAGTCATATCTTTTAAAAGATCAAAAAACTCCTTCTCAAGCTATAAAAAAACCTAAATTTTCATCTTTATCGTCAAATTTTTTTATAAAATTTATCATTTAGTCAACTCAAGATTGAAATTTGTTTAAACTTGCTTTAATTATATACAAAAATAATAACAATGTTGAGTAATAAAATTTATAAACACTTTTTTTTTGAATTTAGTAAGTATTTTTTAATAACTTTACTCACTTTTACTGCGATAGTTTGGACTGTTCAAGCGGTAAATTTCTTAGATTTGGTCGTTGAAGATGGACATGCTTTATCGGTATATCTTGGGTATTCACTACTAAATATACCCAAAATATTAACTAAATTTATTCCTTTATCATTTTTGATATCTTTAGTACTTACAATTTTAAAATTTGAGAATGAAAATGAATTGATTATTTTGTGGACTGCGGGGGTCAATAAAATAAAGATTGTTAATTTTTTTGTTAAAATTTCCTTAATTGTGACAATTCTACAATTGTTTTTAGCATCAATAATAAATCCATCTGTATTAAATTATTCGAGATCACTGATTAAATCATCAAATTTAGATTTTATCTCCAGTATGATAAAAACTAATCAATTTAATGATACAGTAGCGGGTCTTACTATTTTTGTAGAATCAAAGAATAATAACGGAAATATGAAGAATATATTTATAAGAGATGAAAGTAAAATTTTAAAAAGTATTGATAATGTTAATGAGACAGAAAACATCTCAATTTTTGCAAAAAATGGAAGGATTGTTAATCCAAGTTCACCGGCATTAGTTTTGTCTGATGGAATAATACAATCACAAAAAGCTGATAAAAATATACAAACTATTAAATTTCAAAAAACTGTTTTGAAATTAGATAACTTGAAAACAAGATCTATTGTGCAGACAAAAATACAAGAAACCCCTTCAAATTTACTTATTAAATGCTATTTTAATAAAGGCCAGCAAATAATAATTAATTGTCCAAGTGATCATAAGAAGAATGATATCTTGTCTGAAATAAATAGAAGATTTGGTATGCCTCTTTATATTCCTGTAATTACTTTAATTGTTTGTTTTCTTTTAAATCAAAGAAATGAAAATAGATTTAAAAATTATTTTAAATATGTATTTACCTTAATTGCATTTTTAATATTAGTTGTTGCAGAAATATTAGTAAAGCACTCAGGAAAATCATTTAATAATTCTTTAATTTATTATTTTACCCCAATTATACTTATGCCGCTAATTTATTTAGAAATAATAAGAAACTTTTTATATGAGAACTTGAGGAAGAAATGATTAAAAATTCAGTTATAAATACATACATAATAAGAGAATTTTTGTTAAGTACTTTTAACGTTACTTTAATAATTTCAGCAGCTGGTCTTATAATGAATTTAAGAGAAGAGGTTACATATTTTACAGACTATGATGTTGGAATAATGTTACCCATAGCTTTGTCTTTAATGATTATTCCAAGTATTTTAATTAATATTTTTCCCTTCATAATTTTTTTATCTGCAATGTGGACTTTGATTAAACTTAAAAATAGCGGTGAAATTTTATCGCTAAAAACATTTGGTTTATCAAGTACTAAATTTGTTTATTTATTGGGTATTACGTCTTTTTTTGTTGGTATTATAATTCTTATAGCTTTTAATCCAATTACATCGATCATGGTAAAATATTATGAAGATGTTAAAGGTAGTTATGATATCGATAAATCTCATTTAGCTTCAATTACAAGTAATGGTGTTTGGTTAAAAGAAAATATTGGATCCAAAACTAACATCATAAAATCCAAAAAAATTGATGGTGATTTACTTTTTGATGTAAGTATTTATAGCTTTGAAGATGACGTATTAGTCGAAAGAATAGAAGCAAAAACTGCCGATATATTAAATACTCCTTGGATTATAAAAAACGGTGTTAAAATAAGTATAGCAGAACAAAATGTTAAAAATAGTTTTGAAAATTTAATTTTTGAGTCAACCTTTACAAAAGCTAAATTTAATTCAATATATTCAAATTTAGATACTATTTCTTTTTTCAAAATAATGACAAATTTCAAGCAATTAAGTCAAAAGGGTTATAATGAAAGACTGCTTAATGAAAAAAGACATTATTACTTATCTCTGCCTTTCTTTTTAGTTTTAATGGTCTGTCTTGCTAGTATTTTTATTTTAAGCTCAAATGATAAAAAGCAAAATATATATTATATTATTTTATCAATCATTACTTGTGTAATTATTTTTTACTTTAAAAATTTTTCGATGGCTTTGGGCACTACTGAGAGGATACCAATGGAACTTTCCGTGTGGTCTCCGATCCTAATTTTAACCTTATTCTGTTCTGTAGGAATTATTCAAATAAATGAAAAATAAATTTATAAAAATATTATCATTAATATTTTGCTTATTGCAAAGTTTAAACGTTATTGCAGACGAGTTAGATATAAAAGCAAATCAGGTAAAGTTTAATAAAGATAACAAAATAATTCAAGCTGAGGGTAATGTTCAAATAACAGACATCAAAAAAAATATAATATTTGCTGAAAAAGCAGAGTATGACAAAAATAATAAATTGATGAGGTCTTTTGGTGAGACAGATATCATAACCTCAGAAAAATTTAGAATACAAGGTAAAAATATTTTTTACGATAATAAAAAGGGAATTATTTATTCAACATCAGAAACAATAATCACTGATATTAATGGTAATCAGGTTTATGTAAATATGTTTGATTACTCTACTTCAAAAAAAATGTTCTTTTCGCAAGGTGATATTGAAGTATTTGATAATAAAACTAATAAATATTCTTTTTCGGAAATTTATATTGATGAAAAAAATAGAAAAATTGTTGGAAGTGATGTTAAGTCTTTTTTTAATGACGGTAATTTTAAAAATCATCAGAAAAATGAACCAAGATTTTATGCTAATTCAGCATTTATAGACGATAATGGTGTAACTTTTCAAAAAGGTATTTTTACGACATGTAAAAATAGAGAGGAAGAAAAATGTCCGCCATGGTCAATTCAGGCTAAGAAAATCCAGCACAGCAAAGCCAAAAAAACAGTTTATTATGATAATGCAGTATTGAAGATTTACGATTTTCCAATATTTTATTTTCCAAAATTTTTTCATCCAGGTCCTACTGTAAAAAGACAATCTGGTTTCTTGTTTCCAACTTTAGTAGATAATAGTTCGGTAGGTTTCAGTGCATCAACACCATATTTTTGGGCAATTTCGGATAACAAGGATATGACTTTTACTCCAAAAATTTATACAAAAGAGAATCTTTTAGTTTTACATGAATATAGACATGCTTTTAAAAACTCTTTTCTATTAGTAGACTCCGGATATACAAAAGGCTACAAAAAAAATGATAAATTAAAAAAAACCCCTGGTTCTAGATCTCATTTGTTTGCAAAATACAATCACGTTTTATCAAATGATGATTTTTCAAGTAATCTAGAAATTAATTTTCAACATGTTTCTAATGATACTTATTTAAAAATTCACGATATAGAAACTGAACTGGCAGATAAAAATAAAAATATTATTACTAAAGATATAAATTATGAATTTCAAAATGATAAAAATTATTTAGGAATAAGTGCAGCTATGTATGAAAATATAACAACAGATGACTCTGATAAAACCAGATTCGAATATTCTGCCCCAAATATTTTATTCGAGCGTAATTTGTTTACAGGAGATAAAACTGGAGTATTTGATATTAAAAGTAATGCCTTTGTTAAAAACTATAAAGTAAATCAAACTACAAAATTTTGGATAAATGATGTAAATTGGCAATCTAACCCTTTCGTAAGTCTAAATGGAATACAAAACAAATTTAAAGGACTTTTCAAAATTGTTAACTACGAAGCTGAGGGAGCACAAAAATATAAAACGGAAGGTCTTAATAGCGAAATATCGGGAGTTTTAGCCTATGACGCAAAACTTCCAATGTCTAAAAAAAACCAAGATCAAAATAAGATAAATTTTTTTACACCAAAGGTTTCGTTTAGATACGCTCCAGGACATATGAGAAATATTCAAGATGATGATTTAAAATTATCATATTCTAATGCATTTCTATTAAATAAAAACGCAGAACCGGATGTAATTGAAGAAGGTGAAAGTATTGCAACTGGGTTCGAGATATCTAGTTACGACTTAGATGGAGAACTTACAGGAGATAAGAATTACTCATTATCACTCGCGCAAATTCAAAGTTTTAAAGAAAATACATCAATACCTTCCAAAAGTTCCTTGGATCAAAAAGCATCTGATCTTGTTGGCGAAGCTTTCATAAAAATAAGTGAAAATTTTAATATCCAAAACGAATTTTCAATAGATCATAATTTAAATGATGTTAATTATAATGACTTAGAGGCTAACCTTATATTGGGAAATACAAGTTTTAATTTAAATTATCTTGAGGAGAGCAACCACATAGGTACGAGTAATTATATAAAGTCCGGAATTAATGTTGATTTTAATAATTCTGGACAACTAAACTTTAATATTAAGAAAAATTTAGAAACAGACTCAACAGAGTTTTATGATTTAGCCTATGATTATATAAATGATTGTCTGAGAGCAGGATTAGTTTTTAGAAGAGAGTTTTATTCTGATAGAGATGTTGAGCCATCAGACTCTTTAATGTTTAGAGTTACACTTTTCCCATTTGGTGAAGCAAGATCTCCACTTATTGATAGATGAAAAAAAAACTTCCAATATTTTTTTTTATAATAATCTTTTTTTTATTGCAAAATAAAATTGTCCATTCACAAATTAATAATAAAATAATAATTTCAGTTGGGGATTATGCTATTACTACAATTGATTTAGTAAAGGAGATCAAGCTTATAGCTATTCTCTCTGATACAGATATAAATCAAAATAATAGAGAGCAAATTAAAGGGTTGGCAGTAAAGTCACTCATAAAAAGAAATATTAAAGAAAGTGAAATAAAGAAAAGAAATATTTATAAATATAATAAAAAACAACTAAATACTTTAATTTTAAATACTTCAAAAAAATTAGGTGTTGACCAAAAGGGTTTAAAGAAAATTCTCGAGAGAAATAATCTGAGTTATGAAGAATTAATAAATAGATTTGAAACTGACCTAAAATGGAACTACATGATTTTTCAAATCTATAAAAACAAAATTTCACTCAATACTGCTGAAATAGAAAATAAAATTCAAAATAAAGTTGAAAGTTTAAAAAATAATTTCGATCAAAGTGAAATCGACGTTATAAAAGAGCAAATTATTAATCAAGAGAAAGAAAAAAAATTAAAAATGTTTTCAAACATGCATTTTTCAAATATTGAAAGATCTATTCAAATTAAATTTTTATGAAAAATTTGATATGTATAATTTCTGGAGAACCTAACAGTATTAATTCTGAAATAATTGGCAAAGTTCTGAAAATGAAAAAAAAATTTAGACAAAATTTTTTCATTATTGGAAATTATAAATTGATTAAAAAACAATTTGAGAAACTAAAATCTAATGTTAAATTAAAAAAAATTACAAAAATTGATAATTATAATTATTTAAAAAATAATTTTGTATTAGATGTGCCTCTCGTATTCAAAAATCCATTTAAAGTTCCAATAAAAAATAAAAAACCTTACATAATGAATTGTTTCAAGATTGCAATTGACCTTGCAAAAAAAAAGAAGGTTGCTGGATTTATAAATTGCCCCATAAATAAATTTGAAACATTTGGGCTTAGAACAATGGGTGTTACTGAATTTTTAGCAAAAAAAGAAAAAGTTTTGGGTAAAGAGGCAATGCTTATCTATAATAAGTCATTATCAGTTTCTCCAATAACCACCCATATTAAAATTAAAAATGTATCAAAAAAAATAACCAAAAAAATTATTATAGACAAATCATTAACAATAAATAATTTTTACAAGAAGTGGTTTAATATAAAACCTAAAATCGGTTTATTAGGCTTAAATCCACATAATTTTGAATTTAGAAAAGGATCTGAAGAATTAAAAACAATCATTCCGGCTATCAAAGCTTTAAAAAAAAATAAAATTTTAATTTATGGTCCAATTTCTAGTGATACAGCTTTTAATAATCAATCAAAAACAAAGTATGATGTGATCATAGGAATGTATCATGATCAAGTTTTGTCACCATTTAAAACATTATATAACTTTAATGCTATAAATGTAACTCTTGGTCTACCTTATTTAAGAGTTTCACCTGATCATGGAACTGGAAAAGATATTGTAAAAAAAAATTTAGCAAACCCTAAAAGTTTAGTTCATTGTATTAAATTTTTTAGTAAAATTAATGGTTAAATTTAAAAAATCATTAGGACAAAATTTATTAATTGATCAAAATATAATTAATAAAATTTCAAATCTTGTTGATATTAGAAATAAAACAATTTTAGAGATAGGTCCAGGAACAGGAAATTTAACAAGAAATATTTTACAAAAAAAACCTAAAAAAATTTTTTTAGTTGAGAAGGATAAAAGGCTTTGTGAGATCTTAAATTCAAAACTAAGTTCTTTCACAAATTACACTCTATTTAATGACGATATTTTAAAATTTAATATTGATAAAAATTTAAGTATAGATTTAATATTTGGAAATCTACCCTATAATATTTCTACTCAAATATTTGCAAAATTTATCAAATTGAAAAAATGGCCCCCTTCATTTTCAAAAATTATTTTTATGTTTCAAAAAGAAGTTGCTGATCGAATTTTAGCGAAACCTAACACTAAAGACTTTAGTAGAATTACGGTTCTCTCTAATTTAAGATTAGATATTGTTGAAAACTTTAAAATTTCAAAAAAGTGTTTTTTTCCAGTGCCAAAAGTTGAGTCAGAAATTATAGTTTTTAAACCAAAACTTAAGGAGGCTTTCAATATTAAAAATATTGAAAATTTGGAGAAAATTACTCAAATCTTTTTTTCCACCAAAAGAAAAATGATAAATAAACCCTTTTCAAAAATTTTTAATAACTACAGGGATATTGCCAAATTATTAAAAATTGATTTAAATAAGAGACCAGCAGATTTATCAAGTAATGATTTTTTTAGAATAACTGAAAAATATGAAAAAAAAATTTATTAATTCTTTTAATTTAGATGTTTTGAAACAATTTTTTTAAGTTCATTGAAACAATTTTCAACATTGTCATTGATGAGAACATAATCATAATCCTTTTTATGTGAGATATCCTTAGAGTATGCAAGCATTCTTCTCTTAATTGCGTCTTTATCATCTTGATTTCGTGCAATTAATCTTTTTTCTAATTCCTCCTTGCTGGGCGGAAGAATAAACACTTTAACCAAGTTTAATTCTTTAAACTTGCTCAGTTGCTCACTTCCTTGCCAATCAATATCGAATAAAACATTGTGGTTATTGTTTGTTATTTTTTTAATCGAAGTTTTAGATGTCCCGTAAAAATTTCCAAATATTTGTGCATGCTCATAAAAAGCTCTCTGTTTCAAAAGTAAAATAAATTTTTCTTTGCTTACAAAATGATAGTCTAAGCCGTCAACCTCGTTTGGTCGTGGTTTTCTGGTTGTGTGAGATACTGAAATTTCAAAAGAACTGTCAGATTGTTGAATTTTTTTTGAAAGAGTTGTTTTTCCTGCCCCAGAAGGTGATGATAGCACAAGCATCAAAGGCTTTTTAGATTTATTCATTAAGTGAAAAAAATTACTTTAATTAGTTAGAATGACTCTCAATAAATTTTATTGCGTCTCCAACTGTTAAAATTTTTTCAGCTTCACTATCAGAAATTTCTGATCCAAACTCTTCCTCAAAAGCCATGACTAATTCAACTGTATCTAAGCTATCTGCACCAAGATCGTCAATAAAACTTGCTTCTTCGGTTACCTTTTGTTCATCTACGCCCAAATGATCTGCCACTATTTTCTTAACTGTTGCTCCTACATCTTTTGTCATTTTTAAATTCCTTTTTGAATATTTATTAATCCGTATTAAATTTTTTCTGTTTTTTTGTCAAGACATATACATTCCGCCATTAACATGTATTGTTTCACCTGTAACATATGAGGCTAAATCAGAAGACAAAAAGGCAACACAATTCGATACATCTTCAGCAGTTCCTAATTTAGCCATGGGTATTCTTGAGATCAAATTAAGTTTAACCTTTTCGTTTATTGCATCAGTCATGTCTGAAACTATAAATCCAGGTGATACACAATTAATTGTAATGTTTTTTTTAGCATACTCTATTGCTAAACTTTTGGACATTCCTATTATACCTGATTTGGATGCAGAGTAGTTAGATTGTCCAAGATTTCCTGTATGGCCTACGATAGATGTAATATTTACAATTCTTCCAAATTTATTCTTAAGCATATTTTTAATGGCATATTTTGATAATAAAAAAGTAGAGGTGAGATTAACATCAATAACTTTTTTCCAGTCTTCATCTTTCATTCTTAATGATAAATTATCAATATTCATTCCTGCATTATTTATTAAAATATCTAATCCACCTAATTCCGATGTCGTAGAATTTATAAAATTTTCAATTTCATTGTGGTTTGAAAGATTGAACATTTTAGTTTTTATTTCAGGATTTTCTTTTTTAATAATATCTAGTTTTTCTGATTTTGTACCAGTGCCTAAAATAGTTCCTCCAAGGGAACTAAACTTTTTAACTAATGAACCGCCAATTCCACCAGTAGCGCCTGTAATCAAGATTTTTTTATTTTTAAAATTTATCATTTAAGACTTTTGATATCTTCAATTGTATTTATACTTTTAACATTGATATTTCCACTAATTCTTTTAGCTAAACCTGATAAAACTTTACCAGGTCCAATCTCAATAAATTCATTTACACCGTTTTTGACCATATACATAAGGCTCTCCCTCCACCTTACTTTAGAACTGATCTGATCAATTAATAACTTTTTTATAACGTCAGTGTCAGCCACCGGTCTTGCAGTAACATTACTAATTATTTCCTTATTTGGTTTTTTAAAATTTGTTTTAAGAATTTTATCTTTCATTTTTTCTGCTGCACTTTTCATTAAAGAACAATGGAATGGAGCACTCACAGGTAAAAAAATTGATTTTTTTTTATTTTTTTTTAAAATATCACTAATTTCATCCATTGCTTTTTTTTCACCACTTAAAATTACTTGACTATCTGAATTATCATTTGCAATTTCACATATGCCTTCAACTTTTATTTCCTTAATAATTTTTTCTATATCTTCTAATTTAAGTCCTAAAACAGCTAACATTGCACCGTGCCCTTCGGGAACAGCCTCCTGCATTGATTTACCTCTCTCATGTAAAAGATATAAAGCATCTTCAAATGTGAGTGATCCAATTGACACTAATGCACTATATTCGCCCAATGAATGTCCACAAAAATATTTTGTATCTTTTATTTCGACCCCAAACTCCTCGATGATAAGTTTGTAAATTGAATAACTTAATGTCATTATTGCCGGCTGGGTATTTTTGGTAAGTTTAAGCTCATTTTCAGGTCCATCTAATATTATTTTGGATAAATGAAAATTTAATTTTTCATCTGCTTCTTTAAAAATCTTTTTTACTAGTTCAAAATTTTTATATAAATCAGCGCCCATACCGACTGATTGAGAACCTTGACCTGGAAACATTAGAGTTTTCATTTTAATCAAATATAAATTTCATTATTATTACTATTGTACAAACAAAATTTAAATAGTATAAGTCCCGACTAAAAAAGTATTATTTTATTAGAAAAATGGCATTTTACGAGCACACAATTGTTGGAAAACAAGATCTTTCTGAAAAAGAGGTTGAGAACCTAATATCCAAATATTCAAAAATAATTGATAAATCAGGAAAAATATTAAAAACTGAAAAATGGGGTTTGTTGAATTTAGCTAATAAGATAAAAAAAAATAAGAAAGGTATTTTTATCCATTTTAAGATGGAAAGTGATGGTAAGGTTATAAAAGAGATTGAAAAATTACTCTCAATTGATGCTAGTGTAATTAGATATCTTACTGTGAGGTATAATAAATTAGATTTAGAAAACGAGTATTTTGGAATAAAAAAATAGATTAAATGCGGAGAGATAAAAAAAACAAAAAAGGTAAAAAGTTTGGTTCGCAGAACAAATTGACACTTTTTCAAAAACCAGAAATGAAATTTGGAAGAAGTTGTCCACTGTCCCAGAAAAACTCCCCTGTGGTAGATTACAAAAATTTAAAATTATTGAAAAGATATACATCTGATACAGGTAAAATTTTACCTTCGAGAATTACTTCTGTAAGTCAGTTTAAGCAAAGAGAGTTGTCTACTGCTATAAAAAGAGCGAAAGTTTTGGGGCTAATTTAATGGAAATAATCTTATTAGAGAAAATTAGAAACTTAGGAGATGTTGGTCAAGTCGTAAATGTAAAAGATGGTTACGGAAGAAATTTTCTTATAAAATTCGGAAAAGCACTTAGAGCAGATAAAAAAAATATAGAATTTGTTAACAAAAAAAGAACTGAAATTAATAAAAAGAACTCAGAACAAAAAAAAATAGCAAAAGAAGTTTACGAGAAAATTAAAAAGAAACTCATTATTTTTAGTAAAGAAACTAAGGAAAATGGAGATTTGTATGGTGCAATTAAACCAAAAGAAATATCAAAATACTTCTTAGACAATTTAAAACAGACAATACACCCGTCTCAAATAGACATTAAAAAAGAGATAAATAAAATTGGTCAATTTCCTATTACAATAAATTTACACTCTGATTTGATTGCTGAATTACGTGTATCAGTTGAAAAAAAGACTTTAAAAAAATAATCAAATTCTCCACAGATAAAAAAAAAGGTTAATAACTTTTGTTTTTACAAAAATAGTTTTATTAGGATAGATTATAATTAAATGGACAGTTTACAAATTAAACCGATTTCAAAGGAAATAAAATTACCCTCAAATATTGAGGCAGAACAAACTTTAATAGGTTCTGTACTTGTAAATAATGACATTATTGATGAAATTGCAAATATCATAAATGAAAAGGAGTTTTATGATCCCCTGCATTCAAAGATTTATCAACAAATTGAAAAATTACATAATAAGGGGATGATAGCAAACCCAATCACCTTAAAAAGTGCTTTTGAAAACGAGAGTAGTTTATCAGAAGTGGGGGGCACTGAGTACCTTGTAAAACTTACAAGATTTTCCTCATCTGTAAGACAATGTATTGACTACGCAAAAATAATTCATGAAAAATTTGTCAAAAGAGAGTTAATAAAAATTTCTGAAAATTTATCCGATGAGTCTATGGATGAAACTCTTGAACTTTCAGGAGATGCTATAATTCAAAATACTGAAAAACTTTTGTTTGATTTAGCTGAGAGAGGAACTTTTAGTCAATCGTTTTCACAATTTGGTGAAGCTTTGGATCAAACTTTAGAAATGGCGACCAATGCTATGAAAAATGATCAAGGGATTGTTGGAATTCCTACTGGGCTTACTGATCTTGATGAAAGACTAGGTGGACTTCATAAATCAGATTTAATTATTATTGCAGGACGTCCTTCAATGGGTAAAACAGCTTTGGCAACCAATATTGCCTTTCATGCTGCAAAAAAAAATTCAGATGATAACAAAAAATCTGTCGTTGCTTTTTTTTCTTTAGAAATGTCTTCAGAACAACTCTCAACAAGAATTGTTTCAGAACAATCAAAAATTAAATCAAACGATATAAGAAGAGGTAAGATTACTGAAGATGAAATGAACAGGTTAATTGAGACTTCTAGAAGTATACATGAACTTCCTATGTTAATTGACGAGACACCTGCAATTACTATTTCAACATTATCAAATAGGGCGAGAAGAATTAAGAGATTGTTTGGACTAGATTTGATTGTTGTAGACTACATCCAATTGATGTCAGCAGGATCAAGACGATACGATGGAAGAGTTCAAGAAATTTCAGAAATTACCCAGGGTTTAAAAGCTTTAGCTAAAGAACTAAATGTTCCTGTACTAGCACTTTCTCAACTCTCTAGAGCAGCAGAGCAAAGAGACGATAAAAGACCTCAGTTATCTGATTTGAGAGAATCAGGATCTATCGAACAGGATGCTGATGTGGTTATGTTTGTTTACAGAGAAGAATATTATCTGGAAAGAAAAGAGCCTAAACTTGGTAGCATTGAACATGCAGAATGGCAATCAAAAATGAACGAAATTTTAGGTTCTGCAGACATAATGATCGGAAAGCAAAGACACGGACCAACTGGAAATGTAAAAGTTGAATTTGAGGCTATTTACACCAAGTTCAAAGACGCTAAAAAAAATTAAAAAATATATAATTTTAAATTCTTTCCTTTTACGTTATATCTCATAATTGTGTTATTTAATAAATTATACAAAAAACTAATAATAGAAAAACCAAAGTTTACTTTGGCTTTGCTATTGATTCTTCTTTTAACTTTTGGATATTATTCGAAAAATTTTCAATTAGACGCTTCTTCGGATACTCTACTTCTTGAGAATGATCCAGACTTAAAATACTTGAGAGAAGTTAACAAGAAATATGGTACTAAAGATTTTTTGGTCTTAACTTATAGCCATAAACCTCAAGAAGAATATGACTTTAAATCAGAGAATACTATTAAAAATATAGGATTATTAAAAAATTCATTAGAAAATCTTGATTGGGTAGATAATGTCATTACAATTTTAGATGTTCCACTATTAAAAAATAATGATGATCCTTTATCAGAAAGGATTAGAAATTTTAAAACTTTATCCAGCGCAGATGTTAATCTAAAGAGAGGTTTTAACGAAATAACTGAAAGTCCAATATATAGGAATTTTGTTATAAGCGAAGATGGTCAAACCAGTGGAATATTAGTTTACATTAAACCTGACAAAAAACTTTCAGAATATATCAAAACTAAAAATGAGTATCTGGAACGTAAATCAAATGGTCAATTAACAGCTAATGAAAAGAATGCCTATAAAGCTTTTTTAAAAGAATACGATAGTTATAAAAAATATTTTAATAAACAAAATCATGAAAACATAAACGAAATACGTAAAATAATAAAAGATCATCCACCTCCAGGTAAAGTGAAAAGGGCAAAATCAGATATTTATCCTATAATTCATCTTGGAGGTATACCAATGATTGCTGACGATATGATGACTTTTATAAAAAATGATATTGTTGTTTTTGGTGGAGGGGTATTTTTATTTATTGTTTTTACGTTGTGGTTTGTTTTTAGAAATTTGTTATGGGTCATAATACCATTATTGAGTTGTTTTTTTTCTGTTTTTATAATGGTTGGCTTTTTAGGTTTAGTAGGTTGGAAAGTAACAGTAATATCATCAAATTTTATTGCGTTGATGCTAATTTTGACAATGGCTATGAATATTCATATGAGCGTAAGATATTTACAATATAGAAAAGATAATCCTGAAGTTTCGAATAGTGAAGCTCTTCTTTGGACTTCACAAAAAATGTTTTGGCCAATATTTTATACAGTACTCACAACAATTTGTGCGTTCTTATCTTTAATTTTTAGTGAAATTAAACCAATTATTGATTTTGGTTGGATGATGACTGTTGGTTTGTTGGTATCAATGTTCATTACTTTTACATTATTACCTTCAGTATTAAATATCTTAAGTAAAAAGAATATTAGTTACAAAGACCAAAAAAAATCAAAAATAACGTCATTCTTAGCAAAAGTATCTAAGAATAACACAAAAATTATATTTTCATCTGCGTTGATAGTAATAATTATTAGTATAATTGGAATAACAAAGCTTGAAGTAGAGAATAGTTTTATTAATTATTTTAATAAAGAAACAGAAATTTATAAAGGAATGAAGTTAATTGATAATAAATTAGGAGGTACTACACCCTTAAATGTAATAATTAAATTCCCTAAAAAAGATAAGACTGATGATAGTGATGATGACTGGGGTGAACAAGACGAAGATGACTCGAAGTATTGGTTTACGAGAGATAAAATAGATAAAATTATAAAAGTTCATGATTATCTTGATAGCTTAGATTCAGTTGGTAAGGTTATATCTTTTGCATCAATTGTAAGAGTTGCTGAGGATTTAAATGATGGAAAAAAACTTCAAGGACTTGAGATGGGAGTTTTGTATACAAAATTACCAGAATCTATAAAAAAAGAGGTAATTGATCCATATATCTCAATAAAAAATAATGAGGCTAGGATTGGTTTAAGAATAATGGACTCCAAGGAAGATCTAAGAAGAAATGAATTACTAAAAAAAATTGATTACGATTTAAGAAATGAAATAGGTTTAGAAGATAAAGAATTTAAATTAGCTGGTGTATTAATATTGTTTAATAATCTTCTTCAAAGTTTATTTAAATCTCAAATATTAACTTTGGGAGTAGTAATGGCAGGTATCACATTAATGTTTTTAATTCTTTTTAGAAATATAACACTTGCGTTAATTGGTGTAGTTCCAAATTTTATGGCTGCATTTTTAATTTTAGGTATAATTGGATTATTGGAAATACCTTTAGACATGATGACAATTACGATAGCCGCAATTACAATAGGTATAGCAGTAGATAACAGTATTCATTATATTTATAGATTCAAAGAAGAATTTGAAAAAAATAATGATTATAATTTAACTCTTGATAAATGTCATAATACAGTAGGGGTAGCAATATTAAATACTTCAATAACGATTGTATTTGGATTTTCAATACTAGTACTTTCAAATTTTATACCAACAATCTATTTTGGGGTTTTCACTGGAATTGCTATGCTTTTAGCAATGCTTTCTGTGTTAACTCTTTTGCCAAAATTGATATTGACTTTTAAACCTTTCGGGAATGTTTGATAGCCTAATTAGTTTTGTTAAGGAAAATATTGTTTTATTTGATATTATTTTTTTATCTTTTGTTATCTATTTTTCTTTTCAATGTTTTATTAAAGGTTTTTTTTTAAGCCTGATATCTTTTTTAAAATGGGTATTAGCACTCATTATAACTATAGTTTTAGTTCCAAAATTAGAACCATACATTACAGATTATTTTAATAACAAGTTTATATCAGGAATTGGTTTAGGAATATTTATTTACATAGTCTCACTTTTTATACTGATTCTTACTGGAAAAACGTTGGGTAAACTTTTTTCATATACTGGAGTTGGATCTGTGGATAAATCATTTGGTTTCTTCTTTGGTATTTTTAAGGGATATGTTTTTACTGTTTGTATATTTACAGTGGTTAATTGGTTTTATTCTTATGAAAAATGGGATATGTCATTAAATAAATCTCTTTCTTTTCCAATTATAGAAAAAGGAAGCAGGTTGTTAATTGAAGAATTTCCAAGTAGAGATGAAATTGAAGAAACAAAAGAAGAAATTGAAAATATTTAAACAAAAAAAAATTAGAGAAGAATGTGGTGTTTTTGGTATTCATGACTTTAATGATGCTTCAACAATTACTGCTTTAGGTCTACATGCCTTACAGCATAGAGGACAAGAAGGTTGTGGAATTGTATCATTTGACGGAAAAAATTTTCACTCAGAGAAAAGACATGGTTTAGTAGGAGACAATTTTACTAATAATGAAATCTTAAAAAAATTACCCGGTAAATCAGCAATTGGTCATAATCGTTACTCAACGACTGGTGAAACATCTCTTAGAAATATTCAGCCTTTTTTTGCTGATATTTATAGCGGAGGCATAAGTGTTGCTCATAACGGAAATTTTACTAACGCTTTAAAACTTAGAGATAAGCTGGTGAAAGATGGTGCAATCTTCAGGACTACTTCTGATACTGAAACTGTTGTACAATTAATTGCCAAATCAAAAAGAGCTAAAATTGTTGATAAAATTATAGATACACTTTTCCAAGTCCAGGGAGGTTATGCTTTAGTCATGATGAGTAATAAGAAATTGATTGGTGCTCGTGATCCATTAGGAATACGTCCTTTAGTTTTAGGTAAAATAAAAAATTCATATGTTTTAGCGTCAGAGACATGTGCTTTTGACATAATCGGTGCAAAATTTATTAGAGAAATCGAAAATGGGGAAATTGTTGTAATCGAAAATAATAATCTTAAAAGTATTAAGCCTTTTACTAAAAAGAAAGCTAGGCCGTGTGTTTTTGAGTATGTATATTTTTCAAGACCAGATAGTTATTTGCAGGGAAAATGCGCTTATGAATATAGAAAAGACTTTGGTTACGAATTAGCAAAAGAGTCTGATGATGTGGGTGATATAGTAGTTCCGGTTCCTGACTCAGGTGTGCCTGCGGCTATTGGATATAGCCAACATAAAAAAATGCGGTTTGAACTTGGATTAATAAGAAATCATTACGTTGGAAGAACTTTTATTGAACCAAAACAAAATATTAGAAGTTTTGGAGTAAAATTGAAACTTAGTTCAAATAAATCATCTATAAAAAATAAATCAATTATATTAATCGATGATTCTATTGTTAGAGGTACAACGTGTTCAAAAATTGTCAAAATGTTATATGACGGAGGAGCAAAAGAAGTTCATGTAAGAATAGCATCTCCTCCAATTAAATATCCAGATTTTTATGGAATAGATATGCCTTCAAGAAAAGAACTGCTAGCAGCAAACAAAAACTTAAATGAAATGTGTAAACACATTGAGGCTAGTTCACTTAAATTTTTAAGTATTGATGGTCTCTATAGAGCAATTTTTCGTGAAAGTAGAAACAAGACGTATCCACAATTGACTGATCATTACTTCACAGGTGATTACCCAGTTGATTTAGTTGATCAACTCGAAGATGATAAAATAACTCAGTTATCATTACTAAGTGGTAAATCAAGCAATTAGAATTAATTGAACTGCAATATTCTCATTTTAGTATCTATAATGAAAATTTGCCCATCCTTGACTATTGGTTTTGTTAGAAAACTTTTAGCAACTTTTATATAGTTAATAATTTTACCTGTTTCAAAATTTAAAAATATGAAATAACCGTTTTCGGTTGTAAGAAAAAGTCTATCAGATAAAAATAAAATAGAGGTTACATCACCAGTCTTTTCATAACTTAATTTTTTTAATTTTGTAAATATTTTTTTTGACCAAATTACTTTGCCAGTTTTTTGTTCTATATTTAAAATAAAACCATCTTTTGAAGAAAGACAAATGTTGTCTCCAATTAAAATAGGTAAAATATTGCTTACAATTGGTATTTCCCAGTTTAATCTTCCATCATTTGAATTCATTGAGAAAGTAGATATAGCACTACTCAAAATAATTTGATTTTGTTTGTAAACTATTGGAGATGAGAAAAAGAGATCAACTTGCTGATCTGTACTTCCCATTGTTAAGTTAAATAACCAATTTATATTTCTATTTTTATAATTTAGAGAATAAATCTCTGCTGAGGAGGTTACAAAATAAACATTTTTTTTTAATTTATCGAGACTTATATTTGTTTTAGTGTTTGTTTTTAATAGTGATGGAAATGTTTCTAAATCTAAAATCTGTTTACCAGTTTTTACTGAAATTATATAAAATTTATTATCTTGGTTTATTAAAAATATATTATCATTATCAATTTTAATATTTGATTTAAATGGAACATTGTAGTTTTTTGCCCATTTTATTTTTCCGTTATTTTTATTTAAATTATAAATATATCCAAAATTATCTGATACAATTAAATTATCATTTTTAATTGATATATTTAGATCCTTCGGACTATTTCTAAATCTTTTTTTATAAAAATTGTACTTCCAATTAATTTTTTTTTCCTTTAGTCCATAACTAAATATAGTTCCATTTGGATCATATAAAAAAATTGTATTCTTTTCTAATATAGGCTCAAAATCTATATTTTTAATATTAAATTTATTTTTACCTATTTTATTACTTTTAAAAATTAACTCTTTTTTATTATTATATTTTAGATGAGGTATTACGTTGTTACTGGAAAAATTTTGCTCTTGCCAATTATTGTTTAGTAATGATTTTTTAACATTTATTTTAGCTTCAGCGTTTATTTCCAAGTCAAATTTTTTTTTAGTAGAAAAAATTATTTTAGCGTTCTCTCTTTGCTTAGCTATCTTAAGGTCTTCCTCAACATTATCCCACTTCCCTGCACCGAAGGAGCAACCTATTAAAAAAAATGATATATTTAAAAATAATATTTTTTTAAATAAATGTTTTTTTAAAAATACCATTTTTTCATCAATTATTGTCTGAAAGTAATAAATAATATTGATTTGCTTTTTGAGTTTGATTATTTGCTGTATAGAAATCTCCTAAAAATTTCAGAACATGATTTTTCCACACTGAATTTGAATTAATAATAGGATTTAATAATTTTAATATGTCTTGTTCATTTTTTAAATCAGAAATATACATTGCTTTTTTAAATTTAATCAGATTTAAATCCTCTTTCTTAAGATCTGCATTATCGATAACTCTATCAAAATAACCTAATACCTCACTTTTGTTTTCGATTAAATTGTTTTCTATGATAAGGAAAAGTGCCAAACTTGAATATGGCGAGTTATTTTTTTCAATAATGTCTAACAAAATTATTTTTGCATCATCCTTTTTTTCTTTTTTCAAAAATGACTGAGCTTTAATATAATTATCAGAAATTATAATTTTATTATTTTCTTGATTATTGAGGTACCAAAAAAAAACTAATAATGTTAAGAAAATTATAATTAAGGAATAAATAAATATTTTTAAATTTGATTTGATGAAATTTAAGACGTTATTTTCTGGTGAGTCAATATTCATCGTGTTTAATATGTGTTTGAAATTTTAGGAAAATTATTTTTTATCACATCATTCCTAAACTTTTTAATCACTTTATTTAAAATTTTTTCTAAATTAATATATTTTTTAACAAATTTTGGATAAAAACCGCTTAAGCCAATTAAATCATCTAATACTAAAATTTGTCCGTTACAATACTTGGATGATCCGATACCAATAGTTGGTATTTGTAAATTTTTAGTAATTTTTCTTGCTAAGCTCGCATTTACACATTCAAGAACAATTGCAAAAGCACCAGCATCCTCAATGTTTTTTGCCTCATTAATTAATTTAATTTCTTCCCTATGGTTGAGGCCTTGTGGTGAAAAATTTTTTTTGTATTGTGGCGTATATCCTATATGTCCCATCACTTTAATACCAGAGTTAGCCAATATCTTTAAAATTTTAAAATTTTTTCCATTACTTTCTATTTTAATGGCATCGCAATTAGTTTTGAGTAAAACTTTTTGAGCGTTTTTTTTAGCTTCCTTTACATTTCTATACGTATTGAAAGGCATATCAAATACTAATAGGCTTTTTTTGATTGACTTCCTTACGCTTATTGCATGATTGATCATAGTGTCTAACTTAATTTCTCTAGTATTTTTCATTCCATAAAAAGCTGTCGCCACTGAATCACCCATTAATATAATATCACAATACTTATCCAAAATTTTAGCCAATGGTTTTGAATATGCAGTAAGGCAAACGATTTTTCTTTTTAAATTTGTAATATTTTTTATTTTTTTTATAGAGCTCATATAAAAAACTTTTAATTAGTCTCTAAAGTTTTTAATTTCAAAATCAATTCAGATTTTTTTTCACAAATTTTTTTACATACTTTGTTAAATTTTTTAATTAATTTGTCAGATTCTTCATAATCTGATTTTTTAATATTAAGAAGTGTTAGGAGATATAGAGCCTCTTCATTTTGTGGATTTATTAATATCACAGTATTTAAATTTTGCTCCTGAAGCTCATCGTTATCTCTCTCTTTAAATATTTTGGCCAAATATAGATAAGAACCTTCACTTTTCGGGTTAAAAACAATATCCTGTTCAAATTTAAATTTAGATTCAGGAAATTTTTTTTCATTAAAAAGTTTAACTCCTTCTGAAAAGAAATTTTCTTTTGTAATCCCATTCATATTTATGATGCTAATTAATATGATGATAAATAAATATTTTTTTGTTTTTATCATAAATTTTTAATCATTATGTACTTAATCCACAACAATGTATATAGCTTTCTCTTGACTCACCCCTACTTGACTGTGGTTTAAAAAAATTGATTTTTTTAAAGTTTTTTTTTGCTTTTAATTTTATTTCATTAAATTCTTCACCCATAAAAAATTTTGAAACAACAACACCATTTTTACTTAGTTTATCATTAGAAAAGTCTAATATATCAAGGCATAATTGATTAGTCCTCATAGTATCTAAACTTTTGTTACCAGTAGTATTAGAAGCCATATCAGATAAAATTAAATCAATGTTTGTGACAAAGTATTCGCTTATTTTTTTTTTTGAACTTGTATCAAGAAAATCTCCTTCAATTAATTTAATACCTTTTATTTGATCTGTTTTTTTCAAGTCTATTCCTAAAGTTTTTCCTTTATTATTTTTTTTTTGAATCACCTGGCACCAACCACCTGGGTATGATCCAACATCTAAAATATTTAAACCATTTTTAAGAAATTTGAACTTATCGTTTAATTCGATTAGTTTAAAAGCAGATCTTGAACGGTAGCCTAATGTTTTTGCTTTAAAAAAAAAATGATCTTGATAGTTTTTGTTATCCATTTAAAATTACAAAATATCTTGTTGATCTTCGTCTAATAACTCATTTTCAGCTGATTTAGATTTTTTATTATAATTTAAAATACCTAAAGGAATGATTAATAAATAAATAAATAATCCCAAAGATATTGTCTCGAAAGTGAATTGTATAATTGAGAGAAAAAATAAACCAACACCTAGTAAAAGAAATATTGTCATATTTCTTTTAATTAAAATTTTCTTAAAAGAGTACGTGGGTAATTTTGAGATCAAAAGTAACGATACTATTATAGTAAGATATGGCGTAATAACTTTCAAGCTCATCAAATTTGAAAAGTTAGATAATTCAAAAATTAAGGGTAACAATATTAGACACCCTCCAGCAGGTGATGGAATCCCTTGAAAAAAATTATTTTTCCATTCCTCTTTATCTTCAAACTTAGTTAGATTAAATCTTGCTAATCTTAAAACACAACAAACTGCATAAAACAAAACGATTAACCATCCAATTTTACCTAATTTATTTAATTCCCAAAAATAAATTATGAATGCAGGGGCAATACCAAAACTAACAAAATCTGTTAATGAGTCTAATTCTTTTCCAAAATTTGATGTTCCCTTGATTAATCTTGCAACCCTTCCATCGAGTCCATCTAAAATTGCAGCAACAATTAAAAATAAAACTGCAAATGCAAAATTTCCATCCATTGCAAATTTAATTGAACTTATTCCTAAACAAACTCCCACGAGTGTAAGCACACTTGGAAGTATATATCTTGTTTGACTTACAGATACGATTTTAAATTTTTTTTTGTTCATTTATTTTCTTGCGATTAGGCTTTCGCCCGCAATAACGTTTTGACCAACTTTAACCATTGTATTTCTTTTACTGAAATATATATCAACTCTGCTACCAAATCTAATCATACCAAGTCTTTCGCCTTGTTTAATTTTTTGAGTTTTTTGTACTTGCGTTATAATTCTTCTGGCTATTAATCCTGCAATTTGAACAACAACAATATTTTCATTTTCTTCATCTTTAATTTTAAAATAATTTCTCTCATTTTCTTCGCTTGCTTTGTCTAAAGAAGCATTAAGAAACTTTCCTGGTTTATAAAATATTTCCTCTATTTCGCCATTTGAAGGAGATCTGTTAACATGGCAATCAAAAACATTCATAAAAATACTGACTCTGGTAAATTGCTTGCTATCTAAACCTAATTCAACTGGCCCTTTTACTTCGCTAATAGATGAAATTCTTCCATCTGCTGGGCTAGTTAAATAATTTTGATCCTCTATGACAACTCGTTCTGGATCTCTAAAAAAATAATAAACCCAAATTGTGATTAAAATAAAAATAAACCCAAAAAAGCTAGATATTGACAAAATAATAAGTGTTATTATTAAGGAAATAATCAGAAATTTATATCCTTCTGGGTGAACTTTTGGAAATATTTTTTCAAACATCATAACTTATAATTTGCTAATAATGAGTTAATATGTATAAAAATCTTAAATTATCAATTTAAATTTTTATTATGGCAAAAATCAAAGTTAAAAATCCAGTAGTAGAGCTAGATGGCGATGAAATGACCCGTATTATTTGGTCATTTGTTAAAGAAAAATTAATAAAACCGTACCTGGATATTGAACTAAAATACTATGATCTTGGAATGGAAAATAGGGATAAAACAAATGATCAAGTTACAATTGATTGTGCTAAAGCAATTCAAAAATTTGGTGCTGGTGTTAAATGTGCAACAATTACACCAGATGAAGCCAGGGTGAAGGAATTTAATTTAAAGAGGATGTGGAGATCACCAAATGGTACGATAAGAAATATTGTTGGAGGAACTATTTTTCGAGAGCCAATTATTTGTAAAAATGTACCTAGACTTGTTCCGCATTGGACTGAAAGTGTAATAGTTGGAAGACATGCTTTTGGTGATCAATATAGAGCAACAGATTTTAAGGTTCCTGGAAAAGGTAAAATGACAATTAAATGGGAGTCAGATGATGGAAAAAAGAAAATCGAGCATGAAGTTTTTAAATTCAACGATTCTGGAATTGCTTTGTCAATGTATAATTTAGATAGTTCAATAAAGGATTTTGCTAGAGCATGTTTAAATTATGGTTTAGTAAGAAAATGGCCAGTTTATTTTTCGTCGAAAAATACGATCTTAAAAGTATATGACGGAAGGTTTAAAGATATATTTGAAGATATTTATAAAAAAGAGTTTAAAAAAAAGTTTGATGACGCTGGAATTACCTATGAGCATAGATTAATTGATGACATGGTCGCATGCGCTATGAAGTGGAGCGGTAAATATATTTGGGCATGTAAAAATTATGACGGGGATGTGCAATCAGATACAGTTGCTCAGGGTTATGGTTCATTAGGTTTGATGACTAGTGTACTTAGAACACCAGATGGTAAAATAGCAGAAGCTGAGGCGGCCCATGGAACTGTTACGAGGCATTATAGGCAGCATCAACAAGGTAAGGAAACATCAACAAATCCAATTGCATCTATTTTTGCGTGGACTAGAGGATTGACTCATAGAGGTCAATTAGACGGTAATGACGAGTTAATTAAGTTTTCAAATACTCTAGAGAAAGTTTGCATTGAAACAGTTGAAAGTGGATCAATGACTAAAGACTTGGCTATTTTAATTAGTAAGAGCCAAAAATTTCTTACTACAAATCAATTCTTAGAAGCAATAGACTCTAATCTTAAAAAAAAGCTTAATTAATTTTATTATTTAAGGTTTTAAAAGCTTCTTCAATCTTATCTTTGTCAGATCCTCCTGCTTGTGCAAAATCTACTCTACCTCCACCACCTCTCCCTCCAAGAATCTTGGAAGCTATTTTCACTAGTTCAACAGCGTCAAATTTTTTAGTAAGATCTTTGGTTAAACCAACAGCTATTCCAACTTTACCTTCAAAAATCGAAATACTTACTACGATACCATTTTTAATATCTTTTTTTCCTTGATCGATTACACTTCTTAATTCCTTTGGCGGAAAATCTTTCAAAACCTGTTGCCTGAATAAAAAACTACCAATTTTTTTATCTTTTATAATATTTTTATTTTTATCTTCAATAATCTTTTTAATTGTAATTTTTTCTAATTGTTTGTTAAGATTTTTTAAGTTCTCTGACAAATCAACATTGTCCTTAAAATTTGGTTTCACTTTAAGTTTTAACAAATCTTTTTTTATTAAATTAACTTGATCTTTAAGATTTTTTTCTTTTAAAGACTTGTCTTCTTTAAGTGATTTTTCATAATCTTGAAGTTGTTTTTTTCTTAACGCTTCTACTCTTCTAATTCCAGAAGCTATTGATGATTGACTAATTACTTTAAATTCTCCAACTTCTTTTGTGTTTCTTACATGTGTTCCACCACATAATTCTGTGGAAAAGAAACCATTCTTTTCTTTACCCATAAAAACTACTCTGACTTCATCACCATACTTTTCGCCAAATAAAGCTAAGGCTCCTAAAGCAACAGCTTCTTTAGGTGTCATAATTCTTGTATGTACATCACTCGCGCCATTTACCATTTCGTTAACAATTTTATTAATCTTAAGTATTTCATCTTTTTCGATAGGCTTGTTATGGCTAAAATCAAATCTTAGTCTATCTGGACTTACTAATGATCCCTTTTGAGTTACGTGTTTACCAAGTGTCCTTCTTAAAGACTCGTGAAGTAAATGTGTTGCAGAGTGATTTGCTCTTGCATTGTTTCTTTTTTGAATATTTATTTCAAGATTTACACTATCTCCAACAGCGAATGATCCCTTTTGAACTGTTCCATAATGAACAAATAGGTCGCCCATTTTTTTTTGTGTATCTTGAATATTAATTTTACATTTAGAACTTGAAATAATTCCTTGATCTCCGACCTGTCCACCTGACTCACCATAAAAAGGTGTTTGATTTGTTATGACCTCAACTTCATCGCCTTCTTTTGCGTTTTCAACAAAGTTATTTCCTTTTGATATTTTTAAAACAATGCCTTCCGCTTTATCAAATTCATAACCTAAAAATTCTGTTGGGTTCAATTGTTCTCTTACTTTAAACCATTTTTCCTCTACTGATTTATCACCTGATCCTTTCCAGCTTGCTCTAGCTAACTCTTTGCTTTTCTGCATTGCTTTATCAAAGGCGGTAGAATCTATTTTTATATTTTTATTTTTCAAAATATCAGCAGTAAGGTCTAACGGGAATCCATATGTGTCGTATAACTTGAAAGCTATTTCTCCAGGCAAGATGTTATTTTTAACTTTTTCTAAATTCTGATTCAAGATTTTCATTCCTCTTTCTAAAAGTGATGAGAATTTTTCTTCCTCGTTTTTTAATGTTTCTATAATTAGATCTTTTCCAGTATTTAATTCAGGATAACTTTTTGACATTTCGTTTAATAGAACATCAAATAATTTAAAAAATATTGGATGTTTACTTCCAAGTGTATGAGCATGTCTCATGCCTCTTCTCATAATTCTTCTAAGAACATAACCTCTTCCCTCGTTAGAAGGTAAAACTCCCTCGGCTATAAGAAAACTACTTGCTCTGAGATGATCAGCGATTACTCTATGACTTGCAATAGTGTCGTTGTTAATTTTAGTATTCGTAATTTCAGATGACGCTGTTATAAGTTTTTTAAAATGATCTATTCCATAATTGTCGTGAGTTCCTTGCAAAACAGCCGTTATTCTCTCTAAGCCCATTCCTGTATCCACTGACGGCTTCGGCAAATCAATTCTTTTATCATTGGAAATTTGTTCAAATTGCATGAAAACTAGGTTCCAAATTTCGATAAATCTATCTCCATCTTGATCAGAGCTTCCAGGAGGACCTCCTTTTAATTTGTCTCCGTGATCAAAAAATATTTCAGAACAAGGTCCGCAAGGACCAGTTTCACCCATTGACCAAAAATTATCAGATGTTGATATTTTAACTATTTTACTTTCGGGCAATCCAGCAATCTTTTTCCATAGATTAAAGGCTTCCTCATCCTCAGAATAAACGGTAGCCGATAGTCTATCCTTAGAAATACCAAAATCTTTAGTGAGTAGTTCCCATGCGTGATAAATTGCTTTTTCCTTGAAGTAATCTCCGAAAGAAAAGTTTCCAAGCATTTCAAAAAATGTATGGTGTCTGGGGGTATAACCAACATTTTCTAGATCATTGTGTTTTCCACCTGCCCTGATACATTTTTGTGAAGTAGTAGCAGTTTTATAAGACTTATTTTCAACACCCGTAAATACGTTTTTAAATTGAACCATTCCCGAATTCGTAAACATTAGTGTTGGATCGTTATTTGGAACTATATTGCTTGATTCTATAATTTCATGTTGATTTCTTGAAAAATAGCCAAGAAAGTTCTTTCTAATCTCACTCATTAGAATTTTACTCATATATCTATTAAATACAGATATTTTATTTGATGTCTATAATAAGAAAACACACGAAAGGTGCGAGGGGCACCTTTCGTGTGGAGAGTATAATGAAAATATCGTTATTTATCTGTTTCTTTTTCTTTAGGAGTTGAATTTTCCTCAATTTTTTTTGATATTAAGCCAGCTTTAGTTCTGATAGCTGTCTCAATCTCATCCGCTACTTTTGGATTCTTTTCTAAATAAAGTTTAGCATTCTCTCTACCTTGACCAATTTTTTCTCCCTTGTACGCATACCATGCGCCAGATTTCTCTACTACATCTGCTTTTGCACCAAGGTCAATTAATTCACCTGATTTACTAATACCTTTTCCATACATAAGATCAAATTCAACCATTTTAAATGGTGGCGCTACTTTATTTTTAACAACTTTAACTCTTGTGCTATTTCCAATGATTTGATCTTTTTCTTTGATAGCGCCTATTCTTCTTATATCCATACGAACTGACGAATAAAATTTAAGCGCATTTCCTCCTGATGTGGTTTCTGGGTTTCCAAACATCACTCCGATCTTCATTCTTATTTGATTAATAAAAATGACCATTGTGTTTGATTTAGAAATTGAGCCAGTTAATTTTCTTAAAGCCTGACTCATTAATCTTGACTGTAAACCAACGTGATGATCGCCCATTTCGCCCTCTAATTCAGCTTTTGGAGTTAAAGCTGCAACAGAGTCGACCACTAAAACTGATAGTGATCCAGATTTTATTAATGTGTCTGCAATTTCTAAAGCTTGTTCTCCAGTGTCTGGTTGTGAAATCAATAGATCATCAGTTTTAACACCTAATTTCTTAGCATATACAGGGTCTAAAGCGTGTTCTGCATCAACAAAACCACAAATTCCACCGACTTTTTGTGCTTCAGCAACGACTTGTAAAGCTAACGTTGTTTTACCTGATGATTCTGGGCCATAAATCTCTATAACTCTTCCTTTAGGTAATCCGCCTATTCCTAATGCTAAGTCTAAACTTAAAGATCCAGTTGAGATGGACTCTACGTCCATTGCCTGTTGTTGACCTAAACGCATTACTGAGCCCTTACCAAAATTATCGTCGATTTGGCTTATAGCAGCGTTCAATGCCTTGTTTTTTTCTTTAATCTCTTGCTCTTTCTTAGAGTCAGACTTAACTACTTTTAAATTATTTTTGGTCATTTTTTTTCCTTTTTTTAATTACGAATCAATGTTTTAAATGTACACATTTTGTTCTTTTAATCAATCTTAAAATAATATATTAATTTACCTAATATTTTCTAAGAAAAGGTCTCCAATAGACGCGAGTAAACTAAATTGCGCTATTGCAAAATCTTTTTGTGCGTTTGCATAGCTTGTTCGAGCTTCTAGAAGAAGTGTTCTGGACTGGATTACTTCTAGTGTAGTTCTCTTGTTACCTGTATCGTATTCAAGTGTGATGCCCTCATTGGCTAGTTCAGCAGCTTTTAACTGGGCTGTTGTAGCGTCTAATATGCCTTTAGATGAATTGTAGTTTGTCCAAGCATTTGCAGTATCTATACTAACTTGATCAGATATATCGTCAAAAAGTAGTTTTTTTTCCTCTACCCTAAACTTCGCTTTTTTTACTGACGATATATTCTTTCCACCTTTGAAAAGTGGCCACTTAACAGTTGCTTTCACTTCTTCTTGTTCTCTTTCATCAACTGTGGTGCTTAAGTCATAGTTCTTTTTCTTTTCGTAAGATATTGAAGCTGATGGGCTTAAATCACCTCTTGCCGCAAAAAGTTCTCTTTTTGCAATTTCTAAATCTATTTTAGCTAAATTTAATCTAGGATTTATTTGGTCAGAGATTACAGAAGCTGTTCTTAAGCTCGTTGGTGTACTCAAATTAGGTATAAATGATAGATTAATATCATCAGGAGACTTGGAGCCTATAATTTTTTGAAAATTCTTTTTACTAGATATGAGCTCATTTCTAGCAGTTATTAATTTTGCTTGGGCACCAGCGAGTGATGATTCTGATTGTGCAAAATCGGTTAAGCTTATTTCACCTCTTTCCAATCGTGATCTATCACTTTCAACCTGTCTTTCAAAAAGGTCAACGTTTAATTGGTTGAATTCAAGATTTTTAAAACTATATCCCAAATTATAGTATGCGGTTGCCGCACTTAATATAACTTCTTGTTCTAGTTTTATAAGCTCATATTTCGCGTACTCAAATTTTAGCTGTGATTTTTTAAGATTATTGTAATTACTAAAACCACTAAAAATTTTTTGCTCAACTAAAACAGATCTAGTCTCAGGAGTTGAACTTGTATTTCCTAATTCCGCACCAGATTGATTTATTCTATTTGTATCTTCCTGACTTGATATATTTCCTGAAATTGTTACCGATGGCAAAAACTCCCCTCGGGAGATGTTTACATCTTGTTTTGTTGCGTTTAAACTTGCTCTCTCAGCATTTAATTTTGAATTATTATTGAATGCATCAGATAAAGTTTTGATAACATCTTGTCCGCTAATATTTGTGCAAAAAAAATAAAAAATAATAGTTAAAAATATCTTTTTCATAAATTTAATTGATTAACATTTTTTTTGATCTATGGTTTTTGTCTAAGAAAATCGTTAGATCTGATATTTTTGAATAATTTTTCATCATATGCTTAGTTAATCTTTCATAAAACATAATAAATTCCTTTACTTGTGTTTTTGACATAGTCTTTTTACTTTTTGTTGTCAATTTCATTTTTTGCTCCTGAAGCCATCTCCATTTGATAATATAATTAAAATGAGGGACTTTTAAGTAAACTAGTTTATCGATCTTATTAAATAGATTTTTATACCTTTTTTTTATTAAATTATTTACTATTTTCCTCCATTTCAGATTTTTATCGTATTTTTTTTCAATCCAATTTAACGGTCTTTTTAATTCAATATTATTTTGATGTGTAGTACCAACACACCAACCCTCAAAAATAATTATATCTGGTTTTATTTTAATTTTTTGCCATTTGCTTTTACTAAGTCTATCATCTTTAGATTTATCAAATTTTGGTATTAAAACTGTTCTAAATTTTTTTTGCTTTAGTTTTCTTATAGTTTTATTTAATAATGAAATGTCGTGGGTTCCAGGTACCCCCCTGGTAATAAATAATGGATGTTTTTTCTTAGACATTATTAGTCTATCATTTTTTGTTTTGTAAAAGTCATCTATAGAAAATACACAAAGATTTAAATCATATTTTTTCTTTAAAATTAATTTTAATATTCCTGTAATTGTGCTTTTGCCTGCTCCTTGACCACCTGACAAACCTATTATTTTTGTTTCAAAATCTTTGCTATAAACTGAATAAATCCATTCTGACAATGGTAAATAAAATTTATTCAATTTTCCAATTTTGTCGACGATAGGTTTGCCAGAAACCTCTTGTTTTTTTAAATATTTTAAATAATCACTTTTTGTCATGGGGATGGTTTTCACCATCGATAACAGGAATATTCTTTAGATCAAATGGTTTAATGCCCTCTACACACGCAATATTTATACCATAAATTTTAGGATCTCTTCTTGGTCTGTTATGTGTGTGGATACCACAAATGGTACAAAAATAATGTTTTGCAGTTTTAGAATGGAATTGATAAAGTTTTAGAAGATTTTCTCCTTTTATAATTTCAAAATCATTTGGACCAGCTATTCCGATAATGTAACCCTTTCTTTTGCATATAGAGCAATTACACCGCATAATTTTTTCAAATCCAGTTTCTGGCACTTCGACTTGACCCTCTACTCCACCACAGTGACAAGTTAATTTTTTTTTAGACATATTGGTTTCCTAAGGTTTAAATTAATAGAAGATATCCACACAAAATACATCATTTATTTGGATGTTCACGTTTTGATTCACTTTTGATTCCGATACAGACTCAAAATACAACCTTTAGTGTGTATATGTTTTAACATTATCAATGTTTTCCTCTGACTTTATAAAATCCTCAATGCTCTCCCTAAAAGAGTTTAGATATATTAAAGCTAGGAAAGTAATTAAAGCTAAAATTAAATAAGTAGTAGAATTGCCCAATATACTTTTAAAAAGATAAATTAATATTCCAAATATTAATCCCCTTAAAAAAACTTGAGATTTGAAAACAGCAATTATTGAAAAAGAATGAATTCCAAGATTAAAAAGAGACATTTTGGATGGTCCAAAATATCTCGAGCCTCTAGTTGAATTTATTGTGTTTAATCTACTAATTGATTTTTTTAATGTTCCTGAAAAACTGCTCCATAAACTTTCTTGTTTTGATAAAGTAATAACATCTTTTTTTGTTAAACAACTATAATTTCCAAAATTTATTTGTTTGCCTGTAAAAATTAAAGTTATTAGTTTGTGAACCTCATAAAGTATTTGAAACATAAATCCCTCTGATCTTTTTACTCTTTTTGCAACAACGGATACTTCCTGGTCTTCCAAAGCTTGGTTGACTAGATATTTTATTTCCTCTGGTCTATCTTCGCCATCACCATCCATAACAATTAAATGATCGAAGTCATCCTTTTTAGATAAATACCTTATAGCAAATGCATTACATCTAGCATGTCCCTTATTTTGTTTCATATTAAATATCTCAATCTTTTTAATATTTTTAGGAACCTTGATTTCAGGTAATTTTATAGTAGATGCATCGTTTATTATCATACAATCAAATTCAGTATTTTTAATATCTGTAATAACTTTATTTATTTCATCTAGAAGTTTGATTAAGGATTCCCAGTCATTATAAACAGGTATTAGGATTTTAAATTTTTTCATTTATCTCCTATTAGATGAGCAGAATAACCAATTACTACAGCATTAAGATTCTTTTTGTAATTTAATAATTGAACTGCTTTTTCTCTATTACTTAATGGTACCCATTTCGGTCTAGAGTTTAAGTGATAAGATAAATTACCACCCCACCATTCATCGCCTATCACATAAATGATTTTACTATTATATTTTTTATCCCATTCCTTTTGAATTTGTTTAGCATATTGTTCACCAGGAAAATCAGTTCTTTTATCAGTTTGTGTTATTGAAACATATGCATAAGTAAACGGTGATAACAAAAATAAAAATATAAATGCAGAGATAAATCTTTTTAATTTATTCAAATTTATTTGTGATTTAAAAATATAAATAATTAACGTACCTGCAAATAAGTAAAAAGGCGTCATCCACATAGTTCTTATTTTTGCACCCATTATCATTGAAGTTAATAACATCAAAAATATTGGCGCTATAATTGTTAAAAGTAAAAATACTAATTTTTTATCTTTTAAATTAATTTTAAATTTTATTTTTTTTATAAGAAAAAAAGACATTAAAAGAAAAGGAATTAATAGACCAATTTGCTTACCTAAGAATATTAAAGGAAAAATTAAATGGTCTAGAAAATCTCCTACCCCACCAGTTCTTTGAAGACCATAAAATAAAGTAATGTAGTTATTATCAGTTAACCAAATTAAATGGGGCAATAAAATTAATAAAGTTATTGGGCCCGCAATAAAATAGTGTGAAAAATTAATTTTTTTTCCTTTTTTTATAAAGTAAATAAAAACAAGTTTTATTCCTATAATTAAATAAATAAAAAGGTATTTTGATAAAATTCCTAAACCGGCGAATAAACCTAAAAATACATAATCAGTTGTTTTATCGTATTTTATACATCTCCAAGTGTAATAAACGGATAGAGCCCAAAATGGTAACTGAGCAACATTTACGTTAAATTCTGGAGTTGTAAAATTGTAAAAGTAAATACCTTCAATAAGAAGTACGGATAAAAGGGCGAGTTTTTGATTATTAAAAATTTCCTCTGAAAATTTATAGACTGCAAAAAAAGCTACTACTACAAAAATTTGACTTAAAAAATAGTAGGCCCAATCTTGGCTTCCGAGAATTTGATAAATAATTTCAACTGCAAAAGCACTAAGAGGCGGATGTTTATTAAATCCCCAATCTAAATTACTGCCCCATGCTAAAGCCTCAATAGTGTCCAAAGGAAGGTTCTGATTAGTTAATGAAGGAATCAGTGTCCAGATTAATAAATGAACAATTACTAACAAAAAAAATATTTTTGATGAATTTTTTGTCATAAAATTTACCTATATTTATAACTTAAATTATATTGACACCAATATAAACGTTAATATACTCCCCAGGTTTAAAATATGGTCAAAAAGGCTATCAAAAAAAAATACACTCCTAACAGCAAAGAGAAATACATGTGTGCCAAGCACAAAAAATTTTTTACTGAAAAGTTGCTTGAGTGGAGAAAAGAGATTATCAAATCAAACAACGAAAGTGCTGCTTTGAGTAATCTTGATGATAACAGTGCGTCAGCAGACATTGTTGATCAAGCATCTTCTTACACAGAAAAAACTGTAGAGATGAGAGCATCTAATAGAAGAAGAAAATTAGTAAACAAAATCGACTCTGCCTTGAGAAGGTTAAAAGATGATACTTACGGCTATTGTATAGAAACTGGTGAGCCGATAGGTTTAAAAAGGTTGATTGCAAGACCAATTGCTACTTTAAGTATTCAGGCTCAGGAAAAACATGAGCAAGAAGAAAAAATATACGTAGATAATTAAATTGTAGGAATTTTTTCATCTCTTTTCAAAAGATCAAATCCTTTAATCACAGCCTCTCTTTTTGAGATATTTTCATACCATCTGCATAGGTTTTTAAAACTTTTAAGACCTATATCGTGCCACTCATGACGAGCAATCCATGGGAAAGTTGCTATGTCAGCAATGGAGTAATCTCCTGCCAAAAATTCACTTTTTGCTAATCTTTCATCAAGATCTTTATAAATAGTTTTTGCTATTTTAAAGTATCTTTCCTCACCCCAATTACTTTTCCCAGAATTATAATGATGAAATTGATGATGCTGACCTAACATTGGTCCAACATATGCCATTTGTCCCATCAACCATTGGTTAATTAAATTTTTGTTTTTTTCTGGATAAAGTTTACCACTTTTTTCACCCAGATACATTAGTATTGCTCCAGACTCAAATAATGATGTTTTATTATCATGGTCAATAATAACTGGAATTTTACTAAAAGGACTGATAGCTCTAAATTTAGGATCAAATTGTTCATCTTTTTGAATATTTACTTTTGTAACTTTATATTCAAATCTTATTTCTTCTAACATTATGGAAATTTTTTTTCCATTAGGAGTGTTTGCTGTTAGCAGTTCTATCACTTATTTTTTTATACCTAGCCGTGCTTGAATCTCTTTTGAAGAAGTGGTGAATTCAAACCGATATTTTTCATTAGGCCTTGCCCTTTTAAAACATTCCACAGATGCTAGGGCGCCTTCATGAAAGCCAGACAATATGAGTCTTAGTTTGCCTGGGTATGTACAAATATCACCTATAGCAAAAATTCCTTTTTTATTTGTCTCAAAGTTTTCAGTATTAACTTTAATTGTTTTTTTATCCATATTTAGACCCCATTCAGTAATGGGACCTAGCTTCATAATTAATCCAAAGAAACTTAGAATATAATCTGTTTTAACTTCTGTTTCTTTTCCATCATCGTTTTTAATATTAATTGCCTCGATATTATTTTGG
>CACFMO010000011.1 GCA_902567495.1 uncultured Pelagibacteraceae bacterium
ATTTAAAAAAATGTTTCCCCAATTTTTTTTTAATCCCGATTTTCTCCAGTAGTTTTTATAATCAACGCTCAATGATTAAGAAAATGCTTCTGCCCAAGAACCTTTTGTGGATGCCTTAGAATATTCTGTTGCTCTACCTTCAAAGAAGTTCATGTGTTCAACAGCATTAAGCATTGTGTCCAACCAAGTAAGTGGGTTCTCTTTGACTTTGTAGATTGGTTGTAAACCAAGCTGTATAAGTCTTCTATCCCCTATCCACCTAATATATTTTTTAACTTGATCAGGTGTTAAACCTTGTATTGGGCCCATCTTGAAAGCTAGATCTATGAAAGCATCCTCGTGAGCAATAATAGTTTTACACGCTTCGTAAAGCTCATTTTGTAATTTTTCATTCCATATCTCAGGATTTTCCTTAATGAAGGCTCTAAATAATCTAATCATAGAGTTACAGTGAAGAGTTTCGTCTCTTACTGACCACGTAACTATTTGACCCATCCCTTTCATTTTATTATGTCTTGGAAAATTTAAGAGTATTGCGAAGCTAGCAAAAAGTTGTAGCCCTTCGGTAAACGCACTAAATACAGCAACTGTTTTAGCTATGTCAGCTTTTGATTTAACATTAAAACCTTGCATATAATCATATTTATCTTTCATCTCTTTATATTTCATGAAAGCTGAATACTCAGACTCAGGCATTCCTATTGTATCCAATAGATGAGAGTAAGCTGCAATATGAACTGTTTCCATCGCTGCAAAGGCTGTCATCATCATAAGAACTTCTGTTGGTTTAAAAACAGTTGTGTAATGCCTTAAATAACAATTGTTAACCTCTACATCAGCTTGAGTAAAAAATCTAAAAATCTGAGTTAATAGATTTTTTTCTTCTTGTGATAAATTTTTTTGCCAATCTCTAACATCATCACCTAATGGTACCTCCTCCGGTAACCAGTGTATTCTTTGTTGAGTAAGCCATGCATCATAACACCATGGATATCTAAATGGTTTATAAACTGGATTTTCTACTAATAACCCGCCTTTGAAAACTTCTTGATCTTTTTTTAATTTAATTACTGACATGATAAACACTCCTCATATTTATTTTCCTCATTATCTGATTCCTGTTTGTTTGAATAAACATTCTTTGTCACATCTGTTGATGATCCTGAATTAATATTTTCTGCTCTTTGTATAGATTTAGATCTACAATAATACAGACTTTTAAGTCCTTTTTTCCATGCTTGAAAATGTAATTGGTGAAGATCCTTCTTGTGGACATCTGCCGGAACAAAAACATTAACGGATTGTGCCTGTGAAATGTGTGGTGTTCTATCTGCACCGAGTTCTACTATCCATCTTTGGTCGATTTCAAAAGCAGTCTTGAAAGTTTCCTTTTCCTCTTTGGTTAAAAAATCTAAATGAGATACAGAACCTTGGTTAGTGGTAATACTTGACCAAATTTCATCGGTGTTTTTATTATATTTTTCTAAAACCTCAGTTAAATATTTATTTCTGACATTGTACGAGCCAGAAAGTGTTTTGTGAGTGTAACTGTTTGCAGCAATAGGCTCTATTCCTGGTGAAGCGCCACCACAAATTATAGATATAGATGCCGTTGGCGCAATTGCAGTCTTATTTGAAAATCTCTCTTTAATTCCAAACTCTTCAGCATCAGGGCATGCGCCTCTTTCTTCCGCTAAATCTTTTGATGCTTTACTAACTTTATCATCTATATTTTTAAATATTTTTTTGTTCCAAACTTTGCTCATCACAGATCCAAAAGGGATACCTTTTTTTTGAAAAAATGAGTGCAAACCCATCACGCCAAGGCCTACACTTCTTTCTCTAGCAGCTGCGTATTTAGCATTTGCAAAACTATCTGGAGCTTTGTTAATAAAATCTTCAAGCACATTGTCTAAAAATCTCATAACATCTTCGACAAAGTTTTTATCATCTTTCCATTCATCGTATTTTTCTACATTTAGAGATGATAAACAACAAACAGCGGTTCTTTCTTTTCCGTCTCTATCCGTTCCAGTTGGAAGCGTAATTTCGCTACAAAGGTTAGATGTTTTAACCGCTAAACCTGCCAATTTATGATGTTGGGGTATTTGGCGATTTACAGTATCAATATAAACAATATATGGCTCTCCTGTTTCAACTCTGGCTGTTAGTAATCTTATCCATAAGTTTCTTGCAGAAAGAGTTGATTGAATAGAGCCGTCTTTAGGACTACGCAGTGCCCACTGACTGTCGGTTTCTACAGCTCTCATAAAAGCATCAGAAACTAAAACACCATGGTGTAAGTTTAAAGATCTCCTATTTGTATCACCACCTGTTGGTCTTCTCATCTCGATAAATTCCTCAATCTCTGGATGATCTATTGGCAAGTAGCAAGCGGCAGATCCTCTCCTTAGAGAACCTTGGCTAATTGCTAATGTTAAAGAGTCCATAACTTTAATAAATGGAATTATTCCAGATGTTTTTCCAACCTTTCCAATTTTTTCGCCTATTGATCTTAGATTGCCCCAATAACTTCCTATTCCACCACCTCTTGCAGCTAACCAAACATTTTCACTCCAAAGCCCCAATATGCCCTCTAGACTGTCGCCGGCCTCATTTAAAAAACAAGAAATTGGTAAACCTCTTTCGGTTCCTCCGTTAGATAATACTGGTGTGGCTGGCATAAACCACAAATTACTAATATAATTGTAAAGTCTTTGAGCGTGAAGATTGTTGTCTGCATAAGTGCTTGCAACTCTCGCAAATAGATCTTGATATGACTCATCCTGTCCCAAATATCTGTCGCTAAGAGTGGCTCTGCCAAAATCTGTTAAATTTTTATCTCTAGATCTATCTATTTTTATTGTTATGCCCTTATCGTTTTGAAATAATTCTGTTTGATCGTTTAAAGAAAATAAATCTGGTCTTTTATTATTTAGTTCTTTAAGGCTGCTTTTCTCAATCCTATCTAAGTTTGTGACAGCTTTTTCTATTGCCAAAGACACGTTTTTATTCATAATATCCTTAATAATTGACTTTTAGAGCAAAACAACTATATGTTGTGTTGCTTATATTTTAATACACCATATAGGAGTAAAATCAATAGAACATTATAAGAACATTAAATTTATTTTGCAAGTGTAAAATTTGTTAATAACAATTTATAAAAAAGGCCCTAATTCAATAGTATTTATAGTTAATGAAAATTAATCCTAACGGTTTTAGAGAATACGATGCCAGGTGGTTATTTCAAAAGGATATCGATATTGATGGTATCAACGATCTAGGAAAAGGTTTGGGGTCTCAAATAATCAAAAATACTAAAAAAAAAAATCCAAGAATAATAGTTGGTCACGATTATAGATCATACAGTGAAAAAATTAAACAAGCTCTTATTAAAGGGTTAGTTTCAACAGGATGTTATGTTGAAGATGTGGGACTCTCTTTATCTCCAATGGTTTACTACGCTCAATTTAATTTGAAATCAGATGCAATAGCGATGGTTACAGCTAGTCATAATGAAAATGGATGGACTGGAGTAAAAATGGGAATAAAAAAAGGTTTAACTCATGCTCCGGATGAAATGTTAGAGTTAAAAAATTTAACTTTAAACAAACAGTTTGTTGTAGGTAATGGGGAGGTAAAGAAAATAGAAGATTTTAAAAAAATTTACATAAATGATTTAATAAAAAAAAATAAAGTTTCAAAAAAAATTAAAGCAGTTGTTGCTTGTGGTAATGGGACTGCAGGTATTTTTGCCCCACAAATTTTAAAAGGTATTGGATGTGAAGTAATTGAATTAGATTGCAATTTAGATTGGACTTTTCCAAAATACAATCCTAACCCAGAGGACTTAAATATGCTTCGTGCTATTGCAAAAGTCGTTAAAGAAAATAATGCAGATATTGGGTTTGGTTTCGATGGCGATGGGGATAGATGTGGAGTAATTGATAATGAAGGTAACGAAATTTTTTCAGATAAAATAGGTTTATTAATTGCAAGAAATTTATCAGATAAATATAAAAATTCAAAATTTATTGTAGATGTTAAATCAACAGGTCTTTATTCAAGAGATAAAGTGTTACAAGAAAATAAATGTAAAACGATTTATTGGAAAACTGGTCATTCTCATATTAAGAGGAAGGTGCATTTAGAAAATGCGTTAGCCGGTTTTGAGAAAAGTGGTCATTTCTTTTTTAATAAACCTTTAGGTTACGGTTACGATGATGGAATTAATTCAGCAATTCAAATCTGTCACTTAATTGATATTAAAGATAAAAAGATTAGTGAAATTATCAAAGAATTACCGAAAACTTTTCAGTCACCGACCATGGCTCCTTTTTGTAAAGATGAAAATAAATACCAAGTTGTTGATCAAATAGTTGAAAAAATCAAAGAAATTAAAAGTAATGAAATTAAAATTGACGATCAAAATATATCTGAAATTTTAACTATCAACGGTATTAGATTTACTTTAGAGGATGGATCGTGGGGCTTAATACGGGCATCTTCTAATAAACCATCGTTGGTTATTGTTGTTGAAAGTCCATCATCAGACAAAAGAAAAAAAAATATTTTCGATTTTATAGATAACCTTCTAAAAAAAACTAATAAAATTGGTGCTTACGACCAGAAAATTTAAAAATTAAAATATTCGTATAAAAACCTGCTAGCTATAATTATTAAGAAAAAACCGAATAATTTAGCAATTAAATCTCTTTTGATTTTATGAACTGCTGTAGCACCAATTTTAGCCATTATAATTGTAATTGGTATAAATATAAAAAAAGCTGGAATATTTATAAAACCCGTACTTAATGGTATATTTTTTTGCATTATTATACCTGTGGTTAAAAATCCTATTGTACCAAATATTGATATTAAAAACCCAATTGAAGCAGCAGTTCCTATTGCTTTATTTATAGTGTATCCAACGAATTTTAAGATAGGTACATTCATAATGGCTCCACCTATCCCCATTAAAGAAGATATAAAACCCACAACAAAACCAAATGTAGTTCTTTGAATTAGATTAAATTTTATTTTTAATTTTGTTTTATCTTTTAAGAAAATTAAATTTAATGCAAGAAGATAAATAATTAAGCTAAAAAAAAGTACTAATGATTTTGTATTCATTAAAGCAGCTGAAAAGGCACCAATTACAACACCAATTACAACGAATATTCCATAAGTTTTTAAAATATTTAAATCGACTGCATTATGTTTGTAATGTGTGTAAACAGACATCATCGCTGTCGGAACAATTATTGCAAAGGAAGTTCCAACAGATAAATGCATTATAAGGGACTTATCAATACCTATTGAATTAAAAATATAAAAAAGACATGGTACAGTTATAATGCCTCCACCGATCCCAAAAAAACCTGCAAAGAATCCAGCAACAATGGCAGTTAATGCCATTACAATTAATAAAAATAATAGTTGATCAGATACAAACGTTTCAATCATTGAGATGCTTGATTAGCTTTTTCATTATTCTGAGCTATTGTCATTATATGGTGTACTTTTTGAAAATCTGAGTCCCTTGCCATCATATTGTCACTTAAATACCTCTTCCATTTATTTGCTCCACTCTGACCATGGTATAATCCAACTGTATGACGCATTATTTGATTTACTCTGGTTCCTTTTTTTACTTCATCTTTAACATACTCAACCAACATCTCTGCTATTTCGGATCTTTTTGGAATGTTAGTATTCTTAAATATTCTTTTTTCAATATCAGCCAAAAAATATGGATTTTGATAAATAGCCCTTCCAATCATTACACCATCGCATTTATTTAGATGCTCAATAATCTGATCTGAATTAGTAATTCCTCCATTTAAAATTATTTCTAGATCTTTATTGCTTTTTTTAATTTCGTAAACCATAGGATAATTTAATTTAGGTATTTTCAAATTTTCTTTTGGCGTAAGGCCTTTTAAAATTGCTCTTCTGGCATGTAATATTATTGTTTTACATCCAGCTTCTGAAATTTTTTTTACAAAAGAGTTTAGATACTTGAACGTTTCTGTATTATCAAAACCTATTCTTGTTTTTGCTGTTACTGGTATTGTGCAGTTATTAACCATACTGTTAATACAATCTGCAACTAATTCAGGTTCTTTTATTAAACATGCTCCAAATTTATTTTTTTGAACTTTTTTACTAGGACAACCCAAATTTAAATTAATTTCATCATAACCCATATCTTCTGCTATTTTACATACCTCGATTAATTCTTTTTTGTTAGAACCCCCAACTTGAAGTGCTAAAGGTTTTTCAATCTTATCAAATCCTAAAATTTTTTTTCTATCTCCATGAATTGCCGATTTTGTTGCAACCATTTCTGTATAAAGCATTACATTTCTACTCATTAAACGTAAAAAAAATCTTTCATGACGATCAGTACAATCCATCATTGGAGCCACGCTTACAGTTCTATTTATTTTCATAGCAATTATTATGTTTTATCTTTAGGTAAAAAAATATAGTTATCTCCAAGTTGTTTGATTAATTTATATCCTAAATTTACGACATAGTTAATTATTTCGTCACTTGTTGTCTGCATACTTTCAAGATTTCTCTTATTATTATTCCATATTTCCACAATTATAATTGGTTTATACTTTTTTATTTTATTCTTCCCTCCTTTTAAAAGCTCATACTCTTTACCCTCAACATCAGCTAATAAAATATCAAAATTTGAAATATTTAAATCATCTAACTTTTTCATTTCATTAGAGTATTTTTTACTATGAATATTAGATGAAAGTCTTTTGTTTGATATATCCTCTTCTGTAATTACATGCATACCTCCTGTGTTATTTTTAATTCTAATATTTTTATCATCTAAAAAGTAGATTTTTTTATTTGCGTCACCTATTGCCAAATTAAAAACTTGAATATTTTTTATATTATTAATTTTAATATGCTCCTCTAAATGTTCAAACGTAAGTGGATATGCTTCAATCGCTGTAACTTTTTCAATATATTTAGAAATTGGTAAAGCTACAGTTCCTATATGACAACCAATATTAAGAAAATGTTTTAAATTAAATTTTTTGATTAACTGTCCAATTATAAAGAGAATATTATTATTCCATTGAATATTGTTTACAAGAGATTTTTGAATTAGATCATTTTTGTTTTTAATAATATATTTAATTTCGTTAATTTTGATGGTTTGTTTAGGATTTTTCATTTTAAGTCCAAAATATTTTGAAAATTTTTGGAATTATATTAAATAAATTATTTTTTTTCTTCTTCGGATGGCGAAGGTTTTTCCTCTGTCCCAGTTTTTACTTCGTCCGTTAATTGGAGAGTTGTTTCTGGCTCTTTTTTTTCATCTGAGGAAGAAGTATTTTGGATTGGGGCTTTTCTCATTCTTTTAGAAGGTAATATTGCTACACCGCTTTTTGAAACTTCTCCTTTGTATTCTTTTTCGAAATCATCGTTTGAAATTTCTTCTTCTATTACCTCTTCATCACTTTCGTTAGGTTCTTTTCTCAATCTTAGAACTGCATTCTTTTTGAGTTCATCAACTGCAACTTTTCCTTCCCCTATTTCTCTTAAAGCTACTACTGTATTTTTGTCATTATCTTTATCTACAAGCATTTCAGCTCCAGAATTTAATTGAGAAGTTCTTTCTTTTGCTAAGAGAACTAAGTCGTATTGATTATCAATTTTTTTTAAACAATCTTCTACAGTGATACGTGCCATAAATCTGAGCAATAAATATTAAAAACAATTCATAAAATCAAGTTTTTTGTTGAATATTTTTAGGTTCAATTGAACTTTTTATAAAAACCAACATAATTAATGTTATACCTACATACAAAGCGCTAATCATGGCAATATTTTCGATTGAATATCCATTATCAATTAAAAAGCCGAAAAGTGCTGTTCCAAAAGCAGTTGAAAAAACCATTAAAGCAGTTGTAAGTGCTCTAATTCCTCCAAGATATCTAACTCCATAAATTTCAGCCCATAATGATGAGCCTAAAACATTTGCTAAACCATTTGATGCACCCATTAATCCAAAAAATAAATAAGCATAAAAAGGATTGTCAAATAAATATAAAATAATAAGCCCAACAAGAAGAGGTATGTTTACAAATGGTATAATTTTTCTACTTGTAAATTTATCAACCAAAAAACCAGAAAATATTAAAGTCAAAATTGAAATTATAGAATAAATCATAAATGATTTTGGTATTACATAAATATTCCATAATTTTGATTCAGCTATAAAAGATTGGTAAATAAAAACACCTGTAGCAATCCAAGGTAATGCTAACATGTTTAAAGCTATGATATAAAACTTAAAATCTTTTAATACCTCAGATCTTTTCCAGCTTTTTATATCAATGAAATTTTTATTTTTTATATTAGTGCCTTCTCTTGAATCGATTGTAATATTTTTAATTGTATAGAAAACTACTAACGGTAAAACTATTATTATTATAATTGAAATAAAATTCCATATAGTTCTCCATGGGTAGAGGGTTAATAAAAAAACAATTAGTACTGGTAAAATAAATTCAGCTGAAGAAAGTCCGAACCAAATTGCACTTAGGGCCCTTCCTCTTCTTTTATTGAAATATCTTGAAATTGTTGTAGATGAAGTATGTGACATTAATCCTTGACCAGAAAATCTCATTAAAAAAATTGCTACAATTAATAAATAAATATTATTTATGAATGAGAAAAATACTGACGAAAAAAATAAAATACCTATGACAACTATTGAATAGTTTAACAATTTATACTCATCAATTTTTTTTCCAAACCAAATTAAAACAATACTTGAACAAATAGTTGCTATTGCATAAATTGTGCCAAATTGTCCATGTGATATGTCAAGCTCATTTCTAATACTGGGATTAAATAAGCCAAGAAAAAAACTCTGTCCAAAACTTGAAAAAAATGTAAATATAAATCCAAATAATAAAACTTTTTTATTTAAACTAAGGTTAATCATTTATGAGCAAAGTTTCTTTCATAGGTTTAGGTGTAATGGGTTACCCCATGGCAGGTTATATATCAAAAGCAGGCCATGATGTAACTGTTTATAACAGAACAAAGTCAAAAGCAGAAAAGTGGATCAAGGATTACAAAGGTAAATCAGCTGATACTCCAATGGACGCAGCTAAAGAAAGTGACTTTATTTTTACATGTGTAGGAAACGATAATGACTTAAGAGAGGTGACTCTTGGAGATAAAGGATTGTTTAAAACTGCCAAGAAGAATTCGATTTACATTGATAATACAACTGCTTCTGCAAATATTGCTAGAGAACTTTATAAAGAAGCTAAAACAAAAGGATTTAATTTTTTAGATGCTCCAATATCTGGGGGGCAAGCAGGAGCCGAGGGTGGCACTTTAACTGTGATGGTTGGTGGAGATGAAATTCCATATAAAAAGGCTGAACCCATTATTGATTGTTACAGTAAAAAAATAAAATTATTAGGCTCGTCAGGAAGTGGTCAGTTAACTAAAATGGTTAATCAAATATGTATTGCTGGTGTTGTTCAGGGATTATCCGAAGCTATTAATTTTGGGATGAACGCTGGTTTAAATATGATTGATGTCATCGAAGTGATATCAAAAGGAGCAGCCCAATCATGGCAAATGGAAAATAGACATAAGACCATGATTGAAGATAAATTTGATTATGGATTTGCAGTTGATTGGATGAGAAAAGATTTAAAAATAGCCATGGATGAAGCTAAAAAAAATAACTCGCCTCTACCAATAACTAAAATAATTGATGAATATTATGCTGAGGTTCAAAAAATGGGTGGGCAAAGATGGGATACTTCAAGCTTAATAAAAAGATTTAGAAAATAGATTGTGTCTGAAGAAGTAAGCTATTACGAAAATTCCAATGAAATCGAAAAAAAGATTTGGAAGCTTTTAACAAATGCAGTTAAGGACAGATCTTCTGAATTCAGAACTCCAACTTTTATATGTGGTAATGGTGAAGATCTTGATGGACGAGTGGTTGTTTTAAGAAAAGCAGATCAACAGAATAATATCATTCAATACCATAGCGATATAAGATCATCAAAAATAGGAAAGATTAAAAAAAATCCAAATTGCTCGGTATTATTTTATGGAAAAGAAGAAAAAATACAATTAAGAATTAAAGCCATTTGCGAAATAAATTATAATAATGAAGTTGCTAAAGAGTCTTGGGATAAGACAGGCCATATTAGTAGAAAATGTTATTTAGTTTCCAATAGTCCTGGAACTAAAACAGATAAACCAACTTCAGGTTTAGATAATAAATTTGATAACTTTGGTTTTACAAAAAAAGAAAGTGAAGAAGGTTATAAAAATTTTTGTGTTATTAGATGTAAAATAAAAAGTATTGAGTGGCTTTACTTAGCAGCAAAAGGACATCGCAGAGCTTTGATTGACTTAAACGGTCCAAAAAGTTTTACTTGGTTAGTTCCTTAATTATTTTTTATACTTTTTAGATCCATGAACATAGTGTTTTGCATTTTCGTGGATAGCTTTTATTTCCTCTTCTGTAACTTTTCTTAAAACTCTTCCTGGGCTTCCAACAACCAAAGAATTGTCTGGAATAATTTTATTTTCTGTAATTAAACTGTTAGCACCAATTATACAATTTTTTCCAATTTTAGCATTGTTTAAAATAATACTTCCTATCCCAATCAAAGTATCATCACCTATTTGGCAACCGTGTAGCATAACCATGTGTCCAACAGTTACACCTTTACCAACATTTAATTTAAATCCTGGGTCAGTATGAAGTACACTTCCATCCTGTATATTAGAGTTTTCACCAATTGTTATTAATTCGATATCTCCTCGAAGTACTGCATTAAACCAAATACTTGAATTTTTTTCTAATTTAATCTTTCCTATAAGTGTAGCATTTGCTGCAACCCATGCTTCGGGATGAACCTCGGGTACATTTTTTTCGAAGTCATAAATCATATTTTTATGTATAATACATTATGGTTTTAACTAAAACACCTATATGTAATTTTGGTGAAAAAACTAAATCTTTTGAGCTCAAAGGAATTGATGGTCAATTACACAAATTAGAAGACCACATTGGAAAGAATGGTTTGTTGATTATGTTTATTTGTAATCACTGCCCTTATGTAAAAGCTATAATAAGAGATATTGTTGAGGATTGTAGAAATTTAAAAAAAGAAGGTGTAAATTCAATTGCAATTATGTCTAATGATACAAAGGAGTATCCCGAGGACTCCTTTGAGAATATGAAAATTTTTAGTAAAAAATTTAATTTTTCTTTTCCTTATCTAATTGACGAAACTCAAAAAATAGCAAAAGAATATGGTGCCGTATGTACGCCTGATTTCTTTGGTTATAATAGTAAACTTGAATTACAGTACAGAGGTAGAATCAAAGAATTAAAAGATTTAAAACCAATCAACTCAGGTGAGAGTGATTTATCAAGAGCAATGCGTTTAATAATTAAAACTGGAAAAGGGCCAAAAGAGCAAATTCCTAGCATGGGCTGTAATATCAAGTGGACTAAATAATGTTTGTTATTTCAACAAGAAACTTTCCACCTGATATTGGGGGAATGCAAAATTTAATAGGTGGTTTAGCTAAAGCATTAGTGAATCACGGTCCGGTTACGGTTTTTGCGGATAAAACTGAAAAACAAACTGAGTATGATAAAATTTCCAAAGCCACAATTGAAAGATTTGGTGGTTTTAAACTTTTTAGAAAATACAGAAAGGCTAATAGAGTTTCTGAATTTATTAAAGAAAATAAAAATATAAGATCAATTTTTTTTGATCATTGGAAAAGTGTCGAGAAAATAAATTCAAATAATATTAAAAATATACCTACATTCTGCCTTGTGCATTCCAAAGAGATAAATCATGAAAAAAATTCTGGTTTAAATAAAAGGATTTTAGTTTCACTTGAAAAAGTTAAATTTATAATAGCAAATTCAAAATTTACAAAGAGACTGGCTATTACTATAGGTTTGCCTGAAAAAAAAATTCATATTATTCATCCTGGACATGATGAACCTTTAAATATTGATAGCGAATTAAAAAGAGAGTCAGAAAAATATTATAACGATAGTTTTCCTAAAATTTTAACTATAGCAAGATTAGAAAGAAGAAAGAATCATCAAAATATTTTAATGTGTATAAGAAATTTAAAAGAAAAATTTCCAAAAATAAAATATATAAGTGTTGGTGATGGTGATGAAAAAAAACGATTATTATCATTAGTGAAAGAACTTAAGTTGGAAAAGGAAGTACTATTTTTAAATAATATAGATCAAAAACTAAAAATATCTCTTATACAAAGTTCTAATATATTTTTGATGCCATCTATTAAATACGAGAGATCTGTTGAGGGATTTGGTATATCTTTTATTGAAGCTGCTAGTTATGGAGTTGGGTCAATTGGTGGAAAAGATGGTGGAGCCGAAGACGCCATAAGAAATAACGAAACTGGTATAATTTGTGACGGCCAAGATATATCTTCAATATATAACAGTATTTTAGAATTTTTAAAAAATGATAATTATAAAAAATTTGGATCAAATGCTATTAAATTTTCAGAAAACTTTTCTTGGAAAAAAATTATCAGACAATATTTGGATTTAATTTAAATCTACTTTCATTTTATTAATAACTGTTTCAACTTTTAAATCATTTAAGTTTTTAACTTCTAAAGCTTTCATATTATTTTGGCCAATACTTACCTTATTTGGAGAAACATGGCTTCCAAATAAAACTAAACCTTTTTTATTTAAATGTGATGATATATGTGCTGGTCCTGTATCATTAGATACAACATAACTTGCCTCTTTTATTAAACTAATAAGTTCTATTAAATCTAAAGCTTTACTATTATTTAAAATAATATTTGCGCTTAAATTTTTTGCTTTTTCTATCTCGTTTGGAGCGGGAGCAATAACAATATTATATTTTTCTCCAAACATAGATTTTATTTCTTTAATAAGATCGGGAAAATAAGGCCAAATTTTATTTTTATGTTTTTCTGAACTAAATGGAAATATAGCAATATACTTACCATCTATATGTTGATTTATTATTGGTTTAATATTTTTAAAAGCCCAGTTTAAATCTAAATTTTCGGTATATTTTATTTTAATCAAGCTTTTTTGCAATTGTATTTTCATTCTTTTTAAAACTGGATCGTTATCAAAATCTGATTTTTTTTGGTTTTTCTCTAATGATGTTTCTGAACTTGACCAGTCTACACCTTTAAAAAAAAATTTTCTGTAGAAATTTGTTCTTGAAGAATTTTGTAAATCAAATACTTTTTCAAATTTAAACCTCGATAACATTTTTTTTAAACGTAATAGATAAAATATATTCCATCTTGGAAGTCTTTTGTCTATAAGAACTCCATTTATGTAAGGACAGTTTGACATGAAATTTACATACGGAGGGGTTGTTAGTAAGAGAACTTTATCATTGGGGAAGGACTCTTTAATATCCTTCATTGCCCCATTTGCTTGAATTAAGTCGCCTAAAGATCCATGTTTAATAATCAATATATTTGACATTAAAAGTTAAAATAACATAGTTTATAAATATTCAATGAAAAAAATTTTAGCTGAAATTTCTCTGGGCGAATTAGCTGATAAAATAACTATTTTAGAGATTAAGATGAAAAAAATAATTGATAAAGAATCACTTAATATTATCAAAAAAGAGTACCAGAGTCTCAAAGCTATAGAATTAAAGGATTTAGATTTAGATAAATATAAGAAACTTTTTAATGAGCTTAAATCAATAAACGAGAGACTTTGGGATATTGAAAATGAAAAAAGATTATTAGAAAAAAATTCAGATTTTAGTGATAAATTTATCAAAGTTTCAAGAGATGTCCATTTTATGAATGACAAAAGAGCAAAAGTTAAAAAAGAGATCAACAGATCATTTGGGTCAAATATTGAGGAAGTTAAAGAGTATACTAAATACTAAGAATGATCTTTATTTGATGAAGAAGCGAAATTCCATCTGCAGTCAAAACTTGGAATAAAAACCTCATCAAGCACTACGTTGCCAAAATTATTTTTTAACAACTCTAACCAATTTTTTACTTGTCTAGGTTTTTTTGACATGCATCCAACCTGGGCTGTAATGACTCCTCCCGGTTTTAATATTCTCTTTAATCCTTTCATATTTTTCGAAGCTAAGTCAATGCAAAATTGATCATCGTTTAAATCTACAAAAATTTTATCATACTTTGAATTTTTTACTTTTTTAATACTTTCAAAAGCATCTCCCCAATAAGTTTTTACTTTGTTGTTGGCTTTAATATCTCCACAAACTTTTAAAAGATGTTTTTGACATACTTTGACCACTTCCGGGTCTAGTTCGTACCAGTCAATTAAATCAAAGCCTTTTGACGAAAGCTCTCTAGCTACTCCACCATCTCCTCCACCAATAATTGCGGCACTTGAATTATTTTTAGATAAATTTAAAGCGGACCCGACAAATTGACCGCTGTATTTTTTTTCATCTTTTTCTGCAACTTGTAACTCACTATCAATAAATAAAGATGATCCAAATTCTTCTAATTTAAGAACTTCAATATGCTGGCCTACTTTAGAAACAAAGTTTTCTAAAACATCGCTGACAACATAGTATTTTTTATGCCCAGGTGTACTGTATATATCTTCATAAATCCCCTTATTACTTCTGTCAAAACTTCTTACCACAGCTCTTTCGTGTTTAATCTCCTCTTTGAGGATGTCTAATGCTGCAGTTGGCGAGATCTTTCCACATGTAAAGAAATCAAAACTAATTATACCTTTTTCGGGAAATGTATGAAAACTCATATGACTCTCTGCTAAAAGTGCTAAACAAGTATATCCCTGAGGTTTAAATATTTTTTCTGCGATGTTAAGGACTTCAATTTTGGCTTTTTTTGCTATTTTATATATTACTTTATTATAAAAATCTGGGGCGTAATCTCGTTTAACGCCTAAAAAATCTATCGTTACGTGTTCTCCAACTTTTTTCATTGTATCAACCTTTTTTAACAACTCTTTATTTTTTATACTTGTTATTTAATTTTTTACAACTAAAAATATTCTTGTTAATAAAAAAGGAGATTGATTTTGAAAAATAATTGGTCAAACAAAATTGCAAATCGTTATGTAAAAAAGTACAAAAAACTTGGTTTTTCTAAGGATTTGGCTTTAAGAGTCTATACAACTAGACTTCTTGGAAGAAATCCTGAACTTGTTCTTCATGGCGGAGGTAATACATCCGTAAAAACTACGATTAACGATATAGACGGGAAAAAATATAATGTTTTATGTGTCAAAGGTAGTGGATGGGATATGGCAGACATTGAACCACCTGGTCTTCCGGCAGTAAAATTAGATCCCCTTTTAAGTCTCAGAAAGAAAAAATATTTGTCAGACGAAGATATGGTTGCTTTTCAAAAAAGAAATTTAATAGATATTAAATCACCAAATCCTTCTGTAGAAACATTTCTACATGCCTTCTTGCCTTATAAATATGTGGACCACACACATGCTGATGCAGTAATGAATGTAACTAATAGACCAGGAGGACTAAATTTAAGTAAAAAAATATTTGGAAAAAAGGCTAGCATAGTACCTTATGTAATGCCTGGTTTTATGTTAGCAAAAAAAGTGAATGAGATTTATTCTGAAAATCCAGATATCGAATGTCTGATACTTATGAACCACGGAATTTTTACTTTCTCTAATGATTGTAAAAAAGCTTACGACTTAATGATTCAATACGTTTCTAAGGCAGAAACAGCTGTTAAGAAATTGAAATCAAAAAAAATAAAACAAATTAAAAAAAATAATATCAAATTTAACCCACATGATATTGCACCGATAGTAAGGGGTCTTTTGTCAGAAAATAAAGATCAAAAATTTGTGATTAATTACAGATTAAATAAACATCTTAAATATTTCATAAATGGTAAAAACGTCAGAACTTATACATCAAAAGGTACAGCAACACCTGATCATGTTATAAGGGTAAAACCATTCCCTCTTATCATTACACCTAAAAAAAATTCATCTATAGATGATTTTAAAAAGACTGCAGAAAAAGCTTTTGAAAATTATAGAAAAAAATATATAAATTATTTCAAAGTAAATAGTAAAAAAGTCAAAGATAAAAAAGTTATGTTAGATACGTCACCAAGAGTAGTTCTTGTACAAAACGTCGGGATGTTTAGCGTTGGTAAAGATCTTTGTTCAGCTAAAATAGCAGGCGACTTAACAGAAACTAATGCAAAAGTAATTAGTTCCGTTGAAGAAACGTCTTCGTATAAATTTATACCAGAGAAAGATCTTTTTGATGTTGAATATTGGTCGTTGGAGCAAGCTAAGATTAAAAAAAAGAAAAAACTTTTAGAGGGAAATATCGTTGTTATAACTGGAGCTACAGGTACAATTGGTTTTGAAACCTATAAAATGTTTAAGAGCTACGGAGCAGAAGTTGTTTTGCTTGATAACGATCTTAATCGTCTTAAAGAGGTTCAGTTAAAAATTAAAGACCTTTGTATACATTGTGATGTTACAAATAAAAAAAGTGTAAAAAGAGCTTTTAAAATAATATGTGAAAAGTTTGGAGGATTTGATATTTTAATATCAAATGCAGGAGCTGCACCAGGAGGGGCTATTGGCGAAGTAAATGACGAAATTTTAAGAAAAAGTTTTGAAATTAATTTTTTCTCTCACCAAAACTGTGCTTCTGAAGCAATCAAAATTATGAAAAAACAAAATATTAATGGTTGTTTGTTATTTAATATTTCAAAACAATCTGTCAATCCCGGAAAAAATTTTGGACCATATGGGTTACCTAAATCAGCTTTATTAAGTTTGTGTAAACAATACGCCGTTGACTATGGATCTATAGGTATAAGATCTAATGGAGTTAATGCCGATAGAATAAAAAGTGGTCTTATGACTGGTAAAATGATTAAGACAAGAGCAAAAGCTAGATCTGTAAGTGCGGATACTTACATGAGAGGAAATTTATTGACTAATGAGGTAAAAGCTGAAGATGTTGCTAAAGCATTTTTTCATCTTGCAGTTTCAAAAAAAACAACCGGAGCTGTACTCACAGTCGATGGTGGTAACATTGCCGCTTCTTTAAGATAAACTTTATTAATCATTTAAAAGGACTGGAAAGACCGGTTTCATTTTTAAAAATAATCTTTGATATTCTTGTTTTATACATTTGTTCATAATGCAATTTAATCCCGCTGATTTTGAGATTTCTTCTGCCTCTTTATTTTGAATTCCAAACTGTAACCATAGTGTCTTAGCGCCAATTTTAATTGCGTTTTTAGCTATGTCGGGGGTTTCCTTAGAGGGTCTAAAAACGTTTACAATATCTATTTGTGTAGAAATATCTTCTAATTTTTCAACTATTGTCTCTCCATTTACTTTTTTTCCAACTGAAAATGGATTTACAGGTATAACTTTGTACCCAAATTCTAAAAGATATTTCATAACAATAATTGATGGCTTTAGTCTCATTTTGGCTACCGCTTCATCCTTCTTCGGAACACTAGCCCCTACCATTGCAATAATTTTAGATGACTTAAGAGTTTCTTTAATTAATTCATCTGAAATCATTTATCTTTCCAATTAGGTTTTCTTTTCTCAATGAAAGCTGATATTCCCTCTTTTGCATCTATAGCCATCATATTTTCACTCATAACTTGGCTTGTATATTTATAGGCTTTGTCTAATGGCATTTCTAATTGCTTGTAGAAGGCTCTTTTTCCAATTTTAACAACCTTTTTAGACTTTGAGGAAATATTTTCTGCTAATTTCATTATCTCTTCCTCTAAACTATTGATGTTAAAATGATCATTGATTAGGCCTATTTCCTTAGCGTGTTTTGCACTGACTGGATCACCTGTTAACAACATTTTCATTGCTTTCTTTCTTGCCACATTTCTACTTAAAGCAACCATCGGGGTACTACAGAAAAGACCAATATTAACTCCGGGTGTTGAAAAAATTGCATCGTCTGTACTTAAAGCTAAATCACAAGTAGCAACTAATTGACATCCCGCTGCGAATGCTGCGCCGTGTACTTTGGCTATAACTGGTTTATTACAATTTATTATAACCATCATTAATTCTGAACATAATTCGAATAATTTTTTATAATTTGGTTTACCTTTTAAAGATTTTACTTCTTTCAAATTATGACCAGCACTAAAACCCTTACCCGAACCCTCAATAATAATAACTCTAGTTTTTTGGTCTTTATCGAGCTCCTTAAATCTGTTAATTAATGATTTAAGCATATCAGTTGATAAAGAATTATAAGAGCCCGGATCATTTAATTTGAGTCTAGTTATGCCACTATTTGATCCTTGTAAAAGCGTGAAAGAGTTATTTTTCATTTAAACAAGCTTTCTAATCCCTCTTTTGAGGCATTACAAACACCTTTTTCTGTAATTAGACCAGTTACATACTTTGAAGGAGTAATATCAAATGCCAAATTAATTGCTTTGCTTTTTTTTGGATAAATTAAAACTTTTGTTAATTTTTCATTGTTATCTAAACCCTCAACAATAGAGAGTTCTTCAGAATTTCTCTCTTCAATTGGAATATCTTTAGAATTTTTTATTTTCCAGTCAATTGTAGAGCTAGGTAAAGCTACATAGAAAGGAACATTATTGTCGTGTGCAGCAAGAGCCTTTAGATAAGTTCCAACTTTATTTGCTACATCTCCATTTGAAAGAGTTCTATCTGTTCCGGTTATACACATATCTACTTGCCCTCTTTGCATTAGAATACCTCCAGTATTATCAGCAATTATTGTGTTTGGGACTCCCTCCTCATTTAGCTCATATGATGTAAGATTAGCTCCCTGATTTCTAGGTCTTGTCTCATCTACCCAAACATGAACTTTAATACCTTTTTTATGTGCATGGTATATAGGCGAAGTTGCTGTTCCCCAATCTATAGTTGCCAGCCATCCTGCATTACAATGAGTAAGAATATTTACAGTATCTTTCTTTTTTTTATATATTGCCTCTATTATTTTTAGACCGTTGAGGCCAATATTTTTACAAAAATTAACATCCTCTTCACAAATATTTTGTGCCTCCTTGATTGCAGTATTAAGGATTTCTTTACTATTTACCCCAGTTAATTTTTTCATCATTCTATCAACTGCCCATTTAAGGTTTATCGCTGTTGGCCTAGAATTAACTAGATCCTCACTTGCTTTTTTTAAAAAGGATTGATCATTTTTTTCAATAATTGACAAAACTAAACCATAGGCTGAAGTTGCTCCAATTAATGGGGCTCCTCTTACTTCCATTGTTTTAATTGCATTAATTGAATCTTTTATAGTTCTTAATTCTTTTATAATAAATTGGTGTGGAAGTTTTGTTTGGTCAATTATTTTTACAATATTATTATCAAACCATATTGTTCTAAATGCTTTGCCATTTATCTTCATTTTTTCTTAAAAACTCTTCCTGCAATATTTTTTAATTTTTCTTTAGTTTGTTTTGTCATTAATTTAGGATCTGTAATTATAGCAGTATCTAAACAATTATTCGCAGGATCTTTATCATCAATAAATTGTTTGTAGGTTTTTATTATTTCTTTGATCATATTTTGTGCGTTAGATGCATTTTTTTGTAAGGTTTTAACAACCATAGCAACATCTACCTCTTCATGTTCAGAATGCCAACAATCATAATCTGTAACCATTGCCACGGTACAATACCTAATTTCAGCTTCTCTCGCTAATTTCGCTTCGGGCATATTCGTCATCCCAATTACATCTGCTTTCCAAGATCTGTATAAATTAGACTCAGCGAAAGTTGAAAATTGAGGCCCCTCCATAACTACGTAGGTGCCTCCCATCTGATGTTTTATATTAAGTTTTTTAAGAACTTCTTCACAACATTCTCTTAAAATTTTACTAGTGGGTTGCGCCATTGATACATGGGCAACTATTTCGTTATCAAAAAAAGTTTTTATTCTTGAAAAAGTTCTGTCGATAAATTGGTCAACAATGACAAATGTCCCTGGGTCAAGGCTACCTTTTAATGAACCAACTGCAGATACAGATATCAGATCAGTTACCCCGAGTTGTTTCATTGCATCAATATTTGCTCTAAAATTTATATTTGTGGGATTTATTTTATGACCTCTTGAATGGCGAGGTATAAAACAGATTTCATTTCCATAAAATTTTGCTATCATCACAGAGTCTGAGGGGCTTCCCCACGGAGTTTCTAATTTTTTCCACTTAGGTTTTTCAAAACCCTCCATTTTATACAGGCCACTTCCACCAATTATCCCAAGCTTTCTGTTTTTCATGATTTAATTATTAATCTTTTTTTGTTAGATAATGAAGTAAAATATGAATTTAAAAAATTATATAAGATCAATTCCTGACTACCCTAAAAAGGGTATACTATTTAGAGATATTACAACTTTAATAAAAGATTCAAAGGCATTTAACTATTCAATTGATAAAATTATAGAATCTTCAAAGAAATTAGATTTTGACAAGATAGCTGCTATTGAATCAAGGGGTTTTGTTTTTGCTTCTGCAGTCTCCTATAAGTTGAAAAAACCATTTATTATGATGAGAAAAAAAAATAAACTACCTTCAGAAAAAATTTCAGTTGATTTTCAATTAGAATATGGAACAGCGACATTAGAAATTCATAAGGACTCTTTGAGTGAAGGGGATAAAGTTTTAATAATTGATGATTTAATAGCTACTGGAGGTACAGCTGAAGCTGGAGCAAAATTAGTAGAAATGTCAAAAGCTAAAGTTGCTGGCTTTATTTTTATAATTAATTTATTTGATCTAGGTGGTAACAAAAAACTAATTGATAAATCTTATTTTACTAAGAGTCTTATTGAGTTCCCAGGACATTAGAATTAGTTTTTATTAGTTATTAGAAAATTATTAATATATTCCTCAAGTTTAATTTTACCAAAATATTTGTGGACTTTGTTTGAAAGACTTCTATTGGTTAAAGCTGATGCGTATCTTTCACCTTCTCGTTTTGGTAAATACTTTATTTTTGTATTAAACATTCTGGCAACTTCTAAAATAGAATAGGTTTTTTTGTTAGCAATACTATAATGTCTACATAATTTTCTTTTCCAGGCTTTATAACAAATATCAACAGTATCATTGATGTGTGTGAATCTTCTTGTCTGCTTACCTGGCTTTACCACAGGCAAAGCTTTTTTTTGTCTGTAGTGATCTTCAAAAATACCAATTACAGTTGCCATGTCTCCCTTGCAAATTTGATTTGGACCATAAACATTATAAAAATAAATTACCTCATATTTAAAATTAAACCATTTTTTTAAATTTTCTAAAAGTTCTAAATTTTTTGCTTTTGTAAAAGCATACGGAGATAAGTTTTTATCATTACCCTTATTTCCTAAAGAAGCAGAAGTTGCAGAATAAACAAGCTTAATTTTATTTTTCAAACAGTAATTAAAAACTGCGTTTGTACCTATAGAATTAGAATTAATACATTCATTCATTTTTTTAAAACTTTGATAGATTCTTGCAAATTCTCCGAAGTGAAAGACTGTAACTATTTCCTTTGGATCCCTAATTATCTGGGAAATATTTTGAGTGTGCCCTTTTAAATATTGAATTCTATTATTTCTAATATGATTTTTTCTTATACCTGACGAATAGTTATCAATACTAATTATTTTATATTTAGTTTTTTTTAAAAGAAGATTAATTAAATTAGTTCCGACAAAACCAGCTCCACCTGTAATCAAAATTTTCTTTATTTTTGACATTTAAGATTTATATTTTAAAAATTGATTAAATCAACAATTGATTTTATCGAACAATTATTTTACTAATTAAACATATTAGTTCATATCTTATCTAAATTAAAATATGAGAAAAATCGTAGTAACAGGTGGTCAAGGTTTTATAGGTAGCAACTTAGTTGAGCTTCTTCTTAAAAAAAAATATTTTGTAATCAATATTGATAAATCAAGTTATTCTGCAAATCCTTATAATGTAAGAAATTTTAAAAATAATAAAAACTACGTTTTCTTTAAAGAGGATATAAATAATAAAAAAAAAATTTTTAAGATTCTTAAAAGATTTAAGCCAATTGGTGTATTTAACTTAGCTGCAGAAACACATGTTGATAGATCAATTGACAGTCCACAAAGTTTTTTAAAAACTAATATATTTGGAGTTTTTAATCTATTAGAGGCTATAAATTTGTTTAACAAAAATTCAAAGAAAAAAACTAAATTAGTTCATGTTTCTACTGACGAAGTGTATGGAGATATCAAAAAAAACATTCAAGTAGATGAAAGTTACAATTATAATCCTAGTTCCCCTTATTCCGCATCTAAAGCAGGAGCAGATCAATTAATAAAAGCTTATTATAGAACTTACGGATCAAATGTTATAATTGCAAATTCTTGTAATAATTATGGTCCAAACCAGTTACCAGAAAAATTTATACCAAAAATTATTTTTAATATTATTCAGAATAAATCTATCCCTCTTTATGGGAAAGGAACTAATATAAGGGAATGGATTTATGTTGAGGATAACTGTGAAGCACTATTAAAAATCTTTAAAAAAGGAAAAATTGGAAAAAATTATAATATTGGAACTGGAATCAGAGTAAAAAATATAGAAATTATTAATATTATTTTAAAGCTTGCCAAAAAAAATAAAATAATTTTTAAAAAGAATGTTAAAATTAAATTTGTTAAAGATAGACCTGGTCATGACAAAAGGTATGCTATAAATTCTAATAAAATAAAAAGAGAATTGAAATGGAAACATAAAATTTCTCTATTACAAGGTTTAGATAGAACTTTTAATTGGTATTTAAATAACAAAAATTATTTCAAACAAATTTCAAAAAAGAATGTTAATAAAAGATTTGGGCTAAAAATTTGAATTCATTAAAAAACAATATAATAATTTATTTTATCTTAATTATATTTTGTGCTTTCTTAAGCTTTTCTCATTCTCTTTTGCAAGTATCAATGGATAGTGGCTTGGCACTTTCAAATATTATTAAATATCCCGAACCTTTATCACCAATGAAATACTACTACTTTAATAGTTGGACGATAATTAATCAATTTTCAGAGCTTTTATTGAAGTTGGGTTTGTCTGTTGAGGCTTCATCAAAATTAATTTTATTTATTAGCTCACTTTTTTTTGCCTTAAGTGCTTTATTAATAGTCAACAGAATTACTTCAAAAAAATATTTAGGTCTTTTTATTGCTGTATTGATGTTAATTTTTCAAAAAAATTTAGGTGACACAGATTACCCTTCTTTAATACTATCAAATCATACTTATGGGATGATGAGTTTAGCGATAACATCATTCTCTTTCAGCTTGTTAATAAATAATTATTTTAAATTATCGGGTTTTTTTTTAACGTTATTGATTTGTATACACCCAATTATTGGTACCTGGATTTTATCTATAGCAATTATCTCTTTAATTATTTTTAATGAGAAAAAAATTAGAAATGATTTTATAAAAGGAAGTATATACGGATTTGCAATAACATTTTTTATTTTCATTTTTTTTTTTAATAAAAATTTAGGTACAATTAATTTTGAAATTCAAAATTTAAGCTCCTACATGAAAAATTGGGATGGACACCGAAATACACTAGGATTTATTCACTTTGAGTATCTTTTAAAGACTGCTTTTTTATTTTTGGTAATAAATACTTATTATTTTTATAAAGATAAGAACAAAAAAAGTGATTTTTTTAGAATTTTTTTTAATACTTCTATAATTTTATCTACTTTAATTTATTTTTTTTTTAAGCTAATTCCTGCAGTTTTTCCAGACATATTTGTTAGATTAATGCCATCTAGATTTATTATTCTTCATTCATTTGTGGCATGGCCCTTAATTTTGTCAGCTTTTTATTTTTTTTTAAAAAAATTAAAAAAAACAGAAAAAATTGCTCCAACTTTGATAACAATAATTTTAATATTTTATTCAGCCCAACACTACAAAAGTTTTGTTAAATTATTAGATGGTTTTATCGATAATGTCGTGACAAAAGAAATAACTTCTAATACAAAATTTTTTAAAGAAATAAAAAATTTAAATACATCTGGATATTTTATAACTAGTTCTCAAAAAACAAACTTCACTCATATTATATCTGA
>CACFMO010000012.1 GCA_902567495.1 uncultured Pelagibacteraceae bacterium
TTTTATAATCTTATTAAATCTATCGGTTTGATATCCATAAAAAGATAGGTATAGAATTAAAATCGAAATCGTAAATAAAATTAACAAAGTTAAAGATATTAAAAACTTTTTCATATTTATTTTTGCCCGAAAATTCCTGCTTCAATAAATTTATCAATATCTCCATTCAATACTCCATCTGGATTTGTATCCTCTATTTTGTATCTGAGGTCTTTTACCAATCTGTAAGGCTGTAAAACATATGATCTGATTTGATGTCCCCAGCCAATTTCTGTTTTTGAATCTATTTGACTTTGACTTTTTTCTTCTCTTTTTTGCAATTCATACTCATAAAGTCTTGCTTTGAGCATTTTGAAACATGTTTCCTTATTTTTGTGTTGGGATCTTTCGTTTTGACATTGGACAACAATTTTAGTTGATAAGTGAGTAATCCTTACAGCGCTGTCTGTTGTATTAACATGTTGTCCGCCAGCTCCACTTGATCGATATGTATCTACTCTTAAATCTTTTTCATCAATAACAATATCGATTGAATCGTCGACTGATGGATAAACCCATATACTTGCAAAACTTGTGTGCCTTCTAGCACCTGAGTCAAATGGAGATATTCTTACTAAACGATGTACGCCTGACTCTTTTTTCATCATGCCGTATAAATTTTCTCCGTTAACTTTTAGCGTAGAAGACTTTATGCCAGCCTCTTCTCCCTTGTGCTCACTAATCATTTGATAGCCAAAACCCTTTTTATCAAACCATTTTAGGTACATTCTTCTTAACATATCAGCCCAATCTTGGCTTTCTGTTCCACCGGCACCAGCATGGATCTCAATGTAAATATCTAAATTGTCATTTTCTCCAGATAGGAAACATTTTGTCTCATATATTTTAATTTCCTTAAAAGTATTTGAAATTTTTTTTTCGCAATCGTTTAGTATTTCTAAGTTTTCTTCCTCTGAAGCAAGTTTATTTAAATCCTTTAAATTGTTTAATTCGTTTACTGTATTTTTATAAAAATTTAAAATTCCTTCGAGAAAATTTTTTTCTTTTATTATTTTTTTTGATTTGTTTGCGTCTTTCCAAAAATCTTTTTTTGCTGTCTCTTGATCTAAGATACCAATCCTATCTTCAGCACTTTTTTTATCAAAGATACCCCCTAATATTTTTTAGAGATTTTTCAGACAAATTCACTTTTTTTTCAAAATCATTCATTAATAGAATCTCCTAAATTTATTAAATTTATCATAGTTTTGCCCAATACTTAAATTTTTTAAATTAATTTCTTCTATTGTTTTTTCTTTGAAGGCTTCGATGATTGCTTTTTTATCACTGAAATTAGTGTTTTTACCATTTTTGTAATTGACTGGAAAAAAATAAATATCTTGAGGAGTTTTAAAGGGTCTCATCTCTTCTTTATAAACTGCCCTCTCAATGAAATCTTTAAAAATTGGTAAAGCTGCTTTTGATCCAGTTTCAAATTTTCCCAAACTTTTTGGCTCATCGTAACCAATATATACTCCTATCGCTAAGTCTGATGTAAAACCAATGAACCATGCATCAAAGTTATTATTTGTAGTTCCAGTTTTACCGGCTAGCGGAACATTTAAAAATTTTAATTTTTTTCCTGTTCCTCTTTTAACTACACCTTCAAGAATTGAAGTCATTTGATACGCTGTTTCTGCAGAAATAACTTGTTTGTTATCTTCTAAAATATTTGGTACAAATTTCTCGTCAAATTTTAATATTTCACAACCCTCACACTTTCTTTTATCAAAATTAAAAATAGTTTTACCTCTTCTATCTTGAATACGTGTAATTAAATGAGGACTTATTTTTTTTCCGCCATTCACAAAAGTACAATAAGCATTTGTTATTTTTAAAAGAGTAGTCTCACTAGAGCCTAAAGACACAGACAAAAGTTCTGGTACGTTATCATAAACACCCAGATCTCTAGAAATTTTAGAAATTTTCTCAAAACCTAGTTTTTGAGCAACCCTTACTGTCATTAAATTTCTAGATTTTTCCACACCCATTCTAAGTGTCGATGGACCATAAAATTTTTTTCCATAGTTTTGTGGTTTCCATTTTTTTAAACCTTCACCCTGTTTACTTATAAAAGGTGCATCTAATATTAATGAATTAGGTAAAAACCCATTTTCTAAAGCCGCTGCATATACAATTGGTTTGAAAGCGGATCCAGGTTGTCTTTTAGCCTGTGTTGCTCTATTAAACTCACTTGATACGTAACTATAACCACCAACTAAAGCTTTTACTTTTCCGTTAAAAGGATCCATCACAACTATTGCTCCATTTACTTTTGGAAGCTGTTTTAATGACCAGATATTATTTGATTTTAATTGTACAAAAATTAAATCTCCTTGTTCCAATAATTCATTGAAATTTTTTTTTCCAGTCCATTTCAAACCATTAAAAAGAATTTTTCCGCTCAAGTTATTATCTAATATCCTTATTTCTGAAAACTCATTTTCTACTTTTGTCACTTCAGCAATTTTCCAATTTAATGTCTTGTCAATCTTCACACTTTTAATTTTTTTTTGCCAATTTTTATTAATATTTTTATTTGTGATAGGACCTCTCCACCCCTTTCGTCTATCATAGGACTCAATTCCAGATCTTAAGGCTTCTAGAGCAGCCACTTGATATTTTCCATTTAAGGGTGTGCTAATTGATAATCCTTCAGAGTATACTTTTTCGAAACCGTATTCTGTGCTTATTATTCTTCTAATCTCTTCTGTGTATGATTGCGCTTCTTTTACCAGAATAACTTTCTTCTTTTTAAGATTAATATCACTTTTTTTAAAAACTTTTAATTCCTTATTTGATATGTAGCCATTTTCTTCAAGATTTTTTAAAACTAAATCCCTTCTTATTTTTGCTAATTTTTTATTTTTATAAGGATTGTACTTACTTGGAGCCTTTGGAAGTGCTGCTAAAAGGGCAGCTTCTTTATAATTTAATTCTTTTACTGATTTATCGAAATATTCAAGACTTGCGGATGCTACTCCGTAGGTACCCTGTCCTAAATAAATTTCATTTAAGTAAAGTTCTAGTATTCTTTTTTTTGAATATGACTTCTCAATTCTGAAGGCCAAGATTGCTTCTTTTATTTTCCTTCTCAATGAAACTTCGCTGGTTAGTAGGAAATTCTTAGCAACTTGCTGGGTGATAGTTGAAGCCCCCTCTAGTCTTTTACCTTGTATAATATTTTCAATATTTTTAATTAACGCTCGTGTAATACCTTTCGCATCAACACCTGGATGTGCGAAAAAATTTTTATCCTCTGCAGATAAAAAAGAATTTATTACTACGTCAGGAATAGATTCTATTGGTATAAAAAGCCTTTTTTGGATTGCATATTCTGCTATTAGCTCACCTGAATCTCCATAAACCCGGCTAGAAACAGGGGGTTCGTAATTTGCTAATTTTTTGTAGTCTGGTAATCCTGATGAAAAATACCAAAATGCTGAAAAAGTCATGAAAATAGTAAATAGAAAAAATGCTGTAATAATTTTCACTAAATGATTAAGTGTTTTTTTCATGATTTAAAGGTTTATAATATCTCTTTAATTTAGGCTATCTTAAGGCATATTTAATTATAGAAAAACTGTATTTTTCCTTAAAAAAATGTATATTAATGATCGCTGTATAACAAAAAATGAATAAAAAAATTTCAAACAAATTTATGAACGGATTTAATTTACTATGGAAAAGAATTTATATATTGATGCTTCGCATCCAGAAGAAACTAGAGTTGTGCTTAAATCAAAATCTCATATCGAAGAATATGAGTATGAAAACAAAAATAGTTTAAATCAAAAGAGTAATATCTATTTAGGAAAAATTAGTAGAGTTGAGCCTTCCCTTCAGGCCGCATTTGTAAACTATGGGAGAGAAAGACATGGTTTTTTAGCCTTTAATGATATTCAGTCAGATTACTATCAAATACCAACTGAAGACAAAGAAGTTTTAAAAAAAGCTGAAGAAAAAATTAGAGAAGATCTTAAAGAAGAAAGTCAAGATACAGAGGCAAAAACTAAAAATACATCAGAAGAGGAAATAAATGCAAATTCTTCAAGTAATATTAATCAAGAGAATAAAATAACAAGTGTTGAGAATATTGAAAAAACAAGAGAAAAACTTAAAAATAGGTATGGAGTAAGAAAGTATAGAATACAGGAGGTAATTAGGCCTGGGCAGGTAATTTTGATTCAGGTAAATAAAGAAGAGAGAGGTCAAAAAGGCGCTGCATTAACTACATTTATTTCTTTAGCAGGGAAATATATTGTTTTAATGCCAAATACTGCAAAAGGTGGTGGAATTTCAAGAAAAATTATTAATCATGATGATAGAAATCAAATAAGAAAAATGCTTAAGGAAATAGAAATTCCAAAAAGCATGGGTTTAATTGTTAGAACAGCTGGATCAAGAAAAACCAAAAAAGAAATTCAAAACGACTTACAAAATACAATAGGAATATGGGAGTCAATTAAGGAAAAAGCTATTGAATCTACAGCACCCATTTTAATTCATGAGGAGGGGGATGTTATCAAAAGAGCGCTCAGGGATATATATGATAACGATACAAAATTTGTTCATGTAGAAGGAAACGAGGGCTACCAAAAAGCAAAACTATTTATGAAACAACTCATGCCTAGAAATTCAAAAATGGTTAAAAAATATAAAGGAAAAATTCCTCTTTTCCATAGTGAGAATATTGAAAAGGACTTAAATAAAATATTCGAACCCGTTGTAAGACTAAAATCAGGAGGTTACCTTGTCATAAATCCGACTGAAGCTTTAGTTGCAATTGACGTAAACTCAGGTCAATCAACAAAGGAGTTAAATATTGAAAAAACTGCATTAAATACTAACGTAGAAGCAGCGGAAGAAGTAGCGAGACAAATTAAAATTAGAGATTTATCAGGTCTAATCGTTATAGATTTTATTGATATGCTTAATTATCATAATAGAAGAATTGTAGAGAGAAAAATAAGAGAAAAATTAAAAACTGATAGAGCAAGAATACAAACCGGACGAATTAGTAATTTCGGATTGATGGAAATGACTCGTCAAAGATTAAGAGAAAGTTTTATTAAATGGGAAACAAATCTTTCATTAGAGTCTTTTGGTCTTAAAATTATTAAAAAAATTGAAATGTTAGCTTTTTCAAAGAAGACAAAGATTGCTATGGCTTATGTACCAGATAAAGTGGCAATATATTTAAATTCTGAGTTAAAAAAAGAATTATCATTCTTTGAAAAAAAATATAAATTTAAAATTAACATAATGGCTGATAATAACTTAATTATCCCAGAATACAGGATTCATCTTTTAAACAAAAATAAAAAAATAATTGAAAAAATCGAAAGTGTCAAAAATTTAAAGGATTTAAATGGAAAAAAAGATAACAAAATTAAAGCTTTACCATCAGCAAACGAAAAGAAAAAGAAACAGGTTGTTGGAAGAATTTTGTGGGTTAGAAAAAAAAGAAGGAAATCAAATTAATCCTTTTTTTGGGCTACTAGCAGATCCGTATTTTTGTAATGCCATTCTACCAGCTAAATAGGATTGTCTTCCTGCTAGAACCGCATGTTTCATTGACTTGGCCATTAAAATTGGATTTTTGGCTTTAGCAATTGCTGTATTAATTAATACTCCATCACATCCTAACTCCATCGCAATTGATGCGTCGGATGCAATTCCTATTCCTGCATCAACTATAACCGGAACCTTGGAATTATTTTTTATTATCGAAATATTTAATTTATTTCTAATACCTCTTCCAGATCCTATAGGTGATGCTAGAGGCATAATTGCTGTCGCACCAACATCTTCTAATTTTTTTGCCATTATAGGATCATCTGAACAATAAACCATAACTTCAAAGCCTTCTTTGACAAGTACATTAGTTGATTTCACAGTTTCAATCATATCTGGGTAAAGAGTTTTTTTGTCACCAAGAACCTCAAGTTTTACAAGTTTCCATCCACCCATTTCTCTAGCTAGTCTTAAAGTCCTTAGTGCATCCTCAGATGTAAAACATCCCGCTGTGTTAGGTAAATATATAATTTTTTTTGGATCTAAAAAATCCATTAAGACTGGTTTTTTTTTATCTAAAATATTTACTCTTCTCACAGCAACAGTTACCATTTCAGCTCCTGAAGCTTTAATAGCATCTGCAGTTTCTTTAAAACTTTTATACTTTCCAGTGCCCACAATTAAGCGAGAATTAAGTTTATATTTTCCTATTTTTAAATAGTCTTTATTCACTAACCTCCTCCAATAAAATGAACAATTTCAATTTTATCTCTATTCTTTATTTTCTTTTTATAATTTTCCTTAGGTAAAATCGTGCCATTTAACTCAATTGCAATCTGCTTTTCTTTTAATTTATACTTTTTCAAAAGATCTTTAATGCTTAAATTCTCATTAATTTTTAATTCTTTTCCATTTAATTGTATTTTTGCCATAATTGAGATAATTTAGTTTTTTATTATATCAAAATGAGTCATAAAATTCTTGTTATTAATGGTCCTAATCTTAACTTACTTGGAACAAGAGAAAAAGAAAAGTACGGTCAATCTACGCTCGAGGACATTAAGAATAAATGTGAGTCTCATGCCAAAAAGACAGGAACAATGATCAAATTTGAACAGTCTAACGTTGAAGGTGAAATAGTAAATATCATACAAGATGCTAAAAAAAAGTATGATGGAATTGTTATAAATGCGGGTGGATATACTCATACATCAGTTGCAATTCTTGATGCTCTGCTGGCTGTTAAAATACCAACAATAGAATTACACATAACTAATATTTACAAAAGAGAGGAATTCAGGCATAAATCATTGATAAGTAAAGCTGCTGATGGAATTATTTGTGGATTAGGAGTTAGTGGATACTTAATGGCAATTGATGGAATTAAAAAAATTTTAAATAATGAAAATTGATAAAAAGTTAATAAAAGAACTTAAAGACTATCTAGATGAATTTAATTTATCAGAAATCGAATATCAAGATGGGACTAAAAAAGTTAAGGTAGCAAAAAATATCTCAGGAATTACAAATATTACTGCACATAAACCAAATATTCCTCCAAAAAAAGAAGAGTCAGGTACAAAAATAACTTCACCAATTATTGGAACTGCCTATTTAGCACCTGAACCAGGAGGTAAAAAATTTGTTGAAGTTGGAAGTCAGATTAAAAAAGGTCAAACTGTTATGATTGTTGAAGCAATGAAAACAATGAATCATGTCCCCTCTACATCGGATGGCATAGTAAAGAAAGTATTGGTACAAGACGGTGAAGCGGTTGAATTTGGTCAAACCTTAGTACTTTTAAAATAATAAATGTTTAAAAAAGTTTTAATAGCAAATAGAGGTGAGATTGCTGTTAGAGTAATTAGAGCTTGTAAAGAATGGGGCATTGGAACTGTTGCTGTTCATTCAGATGTTGATGTTGACTCTATGCATGTAAGACTAGCTGATGAGAGTGTTTGTATTGGTTCTCATCAACCTCAGAATAGTTATTTAAATATTGCCGCTATCATGTCAGCAGTTGATGTAACTGGTGCTGAAGCAATTCACCCAGGGTATGGATTTTTATCAGAAAATTATAAATTTGCAGAAATTGTTGAAAAACACAAAATTAAATTTATTGGACCTAAAGCCGAGATAATTAAAAAAATGGGTGATAAAATTCAAGCAAAAATAATTGCTAAAGAAAAAGGATTGCCAGTTATTGAGGGTTCTGATGGAGGTGTTAAAGATTTAAAACAAGCTAAAGAAATTTGTAAAAAAATTGGATATCCAGTTCTTATAAAAGCATCTGGTGGTGGTGGCGGAAAAGGAATGAAAATAGTTGAAGAGGAAAGCAAATTAAGTGAAATGTATTCTTTGGCCCGTTTAGAAGCAAAAAAATATTTTGGAAATGATGAGGTTTACATTGAGAAATATTTTAAAAATCCTAGACATATTGAAGTTCAAATATTGTCAGGAAAAAATAGAACTGTACACCTTAATGAAAGAGATTGTAGTGTTCAAAGAAAACATCAAAAATTGATTGAGGAAACACCAAGCCCAGTCTTAGATGATAAAGTAAGATCTGATTTGTTAGATAAAACAATAAAAATGGTAGAAGCAATAGGCTATGAAGGTGCTGGAACTGTAGAATATATTTATGAAAATGGAAAATTTTATTTTTTAGAAATGAATACCAGAATTCAAGTTGAACACCCTGTGACAGAAGTACAAACTGGTATTGATATAGTTAAAGAACAAATTTGGATAGCGCACTCAGGTCAGACTGCATTGAAACAAGATGATATAAGTGCAAGAGGACATACAATAGAATGTAGAATTAATGCAGAAGACCCATCAAAAAATTTTCAGCCTAGTCCAGGTATAATTTCAGTGTGCCACCAACCTTCAGGATTTAGGACCAGAGTAGATGGTTCAATATTCCAGGGTTGTAAAATTACACCCTACTATGACAGTTTAATATGTAAATTAATATGTAAAGGCAGAAATAGGACTGAAGCAATTCAAAGAACAATGAGATCTTTAAATGAATTTGTTATTGAGGGTGTTACGACAACTATTGACTTACACAAAAGAATTTTATCTCATGAAAAATTTGTTTCTTCTGATTTTGATACGAATTGGTTGGCTAAAGAGAAGTTTTATTAATTTATTATTAAATTGAAAAATAATATTTTAAATGATATTTAATTGTTAATATGGGATATCCAAAAAAACACAGAGGAAGACGTAAAATTGGCTCGAAAAAAAGAAGAGCTCGAAGAAGAAACAAGAAAAGATAAATCGTCTTAGAATGGAATTTATAACTCAAATCAGAAAATTGAGTTTATGGATATTTATTATTCCTTTTGTGGCAATAAATCTTTGTTTATTTATTTCTACTAATTACCATGTATTCGAAAATACTTTTTTAGTTGTTGATCAAATCGGAAGGTCAAACCCAACTTTTCCATATTTTGATGGAGGTGTCTCTATAAGTAGAACTGCAAGAACATATCCAACATATTTGATATTTAAACCTTCGATGATATTTGCATCTTTTTTATTAATTTTATATTGGGTTAAAACAAATAAATTAATTAATAATTTACAACAATTTGAAAGCAAAAATCTTTTTAAAACTTTTGGAATACTTTCTGCCATCTTTTTGATTATCCACTCAATTTTTTTAGGCATCAAATTTGATTACGATTTATATAAATTTTTTAGAAGGTTTGTTTTATTAGCTTTTATAATTTTTGAAATTGTAGCTCAATCACTTCTTGTTTTAAGACTTTTTAAATTGAAATCTTCAATAAAAGATTATTTTAACAATTATGCATTAATCTTGAAAATAATTTTAGTATCAATTTTAGTAGTTGTGGCAATTTTTAGTTTACCAATAGTTGTAACTAGCGGTAACGTGCATTTTAAACATGCTTTGGAATGGAATTATTTTGTAGGAGTAATCCTATTCTATATGTTAACTTATTTATTTTGGAAAAAGGTATAAATTTGTAAAAAAAAACTGCCGTCTACACACCTTTCGGTGCGCAGACTTTAGTTTTGGCTCGTCGTTAATGCGCTACCGCCAAGCCTCCCGTTCCACTATTTTAGCGCTACTCAGCGGAACTTTCTGCCCTTTAAGCTTGAACCTCTCGGTTTTTCCTTAACTGGCCAGTTGAGAGTTGCCTCTCAATTCAAATTAACATTATTACACATCGAAAATAATATGTATCACTTTTTAGTTGTTTTAATTTGCTGTCTGTTAATTATGTGGATAATTTTTTTTCAGTTTTTTCAATCCAACCACCACCTAAAACTCTTTCACCAATACTATCTTTTGAATATATAACGCAAGCTTGTCCAGGTGATACTCCTTTTTCATCTTGTAGTATATCTACTTCTGCAGACTTATTTTTAATCTGTACCTTGGCATTAAGCAGTTTTCCCGTAGATCTAACTTTAATTAAAACATTTTTTTTGAAATTATTGGTTTCTGCTAAAAGATTAATATCTCTCAAAAATAATTTTTTAATATTTAAAAAATCCTGTGTTCCAACAACTATTGAGTTATCCTGAGCTCTAATATCTACAACATAAAGTGGATCAGAATTTGAGATTTTTATTCCTTTCCTTTGGCCAATTGTATAGTTGATAATTCCATCATGTGTTCCCAATTTTTCACCTTTAATATTAAATATGTTGCCTTTTTTAAATGATTGTGGCCTATATTTTTCTATTACAGAAGCATAATTACCGTTAGGAACAAAGCAGATATCTTGGCTATCAGGCTTTGTTGCGACATTAAGATTTAATTTATTTGCAATATTTCTTGTTTCGGACTTATTAATTAAACCTAGCGGAAATCGTAAGTAGTCTAATTGACTTTGAGTAGTGCTAAAAAGAAAATAACTTTGATCTCTTTCTTTGTCCTCAGCCCTATACATTGCACCATACCCGTTATTCTCATATCTTAAAACGTAATGTCCAGTAATTAATGCGTCTGCTTTAAGCTCTTTAGAAAATTTAAATAAATCTCTAAATTTTACTGTTTGATTACATTGAACACATGGAATAGGTGTTTCCCCAGCAACATAACTATTTATAAAGGAGTCAATTACTTCGGTTTTAAATTTTTTTTGATAATATAAAATTTTATGATCTATATTTAAAGTTTCAGATACTCTTTTAGCATCAATTATATCTCTACCTGCACAACATTGTCTTCCAGAAATAGATGTTTTAGAATCGTCATATAATTTAAGTGTAATTCCAGTAACATTATAACCCTGTTCTTTCATTAATCCTGCTACTACCGAAGAGTCAACACCACCAGACATTGCTACAACAACTTTTGTATCTTTGGGTGACTTTTTTATCCCTAGAGAGTTAATCATAAAATGTTATATAGTATAAAAACTTATAATTTTCCATTATGCAATATGAACTAGAGCCAGGTAATTTTGTAGTAAACCCCTCTCAAAAAGACTGGGGAACAGGCCAGATACAGTCTATAATTAAGAATAAGGCAACAATTAATTTTGAAAATGTAGGAAAAAAAGTAATTAATTTGAATAACATAAGCTTAAAAAAAATAAATTATGAAAAATGAACAGTTAAAAATAATAGTTGAATCTTTAATAGATATTACTGAAAAGGCAGGTGAAAAAACAATTGAACTGTATAATTCAGGTTTAAAAATTATAAAGAAACCAGATGACTCTCCGGTTACAAACGGAGACCTTGAGGTTGACAAAATGTTTAAAGAAAAAATTAAAGAATTGACCCCTGACATACCGATTATATCTGAGGAGTCTGTAGATCTGAAAATTCGAAATACTCTAAAAACTTACTGGCTTCTTGACCCAATAGATGGAACAAAAGAATACATATCAGGAAAAGATGTTTATACACTTAATGCTGGATTAATAATCGATTGTTTACCGTCACTTGGAATAATTGGTGTTCCAAAAAAAAATAGATTGTTTTACTCATACGGAAAAGGAAATTCATATTTGATTGAAAAAAATAATAAAGTTAAATTAGACTGTGAAAAAAAAACTGCAAAAAATAAAATCCTTGCTTTAACAAATAGAACAAAACCTTCGGGAGATATTTTAAAAAAGTTAAATGAATTTGGAGCAAATTCATTCTTAAAAATAAGTAGCTCATACAAGTATTGCTTAATTGCAAATGGTGAATATGATTTGTATGTTGATAAAGTAAGAGCTAATGAATGGGATGACGCGGCTGGACATGCAATTGCGGAGCATGCAGGAGCTATTGTAACTGATATGAATGGTCAATCTTTTGAGTATGGAAAAGAAGATTATAAGAATCCTACAATTCTAATAAGACGAAGTAAAAATT
>CACFMO010000013.1 GCA_902567495.1 uncultured Pelagibacteraceae bacterium
TAAGCTTTATTTCTACTATTAATCTTGCACAACTTAAAAAATATATTGGTAAAAAAAATAAAATAATTAGAGCTATACCTCTTCCTCCAATATCTAATAAGCTAGGACCAATACCAATTTGCCCCCCTGATAAGAAAGTAAAAGGTTTTTTTAGTAAATTGGGTACAGTGATAGAAATTAGAAACGAAAAGCTTTCAAAGAGTTTCTGGGTTTCGTCTTCAATGATGGCTCCTTTTTACGAGTTATTGAAAGTATTATCTGATTGGTTAGTAAAACGAGGTGTAAAAAGGAATGAGGCACAAAAATATATTACATCCTTATTCATAGCATTATCTATTGACTCATCCTTAAATTCTAAAAAAGATTTGAAATATTTAGTAAAATCTTCTCAGACACCAAAGGGATTAAATGAACACGCATTGAAATATTTAAGAAAAGCTGGATTTTATAGACATTTCTCAAAATCTTTGAACAGTATCCTTAAAAGATTAAACAATGTATAATTTTTTATGCAGTCAGATTCTAATATTCTTCAGGTCAAAAACCTTTCTAAGTCGTTCGGAGGATTAAAGGCAATATCAGATTGCTCTTTAAAAATAAAAAAAGGATCTATCACTGGAATTATTGGACCTAATGGATCTGGGAAAACTACATTATTCAATTTAATCTCAGGCAATCTTAAGTCGTCCCAAGGTACAGTTTTATTTAATAATGAGAATATTACAAATATACCATCTTATGAATTATTTTCAAAAGGAGTTTTAAGAACTTTTCAAATTGCTCATGAGTTTACTAATCTCACTGTTTTAGAAAATTTAATGATGGTCCCTGGAGGACAATCAGGTGAGAAATTAGTAAATGCACTATTCAAACCAAGTCTAGTTAAAAAAGAAGAAATAAAAGTAAAAGAAAAAGCACTTAATGTAATTGAATTTTTAAATTTAAAACATCTCTCAAATGAGTTAGCTGGAAATTTATCAGGAGGACAAAAAAAACTATTAGAGTTAGGTAGAACAATGATGGTTGATGCAAAATTAGTTTTATTAGACGAGGTAGGTGCAGGAGTAAACAGAACCCTTTTGAAAGATATAGGAAGCGCAATATTAAGATTAAATAAAGAACAAGGATACACTTTTTGTATGATCGAACATGATATGGAATTTATTAGCCGACTTTGTAATCCAGTTATTGTTTTAGCAGAGGGGTCCGTATTATTCGAGGGCGCCCCAGATGAGGTTAAGAGGAATGAAAAAGTTATTGAGAGCTATTTAGGAAGAGGATCAAAAATAAAGGATGAAAATTAATGGCATTTTTTGAAGGAATAAAAATGACGGGAGGGTATGGATCTGGTCCAGATATAATCTCTTCTTGCTCTGTAAATGTAAATAAAGGAGAAATAGTTTCAATTTTAGGTCCAAACGGTGCTGGAAAATCTACAGCCATGAAAGCTATGTTAGGATTACTAAAACTTAAATCAGGAAAAGTAGTTATTGATGGCCAGGATATTTCAAATCTAAATCCCCAAGACAGAGTTAAACTTGGTATAGCATTTGTTCCTCAAAACCGGAATGTATTTGCAGGATTAACTGTAAGAGAAAATCTAGAGATGGGAGCTTTTCTAAGAGATGAAAATATTAAAGAAATTTTAGAAAGAATTTATGATCTCTTTCCAATTTTACAGGAAAAAAAATCACAATTAGTTGGAGAGTTATCCGGTGGGCAAAGACAACAAGTTGCTCTTGGAAGAGCATTAATGATAAAGCCATCTGTCTTAATGCTCGATGAACCAACTGCTGGAGTTTCACCAATAGTTATGGATGAGTTGTTTGATCATATTTTAAAAGTCAAAAAAACTAATGTTGCAATATTAATGGTTGAGCAGAATGCAAAACAGGCTTTGAGTATATCAGACAGAGGTTACGTTTTAGTTACAGGGGAGAATAGATATTCTGGAACTGGCAAGGAATTATTAAATGACCAAAGAGTTAGAAGCTCTTTCTTAGGAGCTTAAAATGGATTTTTTAAATGCAATAATTTTACTTTTAAATTATTTATTTGTACCTGCGTTATCTTATGGCTCGCAATTAGCACTCGGTGCTATTTTTGTCTCATTAATTTACGGAATTTTAAGATTTGCCTACTTTACAGCCGGAGATCTCATGTCTTTTGGTACAATGTTTACAATTTTATTTACATGGTATTTTCAATCTTTAGGAATAGGTTTAGGATTTCTTCCAACAGCATTAATTGCAATACCTTTTGGTATAATAATAACTATTTTTTATGTGCTTCTTAAAGATAAATTAGTTTTTAGTTATTATAGAACTAAAAAGAGTCCACCCGTAATGTTAGCAATGGTAAGCATTGGAACAATGTTTGTTACCCAAGCTATAGTAAGAATTATTATTGGACCTTTTGATAGAAGATTTTTTGATGGAGAAAAATTTATTATAAGGGCAAATGAGTTTAAAGAAATGACAGGTTTAAATGAGGGACTTGCTATTAAATCAACACAAGTCATCACTTTATTTGTAACAATTGTAGTTGTTTCAATATTATTTTGGTTTTTGAATAAAACAAAAACAGGAAAGAGTATGAGAGCTTATTCAGACAATGAAGATTTAGCTCTCTTATCAGGAATAGATCCTAAAAAAGTTGTTATGACTACCTGGGTGATTGCAGCAATTCTAGCAACAGTTGGTGGAGCTTTGTATGGATTAGATAAAAGTTTCAAGCCATTTACTTATTTTAATAATATGCTTCCAATATTTGCTGCTGCTATCGTTGGGGGCATAGGCAATCCATTTGGGGCTTTCTTAGGTGGTTATGTTATTGCATTTTCAGAAATACTTTTAACTTATGCATATAAAAAGTTTTTTGTTTATCTCTTACCAGAAAGTTTAGAGCCAGACAGTCTTTTACAATTATTATCTACAGACTATAAGTTTGCAGTTTCTTTTTCAATTTTAGTTGTAGTTTTATTATTTAGGCCTTCAGGTATTTTTAAAGGGAAAGTATTATGAGAAATAATTTAGATGTAATTGCTGCATACTCAATAATGCTAGGCCTAATAATTCTTGTTGGCTTTCTTCAGTCATGGAGTATGGCATTATCAATCTTATGCTTATGTTTAATCTCTGCAGTTATGACAATAGGGGCTAATATTCAATGGGGGTACGCTGGATTAATAAATTTTGGAATAATGGGATACACAGCGCTTGGTGGCTTAGCAGCAGTTTTGGTTTCAGCTCCTCCAGTTGAAGAAGCGTGGAGAGCTGGTGGTATAGACATGTTATTATGTGCATTCATAATTTTTTCAATGATTTTTATTATCCGTTTAGTAATGAAAAAATTTAGTAAATCAAAAAACAGGAATTACATCATTGCGGCAGTAATAATAGTTGGACTAATCTTATTAAGATTAATATCTGCACCAGCTATAGAGTCAATCGAGGCAATTAATCCGGCAACAACAGGCTTTTTGGGTGGTATGGGTTTGCCTATACTATTTTCATGGATAGTTGGGGCATTTTTTGCAGGTGGTCTAGCATACGTAATTGGAAAAATTGCGTTAGGTCTAAGAGCTGATTATTTAGCGATAGCAACATTACTAATTTCTGAAATTGTAATAGCAGTAATTAAACATGAGGACTGGTTATCTCGTGGAGTTAAAAATGTAATTGGTTTAAAAAGACCAGTCCCATATGAAATAGATTTGCAAGGTAAAGAATGGTTTATTAATTTAGTTCAGAAATTTCATCAGGGAAGTTTAAACTTAATTACAGACAATTTAGAAAAACAACAAGCTTTAAAACAATTAGTTATCGAATCCTCAACTGTTTTTGTAAAATTATGTTTTGCAGGACTTTTTACAGTTGTAGTAATTATTCTTTTAATCGTGACTCAAAAAGCTCTTTATTCTCCTTGGGGAAGAATGATGAGAGCAATTCGTGATAATGAAGAGGCAGCAAATGCGATGGGAAAAAATGTTGTTAAACAACACCTTTTAATTTTTGTTCTTGGATCTGCAATTGTAGGAATAGCGGGAGCAATGATGGTAACATATGATGGATTATTCACTCCTGGTAGTTACAGACCTATGAGATATACGTTTTTAATTTGGGTAATGGTAATTGTGGGTGGAAGTGGAAATAATTTTGGAGCAATCTTAGGGGGTTTTGCTGTTTGGTTTTTATGGATTGAAGCAGCTCCAATTGCTTTATTTTTAATTAATTTCTTCACAAGTGGGTTAGAAGAAACAAATGTTTTAAAAGTCCATCTTATCGATAGCATTCCATACTTTAGGTTTTTAATGATGGGAGTCGGATTATTATTAATAATGAGGTATAGACCAAAAGGTATTTTACCAGAAAAAATAAAAAGAATATAAAAAAAGCCTCAGCAGTTAAACCGCTGAGGCTTTTAAATTAATTTTTATCTTTGTTTTTTATTTTTAAATTTACCGCCTTTAACTTCTTTTTCAATGAAGTTACCGACATGTTCACCGACATCTGTAAATTTAACAGCAGTTGCCCCTTCGTAATCAATTGATTTACCTTTAGCTAAAAGATCTAAACCTTTTTTTAGCTCTCCAGGGTAAATCTTAGTACCTGGTGCATTTGCAACAGACATTACGTTTTTAGCTATTGAACCACGATCAGCTGAACCCCCAGCTTGCATCGCAAGTACAATTAAAGCTGCAGCATCATAAGATTCTCCTGTATACGGACCAGATGAATCAATTCCAGCTGCACTAGCAACTTTTTTAAACACTCCTGCTCCTTTACCCATAGAACCAGGTAGAGAACCAAAAGATTTATTTAAACTTTTACCAAAAGTATCTGTAAGCGAGTCACCAATCATACCGTCTGATAAAATAAATGTATCAAAGGCACCAGAATCAAGTGATCCTTGGATTATTCCCTTACCACCTTGGTCAAGATAACCAATAACAGCTACAGCATCTCCACCAGCAGAAGCTAATGTTGATACTTCAGAACTGTAGTCAGCTTTACCATCTTCGTGAGCGTTAACAGTTGTTACTTTAATACCATGAGCTTTGACGGCTGCTGAATAAACATCAGCAAGTCCTTTACCGTAGTCATTATTTGTATAAGTAATTGCAACGCTTTTAATTTTTCTATCTTTTGTAATGTCAGCTAGTATCTGTCCACCACGTGCATCAGATGGAGCTGTTCTGAAAAACAAACCTTTATCATCTAAAGTTGTTAATCCAGGCGAGGTTGCTGATGGCGATATCATTACTATACCATTAGAAACTGCCACATTACTTGCTATAGCTCCAGTTACACCAGAGCAGTCCGCTCCCATAATCGCAGCAATACCTTGAGAAACTAATCCCTCAGCAGCCGTTGTAGCTGCAGCTGAATCAACACAAGTTGAGTCCGCTCTTATCGGTTTAATTTTTTCTCCACCAAGTAACGAACCTGAGTCAGAAGCTTCTTTAAAAGCTAATTCTGCTGAAGCTGCCATAGCTGGTGTTAAAGATTCAATTGGACCAGTGAATCCTAAAATTATACCCATTTTAACTTCTGCAAAGGTGTTTGTAGTCAAGACCGACAAATACATAATTGCAGCAATAAATACTTTTTTCATATTTCCCCTCTATTAGTATTATTAATTTTGAATATTATTTACTTTTAAAACAGACTTTTCAATGCCAAAATTTCATTTATTTACCTTGTAGATTAAGGGGATACCTCATTATATATAGATAAAATAAAAATTATGAAGAAAGAAATTACATTTGAAGATTACCAAAAGGTTCAAATTTCAGTTGGAACTGTCTTGAAAGTATCAAAAAATATTAAAGCAAGAAAACCTTCTTTAGTTTTAGAAGTTGATTTTGGTTCAAAAATTGGAATAAAAAAATCTTCAGCACAAATAACACATTACTATAATTCTGAAAATTTAGTTGGAAAACAAGTAATTGGTGTTTGTAACTTCCCTAAGAAAAATATTGCTGGTGTTGTATCTGAGGTTTTAATTTTAGGGGCTATAGAAAAGGATGGCAAAGTAGTTTTGGTCCATCCCTCACAAAAAACAGAAAATGGTTTGGATATTGCTTAAAAAATGTATCCTCAATTTTTAACTCTAGTTTTATTCGGAATAGCAACATCTTTTACTCCAGGCCCAAATAATATAATGGCGTCTCACTCTGGTTTTAATTTTGGATTTAAAAAAACCATACCTTTAATGCTGGGCGTTATTTTTGGTTGGACATCCATGTTAATTTGCATGGAGGCTGGCTTAATAGTTATCTTTCAAAAATTTGAGATATTACAGTTAATTATAAAAATTTTAGGGAGCTTTTTTCTAGTCTATCTAGCTTATAAAATTGCATTTTCAAGCGATACAAATAAGACAATAGTCAAACAACCAATAGGTTTTTTCGAAACATTTTTTTTTCAATTTATTAATCCTAAGGGCGTTGTAGTAGCCATGATAACTGTCTCAACGTTTGTAGATGTTCAATTTAATTATTTAAGAGACTCGATAATAGTCACCACGGTTTATTTCTTTATGGCAATTGGAAGTATTACTACATGGTCTTTAATTGGAAAATATTTGAGAAAATTTGCCACAAGTAAAAAATTTATAACGAATTTTAACTATACCATGTCTTTTTTGCTTATCGTTTGCGTAATTTTGTTCTATGTATAGGGCATGGAATTTAAAAGCAAAAATTCATTTCAATCATTAGATACGCTTACAGTTTCAGGCAAGAAATATAATTTTTTTAATCTTGTAAAAGCTGAAAAGAATGGTTTGAAAAACATAAAAAAACTTCCAAAATCAATCAAAGTGCTTCTCGAAAACTTATTAAGATTCGAGGATGACCTAACTGTAAATAAAAAACAAATTAAAGCTATTGCTGATTGGTTGAACACTAAAAGCTCAAAACAAGAAATAGCCTATCGGCCAGCAAGAATTTTATTACAAGATTACACTGGAATACCAGCCGTTGCAGACCTAGCTGCAATGAGAGACGCAGTAAAATCAAAAAACAAAGATCCAAATAAAATCAATCCTCTTTCTACTGTAGACCTAGTTATTGATCATTCAGTGATGGTTGATAATTATGCAAAAAAAGATTCTTTCTCAAAAAATGTACAAAGGGAATTTGATAGAAATGGTGAAAGATATTCTTTCTTAAAATGGGGGCAAAGTGCGTTTAATAATTTCAGAGTTGTGCCACCAGGAACAGGTATTTGCCATCAAGTTAATTTGGAATATTTATCTAAAGTTGTTTGGTCTTCAGAGGCCAACGGCCAGTTATTTGCTTATCCTGATACTTTAGTTGGAACAGACAGCCATACTACGATGGTAAATGGTTTATCAGTTCTTGGCTGGGGAGTCGGGGGTATTGAAGCAGAAGCAGCTATGTTAGGTCAACCAATTTCAATGTTAATACCTGAAGTGATTGGTTTTAAAATTAATGGGAAACTAAATGAGGGAACAACAGCAAGTGATTTAGTTTTAACAATTGTACAAATGTTAAGAAAAAAGGGTGTTGTTGGAAAATTTGTAGAATTTTTTGGTGATGGGTTAAAAAACTTATCATTAGCTGATAGAGCAACAATTGCTAATATGGCTCCTGAGTATGGAGCTACTTGTGGATTTTTTCCTATAGATGATGAAACAATAAAGTATTTAAAATTCTCTGGAAGAGATCAAAATACAATTTCTCTTGTTGAAAAATATTCTAAAGAACAAGGACTATGGTCAAACCAAAATGATCAGATAGAATTTACAGATACAATCGCATTAGATTTAAATTCTGTGGTTCCAAGTATTTCTGGACCAAAGAGACCACAAGATAAAGTTTTATTAACAAATGCTGCAAAAGATTTTGATAAAGCGTTTAAAGAAAATACAAAGAGAAAGGTTCCTTTAGAAGCTAAAGTTAACAATAAAGAATTTAAAATTAAAGATGGTGATATTGTTATTGGCGCGATTACTTCTTGCACAAATACATCAAACCCAAGTGTTATGATTGGTGCTGGACTACTAGCAAAAAAGGCTGTTGAAAAAGGTTTAAAGGTAAAACCTTGGGTAAAAACATCATTAGCACCAGGGTCTCAAGTCGTAACAGATTATTTAGAAAAAGCTGGATTAAATAAGTATTTAGATCAATTAGGTTTCAACTTAGTTGGCTACGGTTGTACCACTTGTATTGGAAACTCTGGGCCATTAGATAAAGAAATTTCTGAGACAATACATAAAGAAAATCTTTATGCAGTTTCAGTATTGTCAGGTAACAGAAACTTTGAAGGTAGAATTAATCCAGATGTAAAAGCAAATTACTTAGCATCACCACCTCTAGTAGTTGCTTATGCTTTAGCAGGTAATATGCATCACGATCTTTATAAAAATTCATTAGGTAAAGATCAAAATGGAAAAGATGTATTTTTAAAAGATATTTGGCCTTCAAATAAAGAGATCGAAGAGTTAATGTTAAAATCTATTAATGCCGATATGTTTGTTAAGAGATACTCGAATGTTTCTGAAGGACCTAAAGAATGGAGTTCTATTAAAACAGACCAAAGTAGTATTTATAATTGGGAGGAAAGCTCCACTTATGTAAAAAGACCACCTTTTTTTGATAATTTACCAGACAAGCCAGAAGGATTTAAGAAAATTAATGATGCAAGACCACTTTTAATATTAGGTGATACTGTAACAACCGATCATATTTCCCCAGCTGGATCTATTAAAAAAGATAGCCCAACAGGTGATTATTTTATGAAACATCAGGTTCAGCAAAAAGATTTTAATTCTTACGGGGCTAGAAGAGGCAATCATGAAGTTATGTTAAGAGGAACATTTGGAAATATTAGGATTAGAAATGAAATGGCCGCAGGTACCGAAGGTGGTTTTACAATATTACAACCAGATGGAAAACAAATGAGCGTATATGAAGCTGCAATGGAATATAAAAAAAGAGGGACAAATTTAGTTGTTGTGGCTGGTAAAGAATACGGAACAGGCTCTTCAAGGGATTGGGCTGCAAAAGGAACAAAATTATTAGGAATAAAAGCTGTGATTGCAGAAAGTTTTGAGAGGATACATAGATCAAATCTAGTAGGAATGGGAATTTTACCACTTCAATTTAAAGAGGGTTTTGATAGAAAAAAACTCAACATTAAAGGCACTGAATTATTTACCATTATTGATATTGAAAAGGGAATCAATCCTGGAGCAGAAGTAAACTGTGAAATTAAATATACAGATGGTTCGAGCAAAACTATTAATCTTCTATCAAGAATAGATACAGAAAATGAAATTGAGTATTACAAAAACGGTGGAATTCTCCAATACGTTTTAAGAAATATGCTTAATTAAAAAATGAATAATACAAAGGTTATTGTTTTTGATGCTTACGGCACATTATTCGATGTAAACTCAGCAGCTGAAAAGTGTAAAGATAAAATTGGGGACCAATGGGAAACTTTCGCCAATTATTGGAGAACTACCCAACTCGAGTATACTTGGTTAAGAAGTTTAATGAAAAAACATAAAGATTTTTGGCAGATTACAGAAGATTCTTTAGATAAATCCATGCTCACTTTTAAAATAGATAAATCAATGAGGGATGAGTTATTAAATCTTTATAAAGAACTCTCTACTTTTCCAGAAGTAAAAAGTGTTCTTGAGGAATTAAAAAAAAAATCGATAAAACTCGCTATTTTATCGAATGGTACACCAAGTCTTTTAAGCAATTTAGTTAAAAATAGTAATTTAGAAAATTTATTTGACGATGTTTTTTCAATCGAAGAAGTAAAGATATACAAGCCCGATCCAAAAGTTTACGATATCCCGATTAATAAATATAAGGTGAAAAAAGAAGAAATTACTTTTTTGAGCGCAAATACTTGGGATGTTTCTGGTGGTGGAAATTATGGTTATAATGCTATTTGGGTTAATCGAACAAATAATGTATTTGACAAACTTGATTACAAACCAAAATATGAGGTAAAAAACTTAAGAGAATTATTAAATTTAAAATGAGAAATATAGAAGTAAAAGTATACCCTTCGGCATCAAAACTAAAAAAAAAACAACAATTAGCATGGAAAATTGCAGAAATAGCTTCGGATAAATCAAAATTAAATGAGGATGCTATTGATATGGTCATCAATAGAATAATTGATAACGCATCAGTTGCTATTGCCTCCTTCAATAGAAAACCAGTTATATCTGCAAGAGAAATGGCCTTAGCTCATCCAAGAAAAAATGGAGCAACATTATTTGGTTTAAGTCCAAAGAATAAATTTGACTGTGAATGGGCAGCCTGGGCAAATGGAACGGCAGTAAGAGAATTAGATTTTCATGACACTTTTTTAGCAGCTGATTATAGTCATCCAGGAGATAATATCCCTCCAATTCTAGCAGTAGCTCAGCAAAAAAAATTATCAGGCAGAGATCTAATTAGAGGAATTTTAACAGGCTACGAAGTTCAAGTTAATCTTGTCAAAGGAATATGTTTACATGAACATAAAATAGATCACATCGCGCATTTGGGTCCAAGTGTAGCTGCAGGCTTAGGAACTTTATTAAAATTAAATACTGAAATAATTTACCAATCTGTACAACAGGCACTTCACACAACAGTATCAACTAGACAATCAAGAAAAGGAGAAATTTCAAGCTGGAAAGCATTTGCTCCAGCACATGCTGGAAAATTAGCAATTGAAGCAGTCGATAGATGCATGAGAGGAGAGGGAGCGCCTAGCCCAATTTATGAAGGAGAAGATAGTGTGATTGCCTATGTTCTCTCAGGACCTAAGGCTAGATATACAGTTCCACTTCCAAATATAAATGAAGAAAAAAAAGCTATTTTAGAAACTTACACAAAAGAACACTCAGCAGAATATCAATCACAAGCACTTATCGATTTAGCTAGAAGAATGAATGAAAGTATAGACAATATTTCAAAAATTAAGTCTGTAGAAATTCA
>CACFMO010000014.1 GCA_902567495.1 uncultured Pelagibacteraceae bacterium
AATCAGATTGTTTTCTAAAGAGCTTAGGTTTTATTTCACCAATGCCGTAAGCAAAAAATTTTAAAGGAATTTTGGCAGTTTCATTTGAATTTTTTTGTCTTAGAGATCCACCGGCAGCATTTCTAGGATTTGCAAACTTGTCTTTGATTTTCTCAAAGTCTTTTTTTCCAATATATACTTCACCACGTACCTCTAAAACTTCTGGTGCGTCTAATAATTTTTTTGGAATATCTTTAATTGTTGCTAAATTTTCTGTGATATTTTCACCAAAAATACCATCTCCTCTAGATAAACCAAAAACTAAATCACCGTTTTTATATCTTAAAGTTGATGATATTCCGTCTATTTTCGGCTCTGACGAAAATTGAATATCAGATTTAAAATTTAAAAAGTTACTTATTTTCTTTTTAAAATCTATAATATCTTTTTTTTCAAAAGCATTTCCGAGAGATAACATGGGCTTTGTGTGCTTAATTTTTTCAAATTTTGTAGATGGTTTAAAACCAACTATATTATTTAAATCTTTTATTTTTTTTAAAAATGTATACTTTCTTGAAATAGTAATTAATTCTTGTTTTAACTTATCAAATTCTGAATCTGAAACTACAGGTTTGTCCTTATCAAAGTAAGCTTTGTTAAAGTTTAAAAGCCTATTGACCTTTTTTTTATATTCATCCTGAATTTTTTTTTTATTTTTCATCTATAAATAGTATTTTTTTTATTGTCCTTTTAACAAGTCCATCATCTTTTTTGTTATCAATTTTGAGAGGTTTATAGTCTTTGTTTAAAATTTTGTAAGATTTTTCATACCATTCACTGGAATTATAATTATATCCTAGTAAAACTGCAGCTGCTTTGGCCTCCTCCTCTAAGCCGATTTTATAATATATTTCAACCAGTCTATGTAAAGCTTCCTCAACAAAGATTGTTTTATCATAACTTTTCACAATTACCTTAAGTCTATTGATTGCAGGTATCCATTTTTCGTTTTTAATATAGTATCTTGCTATTAGTAACTCTTTGGCTGCAAGTTGATTAATAACTAAATCTAGTTTAAATCTGAGATCAATTGCATAATCAGTATCTGGAAATTTCTTTAAATAATCCTCAATTTTTTTTTTTGAAATTAATAATGGTTGGATATCTTTGTCTTCATCTAAAATTTGTTCATAATAACTTATTGCTATTAAATAATGGGCATAACTAACATAAGGACTAGCAGGGTATATTCTTACAAACCTTTCTAAATTAAGTATTGCTTGATCATAAAAATTTATATTGTAAAGACAATAACTAGACATTAATGCAGACTTTGAAGCCCAATTAATTTGAGGTAACATTCCCTCAGCTTCACTGAACTTTTTAGATGCATATAGAAAATTACCTTTATACATACCTTCTAATGCTTCTTGATAAATTTTTATTGCCTCTTTATCTGAGTTTGGAGGACTTATTGCCTGTTCATCTATTTTAGGACTACTACAAGAAATAATAAAAATTATTAGAATAAAAAAAATAAACTTTTTACGCATTATAGTATTAATAACAAAAAAAACTCTTCGCGTAAAATGGTCTAAAGATTAAGCGTTTACAGCAAATCTTTTATTTAAAGGAATGATTTTTCTCACATTTGTGACTAATGATTGGTTTTCTACCACATCATAATTATTTTTATTTGAGAAAATCTTTTTCAAAAATTCGATTGTTAAAGCATGGCCTCCATGAATACATTCAATAGACCCAATAACTCTTGCACCAGAAAGCATAAAATCACCTACCAAGTCAAGTATCTTATGATTAACAAATTCTTTTTTTGATCTTAAACCACCTTTGTTCAAAACTTTATCACCCTGAACAACTATAGCATTATCAAGACTTCCACCTTTTGCTAGACCCATAGATTTAATAATTTCAATATCCTCATATAAACAAAAAGTCCTTGCGTCTATAATTTCATTTAAATTTCTATTTGCAAAATTGAATTTGTTTGTCTGTGTTTTGATTAAAGGATTTTTTTCATAATTAAGAGTAAATTTTACTTCTAATGTTTGATTTGAGGGTTTAATATTTATTAATTTTCCATCCTCAGTTTTTAGTTCTATTTTGTTTTTTATTCTTACAAATTTTCTTTTACCCTCTAATACTTTTAATCCACAGTCATTAATAATATTTACAAAGTCTTTGGCTGAACCATCCATTATTGGAACTTCAGGACCATTTAAATTGACTACAATATTGTCTATACCACAAATATAAAACGCTGCCATTAAGTGCTCTATTGTTGATACACTTGCGCCAGAACTATTTTCAATTTTTGTACAAAGTTTAGCTGATGAAACACTTTTAAAGTTTGCTTCAATTTCGTTGTCTTTTTCTAAATCAGTTCTTTTAAATACTATACCAGAATTTGAATTAGCAGGTTCAAGTGTTACGTTAACTTTGACACCTGAATGCAAGCCTATTCCTGAAAAATTTACTTTATTTTTAAGAGTTAGTTGGTTTTTTTCCCACATGAGTAGTTTATATAGAAATTAAAAAAGGTGTTGAAAACAACTAATGTTACGAAAGGCTACAACAAATTTTTAAAAGAAACGTTCAAAAAAACTTGATATTACTGACTTTTTTCTGTTTGAGAAGGGCAACGCCTCATTTGGCCAACCTTTGAACAAAAGCTCAGCTGCACCAAATAACGTACTAGCATCGTTATTAGAAAGTGACTCAACTTGAATTTTTTCATCCTGTAAAACAAGATTTTCTTTAAAAAGATCTTTTAAATTTTTATGAATGCTTTTATCATCAAAAAACAAATTTATTCTTCCAATTCTACTGTAATAATAATTCAAACTTTTATTATTATTAAAAGTATAATCTAGTATTTCTTTTGCTCTAGCATTAATAATATCTTTAAAATGATTTGTGCTAAGCTTTTTAAAGTCTGAATTTTTAAAGAATTTTCTATCTATAAAACCTGTTTTATTATCGTTTAAATTTTTAATAATATCCTCTATTTCATCTTTTGTAATTGAGCAAAGCTGTTTTACATCACTAAAAATTAAGTTAGTACCAAAAGGAAAAGTTTTAAAAAAAACCAAAGATGAATTCTGACATATTGAAATAGTTGTTAGTTCATTTCCAAAATTAATTGAAACGAAATTTTTTTGATTTTTATTTACATTTAATTGATTGATATTTTCTGCTAAAGGTTTACTTATCACTCTATCAATTTTTAAATCACTTTTATTGAATATTTCTTTAATATTTTTTAAGTTGTTATCTGGAATTGAAACAAAGGTCATATGAAGACTTAGATGATCCCCAAATATGTTCAATGGTACCTTTTCCTGTTTTGTTTTATCTAAGATAAAATTTGAATTTAAGATATGTAGTATTGAATTATTTTTTTGATTATTTGAAATTGAATTTTTTGCTTCATTGAGTATATAGTCTAAATCTCTTTTTTCTACTTTAGAACCGTTAAGTTTTTTGAAACCGCACAAGTTAGTACAAAAAACATCTTTTTGATTAAGAACAACAGATATACTTTTAAAAACTTTATTTACTTTTTTTTCAATTTCATCAAGATCTTTAGTTATTACTTTTGTGGAGTATTCAAAATCTAGAATTTTACCTTTTTTAATTCCTGCATTTTCTGAAATTTTTTTTGATAATAATTGGTATTGATTATTTTCATTTATACCAAAAACACCATATTTAATTTTGTTATCATCTAATTCAATTATTAATTTTTCTTCCATAATATTAATTACTTGAGTATTAATTGATTCTTTACTCTAAAATCAAATATTTTATATTGTTCAAATTTTTTACCACTATAAATAGCTATAAAACTAGCTAATGACTCTTTTACTTCGTGCTCTTTGCTAGATAACTTTATTAATTTTCCATCTTTTAAAAATATATCCCATCTATTACTCTCAAAATATTTAAAATATTTAATTTTATTTAAATTAAAATTTATATCATTAAGTAATTTATAAAAATGAGGAAAATAATTTTCAGTATTTTTTCCATAGATAATCGGTAAAGATTTAAATTTATCATTATAATTTTCAATAATATATCCTTCTTTACTTAACATATATTTATTTTCTTTATTTGAGATTACAGCAATAATTTTATGTTCATTGATATTAATTTCAATTTTATCTGGATAAATTTTTTTAATACCTATATCTTTTACAAAATCTAAATTTGTTATAGAAGTTGCTATTTCATCATTATTAATTAAAAAAATATTATTATATTTAAATTTTTCTAATTTAGAATAAACTAAATCAATATCGGTATTTTCGGTATTTTTAATTTCAAAATTCTTGATTATGAAAAATTCTGATAAACTTGTTTTACTAAAATCAAAATAAAATGTAGTTAAAAAAATGAGTAAAAATAACCACCAAAAGAAATTTTTTTTCATCTATTTAGACTGGCGTCTTTTACCATCCAATTTACTAGCTGTGAGAATGAAATATTTTTATACTCTGCTATTTCCGGGACTAAAGATAAACTAGTCATTCCTGGCTGTGTATTTACCTCGAGAAGAAAAAACTGATTTTTATAAAATCTAAAATCGCATCTTGCAATACCTCTGCATTTTAAAATTTTATATGCTTTCCGTGAAATTCTGAGTACTTCGCTATATTTTAGTTTAGAAATTTCTGCAGGCATAATGTGTTCGGTTCTTGAAGATTTTTTGTATTTAGCCTTGTAATCATAAAACTTTCTTTTAGGTCTTAATTCTATTGCGCCTAATGCACGATTACCTAAGTTTGCTACTTGAATTTCTTTTCCTGGAATATAATTTTCAAAAATTAAGTTTTCGTATTTTTTTCTTAGTTTATTAAATGAATCATAAAGAGAGTTAAGATTACCACAAATATTTACCCCAATACTTGAACCTTCATCATTTGGCTTAACAACTATTGGAAATTTTAATTTATTTTTTTTAATTTCTTTTTTTATAATCGTATTTGAGAAATCTTTTTTGTCTAAGAAAAAATATCTTGGTGTTTTAATATTATTTTTAATAAATATTTTTTTTGAGAAGTATTTATTCATAGCTAACATTGAAGATAACGGTCCTGAGTGTGTATATGGCATACCTATATGTTCAAAAAAACTTTGAATAACACCATCCTCACCTCCTTTTCCATGAAGAGCATTAAATATTACATCTGCACCTTTTTTTTTTAATTCAGTTAATGATGAAAATTTTGGATCAAACTTAATAATTTTATAATTTAATTTTTTTAATGCATTGATACATGATAGTCCTGTTTTTAAACTGATATCCCTCTCTTTTGAATGACCCCCTAAGATGACTAAAATTTTTTTCTTTTTTTTCAATTTATTTCTTCCCTATAATTTTAATTTCAAGATCTAGCTTGATACCGGTTTTAAGTAATACCTTTTCTCTTACACTTTCAATCAACATCTCAATATCTTTTGAGGTTGCATTTCCATTATTCATAAAAAAGTTGCAATGTTTTTCTGATAATTTTGCTCCACCTATAGATAAGTTTTCACAACCAGACTTCTTAATGAGTTCCCAAGCTTTTTTATTAGTTGGATTTTTAAATGTGCTCCCACAAGTTTTAATCCTGCTTGGTTGACTAATTTTTTTTTGTTCAATAAATTTATCTTGTTTTTTTTGTATCTCGACTTTATTTCCTTTATTTGCTTTTAATTTGACACTTAAAATAATAACGGTTTCTCCAAAATCACTTCCTCTGTAATAAAAATTAATTTGGTCTCTTTTAAATGTTTTTAATTCGCCACCTAACGTTAAAAAATCTACTGATATAATTGAATTAGCTATTTCATTTTCGTAACATCCGCTATTCATAGCGATAGTGCCTCCGATGCTACCGGGTATACATGACAAGAATTCAAAATCTTTTATAGAATTTTCTAATGCAAAATTAGCAACTTTTTTATCAAGACAGGCTGCTCCGACTTCCAAATTTCCGTCACTTAAAATTTTAATATTTGCAAATTCACTTCCTAATTTAATTACTGTTCCATCAAATCCGCCGTCCCTAAAAAGGGTATTGGAACCAGCACCGAGGATATGGATATTTTTATTAAGTTTTTTGTTTCTGTTTAAAAAATTAATAATATCTTTAGGATTTTTTGGTTTAAAAAAATTTTTAGCGTTACCACCGAGATTAAACCAACTGTATTGTTTTAAATTTATATCGTTTAAAATCTCACCTGACATTTTAAAGTTCCATTTCTCTTATCCATTTTGATATTGATCCTGCACCCATACATAATACTAGATCATTATCACATAAATTTTTTTGAAAAAAATTTCTTAAATCTTTTTCATTTTGAACTGTAATTACTTGAACATTTGAATTTTCTGCAATTAATTTAGCAAAATTAAAAGCATTATATTTTTGATCAATTTTTTCACCAGCTGAAAATACTGGACATAAAATAACTGTATCGGAGTCACTAAATGATGACGCAAATTCACTTTTTAATAATTTTAATCTTGAATATCTATGTGGTTGAAAAACAGATATTATTTTTCTTTTCTGATTAGCAATTCTGATACTTTTAAGAACAGATTTTATTTCAGTTGGGTGGTGAGCGTAGTCATCATAAAATTCTATTTTGCCTTTTACTAAAACTTTAGTTAATCTTCTTTGAATACCACTAAATTTATTAAGTGAATTTCTTATTATTTTAAAACTGATACCTATATGAAGGCAAAGAGCAATCGCACTAACTGAATTAAGTATATTATAGGCACCCATAAGATTAAGTCTGATATTTTTTAAAACAGTTTTTTTTAAATTTGGTGTAGAAATTTTTAAATCGAATGATGAAAACTGTTTTTTATACACTGGATTTAATATTTGAAAATTTGCATTTTTTGAAAAACCATATGTCAAAAAGTTTTTATTTTTGATTCTTTTAATAATTTTTTTTGTTTCTTGATCATCTATACATATGAATGCTTTTCCGATTGCCGGAGTTTTATTTAAAAAATATATAAAAGATTTTTTTAGATTTTCAAAATTTTTATAAAAGTCAATATGTTCTTTATCAATGTTCGTTACCACTGAAAAATTAACTGGAAAATTTAAAAAACTTCCATCTGACTCGTCTGCCTCTAAAACAGCCCAGTCACCCCTACCAAGTCTGGCAGAACTTTTTATTGAATTGATTACTCCACCATTTATAATCGTAGGGTCTAATTTTGCATCATACAATATCCTTGAAATTAAAGATGTAGTAGTAGTTTTTCCATGTGAACCGGTTACAACAATATTTTTCTTTAATGCAACCACATGCGCAAGCATTTCAGCTCTCCTTAGAATTTTAATTTTTCTTTTCTTTGCAAACTTTATTTCGGGATTCTTATTACTTATTGCTGAAGATCTTACAATGATACTTGAATTCTTTATATTTTTTTTATTATGTTTAATAAAGACTTTAATTCCGTTTTTTCTACATCTCTCAATATTTTTACTATTTGAAACATCACTGCCTTGCACATTAAAACCCATATCTTTCATTACCTCAGCAAGACCACTCATGCCTATTCCGCCTATCCCAATGAAATGAATTTTCTCTCTATAACTTATTTTAGATTTTTCCATAAATAATATTATTGATTAACTTGTTTGCTTTTAGAAGTGCATCCTTATCTGAGTGATTTTCCATTTTTTTCTTTAATAAATCTAATTTATTTCTGTCTTTATGAGAATTTTTTAATATGTCAAATAGTTTTTCTGATAAATATTTCTGCTCTAATAGAAAACAACATCCTTGTTCATAAAAATATTGGGCATTTTTTAATTGATGATTGTCCATAGAGGATGGAAGAGGTACTGCTATGAATGGTATTTTTAAATTAACTAGCTCAGCAATTGAAGATGCACCACACCTTGTAATTACAAGGTCACTTTTTTTATAAAATTCTGTCAAATCTTCTGTAAAACTAAATAATTCAAAATTGATATTTAAATTTTTATAAATATTTTGTAAATTATTTTTTTGGTTATCTAGGCACTGTTGAAATAAATTAAAAAAAATACCCTCATCATGACACTTTTTAATTACCTTTGGAATTACATCACCAAAAATTTTGGCTGATTGGCTACCACCTATTATTAAAATAGACAAATTTCTTTTATTGATTATTGGTCTTTCTTTAATAGTTTTGAATATTTTATCTCTTATAAAATAACCGGTGAAAAATATTTTATTTTTATATTTTTTTTTTATACCATCAATGCTTTCATTTGAGACTAATATTTTTTTTGAAAGAGGCAAAAGAAATTTATTCGCACGTCCAATTACTAAATTATTTTCATAAACGATGATAGGTATTTTAAGAAGATATCCTGATAAACAAACTGGAAATGAAGAATATCCACCCATACCTATAATTAATCTTGGTTTGATATTTATTAATAGTTTAAGTGAAAGCAGAAGAGATGTGAAAAATTTAAAAAAACCACTTAAAATAAAAAAAATATTTCTGCTAAAAATTCTATTTGATAGAATTTTTTTGATTTTGTAATTTTGATCATTTTTTAAAAATTTACTTCCTCTTTCATCTGTAAAAATTTCTATTTCGTATTCTTTACTTAGAAAATCCGCTAAACTTAATGATGGAAATATATGACCTCCTGTTCCTCCAGTAGCTATGACAACAGTTTTTTTGCTATTCATTTAATTTCTAACTCCTAGGGACGTATAATTTAATATAAAGCCCGCCACTATTCCGCTTGATATTAAAGAAGAACCCCCATAACTTAAAAAAGGTAAGGTCATACCAGTAGTTGGAAGTAGATTTGCATTGACCCCTATATGAATAAATGTTTGAAAAATTAATAAGGAGACCAAGCCACTTAATGATAATTTATAAAAGTTGTTATTTGAGCTGATAATTATTTTAGTAAGACGTAAAGCGACATAAAGAAAAATACAAATTATAAGTATTGAAATAATGGATCCAAATTCCTCACTTATAACCGCAATAATATAGTCTGTATGGGCTTCTGGTACTGACTCCTTTAAAACTCCTTCTCCCATACCTTGTCCTTTTAATCCACCTAATCTAATTGCATCAATTGCTTTTTGAGATTGAAAACCATCCCCTTTTGATGGATCGATGAATGTCGAAATCCGGCTTAAAATGTAATCAAATTTATCTGGTGAAAAATAAATTAAACTAAAGAAACCGATTGCTACAATTAAACCAAGACCAAATATAAAATAAATATTCATACCCGAAACAAAAATAAGGGATAGCCAGGTTATTATGAGCAGCACAGATTGGCCTAGATCTGGCTGAATTATCAGAAAGGAAATAATTAAAAACAAAATTAAAAATGAAACCAGGTGTGAAAAATTTAAATTTTTAAATTTATTTGTGCTTATTATTTTAGCAATTATTAAAATAAAGAAAGGTTTTATAAATTCGATTGGCTGAAAATTAAAAAAATATAAATTTAACCATCTTTTTGCTCCCTTTACTTCAATTCCAATTAAAGGAACAATTGCTAATAAAATCAAAGAAATTAAAAAACCAGGAAGTATAGTATTATTTATAAAATTATTATTTATTGATGAAATAAAAATCATCAGACCAAAAGATGCAACTGTGTACAACAAATGTTTTTGAAAAAATGAATAATATTCACGATCTAACCTTTCATCAGCTAATATTGATGTTGAAGAAAAAGAAAAAAAAACTCCAAGTATGAATAATAAAGTGAAACAAAATAATATCTGCTTATCTATGTTTCTCCAAT
>CACFMO010000015.1 GCA_902567495.1 uncultured Pelagibacteraceae bacterium
ATAATTATTTTAATGATGAATGGCTAGCGTACAATTATGATAACGGAGCTAACTTATTTTTTTTACAAAATGGAGGAGGGCCTTTAACTGCAGAATTTAATAGTGCTAATGAAATTTTAAAAAAAATTCCAAGTTCACAACTTCATTTTGGAAAATATGATTACAAAAATAAAAAGGTATTTGGAGTTGGTCAGTATAGATTTCCAAAAAAAAATATTAAATCTGATGACGAAGGTAAAATTTTATATACTCTGTTTACTCCATATGGGTATGGAAGTATTGCTAGTTCGTTAGTACCAATTGGTTATGAGTGGAACGATTATATTTCTTCTCAAATTTCACTTTTAAAAATTCTTCCAGAAAGAATTAAATCAAAAATAGAGATTAGGGTTAAAAAAAGACACAATATAAATGATAAATTTTATGATTATTATGACTTTAATAGAAAACTTAAAGAGAGTTGTCCCACGATTAAGTTTGATGACTATTCCAAACCATTGGAAAGTCACTACAACAAGACACGTTTAATAATTACGACCTTAAACACAACAACAATTTTACAAACTTTATCACAAAATATTCCAACGATTATGATGTTTGATATTGATAAATATAAATTATCTAAAGAAGCAATGGAGAGTTTCTCAAAACTACGTGAAGTGGGTATAATTAATTGCTCTCCAGAAAAAACTAAAACTAAAATTTTAGAAATATTCGATAATGTGTCGCCATGGTGGTTTAGTGAAATTGTTCAAAAAAATATAAGCGAGTTTTGTAAAAAATACTCATATTATCCAGATAAAAGTGAAGAATATTTTTTTAATAAATTATCCTCAATAATCAAGTGAAAAAACTAGCCATAATTTGTTTTGTACCAATACTTTTATTTTTTTGGTTTTTAAAACCAATTATTAAGATTAGGTGGTGTAAAAAGTATTTCTCTAACAGGGTAGGTCATTTAGTTTCGGAGATGGAACACTATTTCGCGTATAAAAAAATCTTTAAAAAAAAAAAATATTTTGATCTTTTCCCTAAAAGCTTGTTTGTAAATAAGAATCCATCGAATAAATTTTTACAAAAACATTATAAAAATAATGTTTTTATTATCAATGATACTATAATTAAACTTTTCCAAAAAACCCAAATTTTTATTGAAGATAATTTCAGATATATAAGATTTGAAAATTTCGATAATGAACTAAGCACTCGGGATAATTATAAAATTTTTAATTCTAAGTATAAACCAACAATCAAATTTTCAAATACTGATATGAAAAAAATTAATAACTTTAAAAAAAAAATTCAACTAAAGGACTCAGATAAATTAATTTGTTTGATTGTTCGAGATTCAAAATATTTAAAAGATAGATTTCCAAATCAAGACTGGAGTTATCATAATTATAGAGATAGCGACATAAATTCTTTTATTCCTGGTATAAACTTTCTTACAAGCATAGGTTTTAAGGTAATAAGAATGGGCAAAAATCAAAAAAAAAGTTTTGTTATTTCTAACAAAAATTATTTTGATTATTCTTTATCTAATCTAAAATCTGATCTAATTGATGTTTGGCTTATGTCGAGATGCAATTTATGTATCAGTACCGGAACTGGTTTAGATCAAATTGCGAGAATATTTAACAATCCAATTCTTTTCGTAAATCATCTTCCATTATCTGATTGGTCTTCATATGCTAAATCTTTAACCCACCCAAAATATTTGTACAATAGAAATACAAATAAATTATTAAATTTATTAGAATATATAAAATTTTCATTTTTAAAAAACACTGATTATCAAAAAAATAATATCAAGATAGTAGATCTTAATAAGGATGAAATTTTAAAATGTTTTAAAGAATTTATTTTTTACACAAGAATAATTGGATTATTTCAAAAAAAGATTATAAAATCCAGAAAGAGTTTCAAAAAACCTTTAAAAAAGGAATTAATATATTTCAATCTCATATTGATTTTCACAGATATATTAATAAGCATTCATATATTAGTATGAATTTTTTAAAAAAGGGTGAAATTTTAAATTTATGAAAAAAGTACTTATAACCGGTGGCACTGGATTTATCGGATCACATTTAGCCGAGTATCTTATAAATAAAAAATTTAAAGTCACCGTTTTCGACAGATATAATCCAAATTATAATTTGGGAAATTTACAGAATTCTCAACATAAAGATAAAATCAAATTTATTTTTGGAGATATAAGAGATTACGACTCCACTAATAGAGCTATCAAGGATAACGATATTATTATTCACCTTGCTGCGTTAATAGGTATACCATACTCTTACTTTTCACCTTTAGCATATGTAAAGACAAATATTGAAGGTACATACAATGTTTTAGAAAGTGTCAAAAGTAATAAGAAAAAAAAAGTAATTATTACTTCAACAAGTGAAGTTTATGGAACAGCTGAGTATACACCAATTGATGAAAAGCACCCCCTTAACCCACAATCTCCTTACTCGGCAAGCAAAATAGCTGCTGATAATTTAGCTTTGTCTTATTATTATTCTTTTAAAACTCCGGTAACTTTAATTAGACCGTTTAATACTTTTGGTCCAAGACAGTCTGAAAGAGCTATAATACCGTCAATAATTAATCAAATTTTGAGATCTAAAGATAATTCGATTTCTCTAGGTAATTTATATCCAAGAAGAGAGTTTAATTTTGTAGAGGATGTTTGTGAAGGTTATTATAAAGCTTTAAATAAAAACAATTTTGGAGAAACCATTAATATCGGAAATGGCTATGACATCTCAATTAAAGAACTTGTAAAATTGATCTCACAAATAATGGATAGAAAAATAAAGATTAAACAAATTTCTAATAGAAAAAGATTAATCAATTCAGAAATTGACCTTTTAAAATCAGATTTTAGCAAGGCAAAAAATATTTTAAATTGGAAGCCAAGTCATCCAGGTAGAACAGGTTTAATAAGAGCCTTAAAAAAAACTATTGAGTGGTATAGGAATAATACCTCAAAAGATATTGATAAAACCTACATAATTTAATTCAGAATAATAAATGAAAAAAAAGATATTAGGACTAATACCCTGTAGATTGAAATCAACCAGATTAAAAGAAAAAGCCTTGCTTAATATTGATGGGCTGCCTTTAATAATTCATACTTTGAAAAGAGTACAACTGTGTAAAGAATTTTCAGAGATTATTGTTTGTACAGATAGTAAAAAAATTAAAAGGTTAGTTGAAAAACATAATGGAAAAAGTCTTTTAACAAAAAAAAGTCATAAAACTGGGACAGACAGAATAGCCGAGATATCTAGAAAATTAAAATATGATATAGCCATAGATATTCAAGGTGATTTTCCATTTGTTGATCCTAAAAATATTTCTAAACTGATAAAATTTCATTTGAAAAACAAATTTGACATTGTAGTCCCTTTTTCTCCAATAACTGAAAATGACGCAAAATCAAAAGATGTTGTTAAACTAGTACATGATAAAAAAAATAAAGTAATTTTTTTTAGCAGATCAATTATTCCTTATCCTTTTAAGAATAAAAAAGAATATTATTGTAAACATATGTCAATTATCTCATTTAATAAAAAAACTTTGGATAATTTTTCAAAAAGAAAAGTTGGTAATTTTGAAAAATCAGAGAGCATAGAGTTATTAAGAGCTATTGAAAATGATTTGAGTATCGGTACTTTTCAAATAAAAAAAGATATTTTTTCAGTTGATATAAAAAAAGATTATTTAAAATCAAAAAGACTCATGCCGTTTGATCCTCTTAGAAAAAAGTATTGATGAAAATAAGGGGATTAAAATTAATAATTTTTGATATAGACGGGGTTTTAATTAATTCAAAAAAGAATATGCAACTAGCTTTCAAAAAAATGTGTAACAAAAACAAAATTCAACATCTCAAATTTGAAAATTATTTCCAAAAAATAGGAATTCCGTTTACAAAAATTATGTTTAGTTTGGGTGTAAAAAGTAATATTGGAGGTCTTAAAAAAGATTATTTTAATTTTAGCTTAGGTTTAAGAAGAAAAATAAAACCTTACAAAGGGGTCTATAAAAATCTTAAAATACTACAAAAAAATTATAATTTAGCAGTCGTAACTTCTAAATCTAAAAAAAATGCAAGGAACTTTCTTAATTTTTTTTTCCCTTTAATCAATTTTAAAATGGTTTGTTCTCCAAATAGAAATCTAAAATCAAAACCTAGTCCGCAAATGTTAATACATGTTTGTAAAAAATTGAAAACCCACCCATCGAAATCTATTTATGTGGGAGATACTTTTTTTGATTATAAAGCGTCAAAAGGATCAAAAATGAAATTTGTTTTAGCTCAATATGGCTATTTAGCAAATGACAAAAGAATCAAAACAAATTATAAACTTAAAAAATTTTCTGATATAATGAAATTAATAAATGATTAAGTTAAATAAATCCCAAATTAAACAATTCAAAGACCAAGGATATCTTGTTTTAAAATCATTTTATTCAAAGAAGAAATTAGTTGATGCTTTAAAATGGCTTAAGTCCAGAGATCCAAAAAAGATAGCAAAAAGTTGGACGGAAAAAGAACCAGGTGTCCCAATAGCTGTTTATTCAGCACTTGGCGATAAAAATACTAAAGTTTCCCGTATAGCATCTGATGAAAAAATTTTAGATTTAGCATCGCAACTAATGTCAGACAAAGTTTACTTATGGCACAGTAAAGTAAATTTCAAAGAAAGATGGGGGGGCACTGTAGAATATTACCATCAAGATCAAGTGTATTGGAGAGACAGAGGTTATAAATCAGATAAAATGTTAAGCTGCATGATTCCTTTAGAGAGTCACAACCGGAGTAATGCTGGACTTAAAATTTTTCCAAAAACTCATAAACTTGGATTTATAAAGCATGATCATTTTATAAATATAAATGGTCTATGTAAATTCATGATTAATCAAAAAGCATTAGACAAATTTTATAAAAGATATAATTTAGTAGATATCGAACTTAATGCAGGAGATATTTTATTTTTTCATTCATCTATTGTTCATGGATCCTCTCATAACTCATCTCCAAAAAGCAGAACTATAATTTTATCTCAAATAAATACTATTTCAAATCTACCTAAAAAAGTACAGAGCAATGCTATCCAGTTTAATTTGAAAAGATCAAAAATAGAGTTTGATGAAGCTAAAAGAAGATTAAAATGGTTTAAGAAAAAATACTTTGATCAAAAAAAATCATCAAAGTTAACGTTTTCTGCTCCAATTCCAAATGAGGAAAGAAAATAAATTTTTTATAATTGGCTCATCTGGGTTAATAGGAAGTGAAATTTGTAGAGGCTTACAAAAAAGAAAAATTAAATATTTTCATAGTGATAAAAATCTCGATATTACAAAAAATAAATTCATAAATTATCTCAAAAGAAAAAAACCGAATATTTTAATAAATTGTTCTTCACATCCAGGTGGTTTATCTTTTAAAGATCCTATTAAAAATATAGAGGTGAATTATTTAGCAAACATAAAAATTGCTAAATGGTGTTCAAAAAATAATTGTAAATTTATATTTTTAAGTTCGTCAGCGGTATACGGAGATAGGAACAAAAGGATAAGAATATCTGAAAAAGACTTTACAGATCCTAAAACAATTTACGGAATAAATAAACTTTCAACAGAGAAATTTCTTATAAACTTTTCAAAGTTTGAAAAACTAAATTGGTTAATATTAAGATTATTCGCAACTTATGGTCCGGGTCATAAATTAAATAATTATCAAGGAATTATAAACATAATTCTAAATCAAGTTTTAAACAATAAAAAAACAATACTTTTGAAAGGATCAAGAAATAGAACCAGAGGTCTTATCCATGTTTTTGACGCTTCAGAAGTTATAATTAGAATAGCTTTGAGTAAAAAAAAAAATCAAATATATAATATTTCCTCACATGAAAGTAGTTCTGTAAAAGAAATAATCAATAAAATATCAAAAATTTTAAACAGAAAATTTTATATAAAAGAGAAGAATGGTACGTTAGGTGATCCGCTTCATAATTTAGCAAATATAAACAAAATACAAAAAGTTTTAAGATATAAATTTAAATATAATCTTAATGAGGGATTAGTAAATACAATTAAAAATATTAAAGTTTAAATTATTATGAAATGTGTAGCTATAATTCCAATTAAAAAAAATTCCTCAAGAGTAAAAAATAAGAATTTTAAACGCATCGGTAACAAAAAGTTATATCAGTTTTTTATCGATAAAATAAAAAAATGTGGTTTTGATGAAATTTATGTTGATAGTGATTCAAATGAAATTAAAAACTATTGTAAAAATAGGAAAGTAAACTTCATTAACCGTAAAAATTATCTTACAAAAAATAACGCTAATGGTAATGATTTACTTAATTATCATCAGAGAATAATAAAGGCTGATTTTTATTTTCAACTATTTATTACTGCTCCATTACTATCAGTTAACACGATTAAAAATTGTATTAGTTTTTTAAAAAAAACTAAAAAATATGACTCCATTTTAACTAGTCACGAAATTTATTCATGGTTTTGGTTCAATAAAAAACCAGTAAATTACAAGCCAAAAATTCTACCAAGAAGCCAAGATGCAAAGCCGATAATTGTAGAAACAACTGGACTTTACGGTATCAAATCTTCTTCATTAAAACGTTTAAAATGTCGAATAGGAAATAAACCATATTTTTATAACGTTGATAAAAAGCAGGCTTTAGATTTAGATACTAGCGATGATTTCAAAATATTAAAAAGAGTTTATAAATATTAATGAGAATCTTAATTTTTGGTGGATCTGGTTTTCTTGGCAGGAATTTGGCCAATTATCTTTCAAAATCAAATCACATCGTAACAATTTTTGATAAGAGAAATACTTTAAAAAAAAATAGTAAAATTAAATTTATAAAAGGCAATATTTTAAATTTTAAAAAAGTTTTAAAAGCTTCAAAAAAACAGGATATTATTTATAATTTAGCTGGAATATCTGATATTGGTGATGCTATGAAAGATCCGATTATTACTTCAAAAGTTAATATTTTGGGATCAATCCATACATTAGAGGCAAGTGTTTTAAATAAAGTTCGCAGGTACATTTTTGCTAGTAGCATATATGTTTTAAGTAGACAAGGCGGTTTTTATAAATCAAGCAAACAATCAATTGAAAATTTTATTGATGAATATAAAAAGATTAATAATTTAAAGTATACCATTCTAAGATATGGATCTGTTTATGGTCCAGACTCAGATAAACGAAATGGAATTAAAAAATTAATAATTAGTGCGCTCAAAGACAAATCTATAACTTATGGTGGAACAGCAAAGGCAGAAAGGAGATTTATACACGTAAATGATGCTGTAAAGAGTTCAGTCAAAGTATTAGAGAAAAAATTTATCAATAAAAGGGTTTTAATCACAGGGAATAAAAGTATTAAAATTAAAAATTTAATATCTGAAATAAAATCTATCCTTAAAATAAATAAAAAAGTTATTTTTAAAAGGAAACCTATGATGGGTCACTATGATAAAAATCCCTTTAATGATTATCCAAAAAAACAAATAACGTTTTTTGTTAAACCAACAATTAGTCTAAAATCTGGAATAGTTAAAATTATAGATATTTTGTAATATAGATTATTTTCCTCTGGGTTTCTGCTTACTAAACAGGAAAAGATTAAAAAGAAATTTTTTTCTTTTTTAATACAATTAAAAAGAACCTTTTCTATACTACTTTTGTGTTTATTATAAATTTTATCTAGTTCGTGTTGTTGTTCTTTATTAAGGTTTGTTAAATCTAAAATCATTAAATATATTTATTCAAAAGGTTTTCGATATTTTTTTTTGATCTTGAATTAAAAATATATTCTTCAAAATTCACATTTTTACTATTTTTAATTGTCTCTATAACAGTTTTCAAATCTGAAAGATTATTTAAATAATATACTGCTTTATCTTTTTCTTTTGGATTCTTTTCACAGTGTAGATGTAAATAATTTTTTTTATGTAAGTCTAATAATACTACTGGCACTTTATTATAAAGTGAGTCTTCTATTACAGTTGATGAATAACTGATTGTCATAAATGATTTTTTTAGGCTAGAGGAAATATCTCCAGTTTTAAAACTCAAGTTTTTAAAAATTTTTTTAAAATCTTCAATATTTTTTTTTGCCCCAGGATGTAGATGTACTATTACAGAAAGATTATTTTTTAATGAAAAACTATCGATTATTTCGAGATTTTTATAAAACTCAAAAAAATATTCAACACCATGAATTTGTAAAGCAGGTAATCTTTTAGTCGTAACAGCATATAAAATATTTTTTTTTTTAAAGTTTATATTATCTAAATTTTCAGAAAAAATAAGATTTCCTGTTTCTAAAAGATTTTTATTAATTTTCTTTGTTTCTGCAAATTTTTTAGCTATTTTTGATTGAACTGCTTTATATTTTGAATTTCCGAGGAAAACTCCCTCGGCTATATATTCCTTATAAATTTTATCAAAATTATCAAACGGTTGTGAAACAGTTCCATGACTTACTATAATGCTGTTAATATTTTTTTTCATCGCAACCTCAAATAAAATTGAACCTAGATCTCTGTTTGTATTGCATAAAATAAGTTTTAGATTGGACTTTTCAAAATAATTATTAAGAGACTTATA
>CACFMO010000016.1 GCA_902567495.1 uncultured Pelagibacteraceae bacterium
ATCTTCTAATTGATAAATAATATTGCAATTATCTAAAGTTGACTGTCTATGTGAGACAAGAATTATAGTCTTGCTGCCCGCAACTTTTTTAATTGACTTAATTATTTTATTTTCAGTTTCTAAATCTACAGCATTTAAAGACTCGTCTAATATAATTAATTCCGGATTAAGATATAATGCTCTTGCTATTCCTATTCTTTGTTTTTGACCTCCAGATATTTGAAGCCCGTTTTCACCAATTTCGCTATCTAAACCTTTGGGAAGTTTTTTTATAAAGTCATCTAACTCACTCAAATTTATTGCGTTGTTTAATTTGATGGGATCAATTTCATCTTCATCGAGACCTAAGCATATATTCTTTTTAATTGTATCGTCTATTAAAAAAACATTTTGGGGAACATAACCAATTTTATTCCTCCAAATCTCGTTTAATTCATTAATGTTTACATCATCGGCTAATATTTTACCTGACTGTGGTTTTAAAATGCCTACCATTAAATCAATCAATGTACTTTTCCCTGCTCCTGATTTTCCCTTAAATCCAACAAATTCGCCTTTATTTATTTCTAAATTTAAATTTTCTATAACTTTATTTTTTGAAGATTCGTAAGAAAACGATAAATTCTTAATTTCTATTTTATTTTTAAAAGAAAAATCTAATCCATTTTTTTTACTTAAATTTATGTAATTATTATCATTTTCTAAATTTAAATCTGTTTTAAAAAGTTCAACGACTGGTTTATTAAATTTTAAATTTTGAACTCCGACAACAACTCTATTTACTCCAGGTATAGCTCTTATAGCTGACAATAAATAAATACTAAGGGCTTCAATTATCTTTTCATTAGGTTTATCGAAGTATAATGAAAAAATAAAATATAGGACAAAAGTAAATATTATAAAAAGTTCCAAAATAAATTTGGGTAATACTTGAAGTATTTTTCTCTTCCAAATTACGTTTGATAAAACATTTATTGTATTTATAAATTTTTTAGAAAAATATGACTTTCTATTTAAAATAATTATCTCTTTTATTCCTCCAAAAGACTCTTTGGCATATTGAAAAGCTTTTCCATTAAAAACTTGTCTGTCTATTCCGTATTTAATTATTTTTTTTTTGGTAAATAGCAAAAATATTATTGCAACAAATGAGATTAGAGTAAATATTATAATTGTACTTTTAAAATCATATATTAATAAAAAAATTAATAATGTAGAGACCAAAATCAGATCTGTAAGCATAGTCAAAATTTGTTCCACTAAAGATGAAAAAAGAGAAACTTCATTAGTTGAATTTCTTATCAAATTTGCAGAATTTCTATTTAAAAAATAACTATATGGTTTATTTAAATATTTATTAAAAACTTTTCTACTTAAATTGATATTAAGTTCATATTTAAATTTTCCAACTACCCATGTAAAAAAAAATTGCAAAAATAAATCGAAAAATCATTAATGTTAAAAAAATTAATAATGTAAGGTAAATTATTTTTTTTTCTTTTTTGGTTTCAATAAAATTTAAAAAGAAATTAGATAAATTATCCAAAATCAAATAAACATTTGGATGATTTAAAGAAAAATTTGAGTCTAGGACTAAACCTATTATTGGAATTATTAATACAATACTTAATAATTCGAGAATTGAGTTTACGAGCATTAGGAAAATTATAAAGTATAGAGAATACCTTGAATGTTGATTACTTATATTCAGGCTTTTTATAATTGAATTCATTTAAGTGTTATTATTAATTATAATTTTCTCTTAATAATTTCGTGTATCTCACAATTTCTTAAAAAATAACTATGTTTTTTAAGAGTTTTTTGTTGTCCTTTTATACCTATTTCATTTGCAATTTTTGGATTATCAATCAAATATTTGATTTTTTCTTTCGCTTCATCCATATTTTTATAAGTTACAACCTCATAATCGTCTTCAAATAATTCTTTTAGGTTGTCTCCATAATCTGTTACTAAACAAGAACCCATCCCCGTAGTCTCAAACATCTTCATATTATCTAAAGTTTTACTGGCATAATCTGCATGTTTATTAATAAGGATCTTAGATTGTTTAATTATAGAATAATAATCTAAACCATACACGCTTTGAAAAAAATTTTTTTTTTTAATCAGTTCAAAATTTTCATTTTCAATTTCAAACTGAGTAATTGGTGGAATTTGATTTTTTTTATGTCTTAATAAAGAGCCCGCATTGATAATTTCTAAAATTTTTGAAGGAATTTTTTTAGGATCAAAAATAAAAATTATTCTTTTAATGATTTGGTTAGAGAGAATTTTTTTTATTAAATTTCCAATTTTTTTTTTAATATTAAATGATTTTTCTCTTTTGACTTCAATATGACGGTTTAATCGAGACCATATATTGATATCAAATTGATTGCTTAAATTTTTTAAGAAAAAGTATCTACTTTCTGGGAATCTCAAACTACCTAAAAAACTTAACTCATATTTTTTTTTTAAATTAATCAATCTTTTATTTTTAAGTAAATTTTCATCAAAAGCATGGTAAAGAAGGTGTGGATTTAAATAACTATATCTTTTTTGTAATATTGGCGTACCTGCAATCAAAATATCACTATCGCTTAAATCCTGGAAACCACCAACCCAATCTTCATCGATTATTACAAGTTTAATTCTTGGTATAATATTCTTAATATTTTTTCTTAGTTTTTGATCGAGAGAAGTGGTGTTTTGAAAATATAGAACATCAGGTTGTAAACTTTTTAATTGATAAATTAAGATACTCTTAATCCAATCTTTTCCATTAAAATTAAAATTATTTTCTCTCGCCCATTGTTTCTGTAAAATTTCGCAGTTCCAAAAAATTACCTCTGCTTTATTACCTAATTTATTAAACGTTTCAATGAAACTATTTGAAGAAAAGCCAATGTATAAATCTCTTATGTACTTGTGTTGTTTGTCATAAGACCATTTGGAGTCGATAATATTATTTAAATATAAACTTTGAATATAGTTATAGGCATCTACCTCTTGTAGCTTACATATTTTATAATTCATGTATTTTTAGTTAGCTATACCAATTATATAATGAGAAAGTTTATCAAAACCTGTATGAAGTACCTCATCATTCATTGAAAACATATAAACACAACCAAAATGTTTTTTCAGAAATTTTTTTAAGCTTTCTTTCGTTTTACAATTTACATGACCTTTCTTAGCAAGGGTAGAGGCATATTTTTGACTCTCAAGAGAGGGCATACCAATAATAAGAGATCCATTTTTTTTAAGTGATTTTTTAACATTAACAATGAATTTTTTTTCATTTTTTTTGTCTATATGCTCTAGAACATCTAAAGCAAATATTCCATCAAACTTATCATTCATTGGTTTTTTTATAAAATTATGATTTTTAAATTTTATATTTTTAAATTTATAATTTTTATCGAAGAATAATTTTTTTTTAACGTTTATATCTGTAATTGTAAAATTTCTGAAGTTATTCTTGAGACTAATTGACTTAAAACCATCTCCAGCTCCTACCTCTAAAACTTTTTCAAATCCATCAAACATTTTTCCCACAAATTTATATCTACTCAAAGTTATAGCTAATCTTTTAGGATCTTTAATGAAATCTTTTGTAGTTATGTTCCCTAATTGTAAAAGTTTATTTTTCATTTTAAATTTATTTTTTTCATCATCTCAATATTAAAATATTTGGGGTCGATTAATGAATTAGTAAGTAGTCCTTTTTCAAATGCCTCTTTAAGATCTTTAATTGCATGTTCTATATTTTTTTTTGGATAAAATCCCAGTTCATCTTTAATTTTTTTTGAAGATATATGGTATGATCTATTATCATTGGTGGGGACTAATTTTAAGTTAATATCATCTCCTATAAGTCCTTTTACCTTTTCTGCAATTTCTATTACAGGATAATTATCATATCCAACATTATAGATTTTCTTATTTATTAAATTTTTGTCAGCGCCAATCATTAATTCATATAGATTTACCATATCGTCAATATGAATGTTTGGTCTTAATTGTTTTCCACCAAATACAGTGATTTCTCTCTTGTTATATGCAATATTTGTTAAAATATTTACAACAACGTCTAATCGCTGTCTTACAGAATATCCACAAACTGTTGCGGGTCTTATTATGGTGGTACAAAAATTTTGGGATGAATATTTTAGTAATATCTTTTCACAATCAACTTTAAACTTAGAATAATCTGTCAAAGGTTTGAGTTCAATATTTTCATGAACATTTTTTTCATCACTAATTCCATAAACAGATGATGATGAGGCATAAATGAATTTTTGAATGTTGTTTTTTAATGAAAACTGCACAAGTGGTTCAAAACAGTCATAGTTAATCGATTTTCCCAATGAAGGATTGAGTTCAAAACTTGGGTCATTAGATATACATGCTAAATGGATTACTATATCGTGGCCAGGTAATATTTTTTGAATTAAGTTAAAATCACGTATATCCCCTTTAATTGATTTTATATTACTTATATTATTAAATATATTTTGTTCATACATGAATAAATCTAAAACTGTTACATTATACCCTTTTTTTGCAAGAGATAACGCAAGCATTGATCCAACATATCCTGCTCCTCCTGTAATAAATATTTTTGGTTTCATGAATTATTTTAGTAAATGATCTATAGACTTTAATAATATTTTTTTATTTACGGTTTTTTTATTTCCAAAGTTCTTAATATTATCAGCAGCAGCTAAAGAACCTAGTAGTAAAGCCAAATTTTTTTCTTTACTATTTTTTAATGACAAAGAACTCAGAGCTAACATATTGTCGCCTGATCCAACTTTATCTACAATTCTTTCTGCAAAAGCAGGAATTTCATAAAAAACTTTTTTGTGCTTATTATAGAGTAAGGCACCGTTTGATCCTCTAGTTACAATTAAATCTTTTACATTTTGCGTTTGTGCAAAATTTTTTATTAAATTTTTAATTTCATTAGTTCTATTTCTCATTTCATGTCTTAGCTCTTTTTCGTTTATAATTATACAATCTACTTTTTTATAGTTTTCTAAACTGTGATAACCAATATTATTGGCATTAATTTGGGCGTTAATTGCAACATATTTTTTTACGCTAACTATTTTCTTTGATATTTTTTTTGTTAAAAATCCATGTCCATAATCAGACACGATTATAAAGGTCGATTTTTTTTCCAAAAAACTTAACTTTGAATAAAGAGAATTTTCTTGTTTTTTACTTAAATTTTCATCATTTATCTTATAGACACCAAGTAGTTTATTTTTACTAACAGAGTCTAAGTATCTTTTTTTTACTATAGTTGGTGAGTTATCTTTTTTAATATGAAAAATTTTTATATTTTTTGGTAATTTATTTTTAATTTCTTTTAGATATTCACCTTTTTGTCCAATCATAGTAAGTAAGTAAACTTCTTTACAGTACTGGGATAAATTTTTTGCAATTGCAGCAGCACCACCAATAAATTCTTCAGATTTGAGGTCCCTCAGAACTAAATTTGGTTCTTTACCTGATTTACCGATTGCCTCAGTAAAATTGTATTGATCAATAATAGTTTCACCAATAACGAGTGGGGTTTCATCGCTAAAGTTATTTATCACGTCTTGAATTTTTTTATAGTCTAATTTTTTTTTAATTTTTTCTAAAAAAGTCCTTTTCTTACTATTATCTTGAATTGAATTATTAATTAGTTTACTTGAGCTAGAAGTGATTCCTCTAGTATATAATATTTTAGCTTTTATTTTTTTAACAGTACTGATTTCATTTTTGATTTCGCCAGATAAATCATTTTTAAAATCCTTATATTCAATACCCTTGATATAATAATCTGGTTTGATTATTTTTAAGTTATTTACAGCTGTCGGATGGTTACTAGAACATACAAAATCAATTTTTTCCAATGATGCCAAAGCGTCCATCCTTAAATTTAGAGAAAAGGATGGTCTATTTGGGCCTTTATTTACAAATTCGTCTGAGGTGACAGACACAACAAGAACATCGCAAGTTTTTTTTGCTTGTTCAAAGTGTTTTATATGGCCAATATGTAATAAATCGAAAACACCATGACATAAACCGATTATTATTTTTTTTCTTTTTCTTTTTTTATCAATAAGTTTTTTTACTTGTGTTACATCAAAAATCTTAGTCATATTGTTCCTGTTTT
>CACFMO010000017.1 GCA_902567495.1 uncultured Pelagibacteraceae bacterium
TTCTTCTATCAGGCATTTGAAATCTTTTTTCGTTAGATTTGTTATCATATTTTTTAATATTTTTAATTTCATTTTTTCCTGAAAGCTTTGATTTTAATTTTTCTGCAGTGACACCCTGGTTAGAATGCGAAATTTTTAAATTTTCTAAATCCGATTTAACATCATTTTTTCCATCAGATTTTTTGGTTTTCCTATTATTTACAGTAACATTAACTATTTCGACTTTTCCATCTTTTCTATTATCTACTTCAGATAACGATTTTTCATTTAGCTCATCTAACTCATGAATTATCTTAAAAGTACAAGTATAATGGGTTTCTACTAAAAATTTTGACATAATTTTTCCTCAATGTTTGTTGAAAGTAATAATGTTTTAGATATATACGATAAAGATATTGTGTCTATTAATATTTCAATACAATTTGAAATTGTGTGGATTTAATTATTTAAAAAAATGATAAAACAAATTTTTACTTGGTGGAATTATCAAACTTTTGGAACCTTTCTTTACACACTTTTTTTTGGAAAATTTGTGGGAAAAGACAACTCAGGCAACAAATATTATCAAAACAATAAAGGTAAGAGATGGGTAATTTATAACGGTGAAATTAACGCTTCAAAAATAGAATCAGATTGGTATCAGTGGATGCATTATCAAATAGATGCCAATCCATCAAAAGTAAAAGTTTCAAAACATTCATGGCAGAAACCACATTCTGACAACAAAACAGGAACTGAAAAAGCATACAGACCAAATAAAATAACTAACAAAAATAAAGATTTCAAAAAATATGAAAGTTGGAAACCATAGAATTTTTTATATATTAATTTTATTTATGCTTTGTTACTCAAAGGTTTTTTCTCAAGAAAAATTAGAATTAGAAAATATCCAGCCTTCTTTCGAGACAACATTGGATTCGCAAAACTTAAATAATCAAAAAGAAATTAATACCTCTAAACTAAAGTCTAAAACTCCTCAAAAAACATCTACTGGCTCTGTTATTGTTAAATTTGTAGCTTTAGACAAAATTACTGCAAAAACATCAACTATAAACATACCTTTGGGAAAAAAGAAAAAATTTGGTTATTTAGAAATTTTTCCTAAGAAATGTGCACTTTCAACCTCAGATAATAGCAAAGGTGTTGTTGCATACGTACAAGTAAAAGATTTATCCGATAAAAGAGACGATAAAGTTTTCGTATTTAATGGATGGACTTTTTCCTCAAGTGTAACACTAAGAACATTTGATCATCCAGTGTATGATTTGTGGTTAACAGGTTGCGAAAATATTTAAATGAAACCTACTGATATTACAAAACTTAAACATCTAGCTCAGGACAAAATATCTAGATCTGCAAATCCTGCAATTGTAAGAAATTCTACTGTATTTTTTAAAACTATGCAGGAGCTTATCAAACAAGAAGATTTAGTAAAAAGTGGTACTAAAGTAAATTTTTATGAGTATGGAAGAGCAGGTAGTCAAACAACAATTGCTCTTGAAAACTTTATATCTGAATTAGAGGGTGCATACAGAACCTTTTTAACTTCAACAGGCTTTGGGTCAATTGCACTCGCTATAATGAGTATTTGTAGACCAGGAGATGAAATAGTCGTTACAGATGCAGTATACGCCCCAACAAGAATGATAACGACTAAATTATTAAAGGAATTTGGTGTAAAAACCCATTTTTATAATCCTGAAAATTTAAAAAGTTTAAAAAGTAAAATTAACAAAAAAACAAAAATGTTATTTATTGAAAATCCAGGTAGTAATACATTTGAGTTCCAAGACCTTTCAGAAATTATTAAAATTGCAAAAAAGAATAAAATTTTCACTGCAATCGATAATACTTGGGGCACACCCTTTCTAATAAAACCATTAAAATTAGGATTTGACATGTCAGTATCATCAGGAACGAAATATTTATCTGGTCACTCCGACGTCATGCTTGGAACTTTAGCAGTAAATAAAAAGGTTTATGATAAAGTTAAATTCTGTAATAAACTTCTAGGGTATAGAGCATCACCTGACGATGCGTATTTAGTTTTAAGAGGATTAAGAACACTTGATATAAGGCTAAAAAAACATGAAGAAAACACAAAAACAATTGTTAATTTTTTAAAGAAAGAAAATAAAATAAAAGAAATACTTTACCCATATAAGAAGGGTACTGATAACTATTCTAATTGGAAAAAATACTATTCAGGATCAACGGGTTTATTTTCAGTGTTAATTTATTCAAAAAACAGAAACTCAGTATTTAAATTTATAAATTCGCTTAAATTTTTCGGAATAGGACAGAGTTGGGGCGGTTTTGAAAGTTTAGTTTTATATCAAAGCCATATAATTCAACGTGTTTATAAAAAGTATATTAAACCTAACCATCATTTAGTTAGGTTTCATATAGGTTTAGAAGATCCAAAAGATTTGATTGAAGATTTGAAAAAAGCAATTAAAAAGATTAGATGAAATCAAAATTTTTTCCAAACAAAACGGCACTAATAACTTTAATAGCTGCATGCTTTGTAGTTAATGTAACAATGGGGGTTAGACAGACCTTCGGTTTATTTTCTGGTGATTTTGAAATTGATTGTGGAATCTCCAACACAGAGTTCGGTCTTGCTATTGCTTTGCATGCTTTGATATGGGGTATTGTAACACCTATTTTTGGAAGATTTGCTGACAAACATGGCGGAAGTAGAATGGTTATATTTACTTTAATTATTTATGGTGTTGGAGTTTTAGCTTTAGGAAATAATTTTAATACAGGCACATGGTTTCAAATAAATCTTGGTTTGATGGTTGGTATTGGTTTAGGTGGGGCTGCAGGAACAATTTTAGCTCCAGTTGTCACAAAACATTTTCCAAATCAAAGCAGAGGTAAAGCAGCTGGTTATGTTACCGCTTTTGGTGGATTAGGAATGTTTATATTTCCTGTTCTAACAAAATATTTGATGATCGAAGTTGGTTGGCAAAGTACTTTTACAGTATTCGCTATAATTTTGTTTATAATGTGTATTCCAGGATTATTTTTAAAAAAACCCGAAGGTCAAAACGAAAATGTTGATTTAAAAAAAGAGCCTGAAAAAAGTGATAATGTAATAACTGTTTTAAAAGAGTCTTTTGCACACAAAGGTTTTAGATTATTAGTTTTGGGTTTTTTTGTTTGTGGATTTCAAATTACATTAGTTGCTACCCACGTTCCAAGATATGTACAAGATAGAGGACTCGACGATTGGACAGGCTTTGCAATTCTATCATTAATTGGATTGTTTAATATCATTGGTGTTTTAATAATGGGATACTTAAGTGATAAATATAGTAAAAAAATGCTCTTATCTGGATTATATTTTTTTAGAGCAATATCTATAATGTTATTTATATTTTTACCTCCATCAAATATTTCAGCGATTGCTTTTGGAATAACTTTTGGACTTTTATGGCTTGCTACTGTACCTGCAACAAACGGCATTGTAGCTCAAGTGTTTGGTGCAAAAAATCTTTCAATGCTTTTTGGTATTGTATTTTTAAATCATCAAATTGGATCCTTCCTAGGCGCTTATTTAGGAGGAGTGTTCTACGATATTTTTGGGAATTTTGACTATGCTTGGTATCTAGCGATAGTTTTATCTTTTGTAGCCACATTGCTGCACCTTCCAATAGACGAGAAACCAATAAGAAAAGAAGCAACAATCTAAAGTTGTGTTTATTTATTTTAATTGTTTAATTTTTTAAATTATTTAAAGTACTTTTAACGGAGGAAAATATGTTTTCAAAACAATTAAACGAAAAATTAGACAAATACCATTTACTTAAGCATCCATTTTATAAAGCCTGGAATGAAGGTAAATTAACTAGAGAAGTAATTAAAGATTACGCAGAACAATATTATCAACACGTTAAGGCTTTTCCGAGATATATCAGTGCAACCCATTCTCTTTGTGAAGATATTCAAAAAAGAAAAATTCTTTTAGAAAATCTTCAGGACGAAGAAAATAAAGATGCAGACCACCCAAAACTCTGGAAAAACTTTGCACTTGCTATGGGAGCTAATTCTGAAAAAATAGAAAAAGTTAAACAGGATTGGTTTACTAAGGAAATGATAGATAATTTCTTTAAACAAGCTAGGCTTTCAT
>CACFMO010000018.1 GCA_902567495.1 uncultured Pelagibacteraceae bacterium
CTAAGACAGGGTATCTACAATTTTCAGTATTCATTATCGGTACTAATTTTTTTATTTGATGAGGATCAACCCATTCAGAGTCTATACCGTTTAATTTATTTGCACTTACTCTTCTCCTAATTTCTTTTACATCGTGTTCATTGTGAGCAAGATTTAAAACACCTCTTTGACTGAACATAATGTTGTAATTTAATTCTGAAGATAAATTTTCCCAAAGTTTTAATGAATGTTCGTATAAATGAGCACTTTCATCCCAAAGATAATTTGATCTTATAATTGTTGTGTTACGACCCGTATTACCACCACCAAGCCAGCCTTTCTCAATAACTGCAATATTTTTTAGACCATGTTCTTTTGCAAGATAATAAGCTGTGCCAAGACCATGTCCTCCACCACCAACAATAATTACATCATAGAATTTTCTTGGCTCTGGATTACGCCACATCTTTTTCCAATTTTGATTATCTGAAAAAGAATTTTTTACTAAACTGTATATGGAGTATTTTTTTTTCACAATTTAAAATTACCAAAAAATATTGATTTCATCTAGTTAATTTAGGTTGAAGATCCCATTGGAATTGGCTGAGAAACCACCGTAGTTAGCCAACAATTTTTCAACGGACCATCTTCTAAAAACTTTTCAACCTGCCATCTAAATTTGAAGTATTTTTTTTCTGGTCCCAAGATAATTACCTCATACAAAGCTTTTTTATTGTCATTATCTAATTCAGAAATTTCATGGCCAATATGACCAATTAACATTTTATAAGAGTCACCCTTTATCATTTTAGTAAAATTATCCAATGGACCAGTAAATCTTTGATTATTTGGATGAGCAAACTCCCACGTTTGTTTAATCCCATTATCTTTTGAAGGGACATCATTTTTCATTAAACTTTTTAACTGAATTTTTATTACCTCATCAGGCTTGATTTTACTATTTGGCTTAACAAAATCTGCTTTCACTGAGTTCTGATTAAGAAAAAAAATAATTACAAACAGTTTTAAAAATTTGAGCATATTATGTTTGTAAATTAAAGAATTAGTACGTCAAGTGTGCTACTTGACGTACTAAAAAGAATTTTTTTATGCTGCTAATGCTTGTTCGATATCGGCAATAATATCATCATGATGTTCAATACCGATAGAAAGTCTTACATATCCAGGTGTAACCCCAGCCTCAGCTAATTGTTTTTCGTTTAGCTGACCGTGAGTAGTAGATGCAGGATGTATTGCTAAACTTCTCGCATCTCCAATATTAGCAACGTGATATAGAAGTTTAAGGTTGTCTATGAATTTTGACCCGGCCTCTAAACTACCTAGGTCCATTCCAACTAAAGAACCATAACCACCCTTCATATATCTTTTTGCTCTATCTCTTATTTCACCTTGGTGATTTGTTGGATAAATCACGTTCTTAACTTTCTTTTGTGTCTCTAAAAATTTAACAACTTTTTCTGCGTTAGCACAGTGTTGCTTCATTCTTATAGCCACAGTTTCTAATCCTTGGATTATTTGGAAAGCGTTGAACGGTGATAGTGGTGCTCCAAGATCTCTAAGCAAAACAACACGAGCTCTTATTGCAAACGCAACATTTGCTCCTGTCATTTTTGGAACATCTCTTCCCCAGATTGCTCCGTTGTAACTCGGGTCTGGTTCGTTAAACAAAGGTTGCTTTTTAGGGTTCGCTGCCCAATCAAAGTTTCCTCCATCAACAATAATTCCACCAATTGTCGTTCCATGACCTCCAATATATTTTGTTAGAGAGTGCATCACAATTGCTGCTCCATGTTCTAACGGTCTACAAATTACTGGAGCTGCGGTATTATCAATGATTAGTGGTATACCGTGTTTCCTTCCAATGTCTGCAACTTCCTTAATTGGAAAAATTCTAAGAGAAGGATTTGGACAAGACTCACCGTAGTAAGCTCTTGTTTTCTCATCTGTTAGTTTTTCAAAATTTTTAGGATCTTTGGGGTCAGCAAATCTAACTTCGATACCTTGCATACGTAAAGTATTTTTAAAAAGATTTACTGTTCCGCCATATAAATCAGTTGAAGAGACAATATTATCTCCAGCCTGACAAACATTTTGAACGCAGAATGCAGAAGCAGCTTGGCCTGAACCAACCGCTACAGCAGCTAATCCACCTTCTAGTGCTGCAACTCTTTTTTCTAGAATATCGCAAGTTGGATTATTTATTCTCGTATAAATATTTCCAAACTCTTTCAATCCAAACAAGTTTGCTGCCGTTTTTGTATCCTTAAATTGATATGAAGTTGTTTGATATATTGGGACCGCTACAGACGTAGTAGCAGGATCACTTCTATATTCTCCTCCATGCAAACCAATAGTTTCTGGATTTTTTATTTTATTTCCCATTTTTTTTTCTCCTTTTTTAGTACTTCGACGAAATGTCAGGCGTACAATACAGTTCAAATGCCTGGCTTTATTTTGAGATTATTTCAAAAAAAAACCACCGACTAAAGCGGTGGTCTCGAAAGATTAAACGCTTTAGCGGATTTTTTAAAGCGCTCGCAATTTGTCTTAAATCAGCGCTAATTTTGAAATTATATTAGATTTAACATGACAAAGTCAATACCAATTTGCTTCATTTTTAACACAGCAAAAATGATGTAAAGTAATATTATGAACAACAAATGGAACAGCGATTTAACTCCTGAACAAAATTATATTTTAAAAGAAGAGGGTACAGAGCCTCCGGGATCTAGCCACTTAAATCAGGAAAAAAGAGAAGGTGATTATCATTGCGCTGGGTGTGGAGTAAAACTTTTTAGTTCAACAATGAAGTACGAAAGTGGCTCTGGTTGGCCATCTTTTTTCTCATCTCTACCTGACGTTTTTGAAACTAAAACAGATACCCACATTGGTTATGAAAGAACAGAATATCACTGTAAAAAATGTGGTGGTCATCATGGGCATTTATTTGATGATGGGCCCAAACCCACAGGAAAAAGGTTTTGTAACAACGGTCTTTGCTTAATATTTAAGCCTAAAAAATAATAAAATAAACAATAAAAAAAATAAGAGAGTACTCCAAAACAGTTTTTGATTTTTCCAACTTTTCAGCACCAAACTTGTTTTCTAAATATTTTTTTGAAAAATAAAACATTAAATGAACTACAATAATAGATATGCCAATTCCTATTAAAGTTGCCTTAAAACTAAAATTTTTGTATCCAAAATAACAAGCTAATATGAAAGTTATCCAAGAAACTTTAGAAATAAAGACTTTAAATAAAATTGCTGTTTTTTTACTGAAAATAGACTGTGTCCTAATGAAAGAGTAGGACCAAATAAGACCTAGCAGAAAGCTTAAATATTTTATAATCATCATATTAATAGTATCATTATATTATGTTAATTAAATCTTTCTTAGCTTTTGGTGCAGGGTTTATTAGTTTCTTATCTCCATGTGTTTTGCCTCTAATACCTGGTTACATTTCTTATATTTCTGGAGAAAGCCTTGGGGATATAGTCGAAAAACAAAAAAAAGTTATTTTAAAAACAGTTTTATTTTCTTTAGGCTTCTCACTCGTATTTATTAGTTTTGGTGCTACCGCATCTTTTATAGGAAATATATTGTTAGAAAACTCTAATACTCTTAGAATAATTGCAGGAATTATAATAATAATCTTTTCTCTTCAACTAATTGGTATTTTAAATCTAAATTTTTTAAACCAAGAAAAAAGATTTCAGACAAAAAACTATTCAAATAATTTGTTTTTTCCAATTCTAGTAGGCGCAGCCTTTGGTTTCGGTTGGACACCATGTATTGGACCTGTTCTTGGATCAATTTTAACACTTGCTGCGGTTGAAAGTAGTATAGGAAAAGGAATTATATTATTAAGCTTTTATTCTTTAGGTTTAGCAATACCTTTTATCTTGTCAGGTTATGGTATTTCCAAATTCTTGGCGTTTTCTAAAAATTTTAGAAAAAATATCAAAGTCGTGTCTGTTACTGGAGGAGTAATTTTATTAATTACTGGAATACTAATTCTAACTAACAAATTACAAGCGCTAGGTTATTTTATACTAGAAGCTATACC
>CACFMO010000019.1 GCA_902567495.1 uncultured Pelagibacteraceae bacterium
TTGAGAAAATAAAATTATTATTAATTTTGCTAAAATAACTAATTTCTTGTTTTTTAAAGTTGATTTGACTCATTTTATCTCTCCTGTTTGAAGCAAGAGCCAATGAAATTTTTTCATTCTTTTTTTTATAATAATTTGAAATTATCTTTAGAAATCTATAATTATCTAAGTTATTTTTTTTTGTATTTCTAAGAATTTTTGTATTTCTCCTTATTTCTTTTTTATTTTCAGATCTGAACTCAGAGATGTACATAATATCATTCTTATAATCTTTTTTTAAAAATTGAGAATTGTTTCTTATTGATCCTGCCACAAATATTTTGGTTTTTTTTTTAGAAAATATCTGACTTACAAATTTTTCCATATTTTTATTAAAAACAAAGAAATAATCAGTTTTTTTATCTTTCAACATTTTTATATAATCTTTTTTTCTATTCTCAAATACAAATGAATATTGAAATGCAATTGAAGACCTGTCTGGGAATATACTTTTAAACATAAATATTTTTTCCCCAAAATCACTTCCAACTGCTATGTTAGGATTTATTGCTTTAATAATAGTTTCAAAGTATTTTTTTTTAATATTTGTAATTTTTAAAAAAAAATAAAGACTTAAAAAAAAAAAGAACAGCTGAAGCTAAATATCTAACAAATATTATTTTTTTCAATTTAGTAAAGAATATTGTCTTAATCTTACTCTTTAAATTTATTTCGAACTCATCAAAAAACAGAACATCTATTTTATCAAATTTTTTAAAAGATATTCTATACATATCGAATGTTTAAAATACTAACTCTATTTAGACGTCCATCCACCATCTACAGAAATATTAGATCCTGTTATATAGCTAGATGCATCACAACATAAAAATATTACTGCGCTAGCTATTTCTGATGGGTTTGCCATTCTTCCTAATGGTGTTTCATTGGAATATCTTTTTATAAATTTTTTATTTGGGCTGACTACTTTATTGTTATTTTTATTAATGACACCACCTGCATTTATTGTATTAATTTTTATGTTGTCTTTGCCAAATGTAATTGCCATTTGTTTGGTAAAAGATTGTAACCCGCCCTTAACAAAACTATAAACTATATTGTTAGAATTCATATTTCTCAAATTTTTATATAAATTTGGATTTTGACCTACCAAACCGTAGATTGAACCTAAATTAATTATATGTCCTGCAATTTTTTTTTTTCGCATTTTTTCGGCTATTATTTTTGTAATCCATACGTGAGAACATGTCCAATTTTTGATATTTGCATGAAAGTTTTTCAATTTAATTTTTTCAATTACACTCTGACTCCAAGATTTATCTTTTGGATAAGAGGCATTTACGAAAATATCAATTTTTTTTGTTTTATCTAATATTTTATTAAGTTTTAAATCGAAGTTTTTTGATGTGAGATCAAATTTTAAAAAGTTAATATTCTTTTCTTTAATTGTATTTTTTTTATCAAGAATAGTTACAGTTGCACCAAGTTGATACAACCCTTTTACAATTTCTTTGCCAATTAGGCCAGAACCACCTAGAACGAATGCATTTTTATTTTTTAATCTAAATAAATTTTTATAGTTATTTTTAATCATAAATTACTTTAAACTATTTGCTTATTTCTAATTAACATATTTTTTATATAATAATTCATTAATTTCAAAATCAATTTTATCGTCAATGTCTATAGAGCTAAATTTAGGCATAATGTAATAAATTGTTTTGGGATTAATTATTTTTTGATACTTAAAAAAACCTTCTCTATTCCAAATATATATTGAAGCGTTCATATCATATACTTTAGGAGCAAGTTGACGTGCTGAGATATTTTTTTTATTAGAAATTATTTTTTTCAATTTTTTTTTTTTAATTTCGACCATATTAAAATATGGATTTTTTCTTGACTCACAAATTGTAACCAAATTACAAGGATGTTTAACTTTTTTAAATAGTTTAAAGCAATTTTTAATTTCAATAATTTTTCTAGTTGGTGCACTTACATCAAGGTCAATTATATAATCGTATTTCTCATTAAAATAATTCTCAGTTTTTAAAAGTAAATCTTCAATTGCCTTTTTTTTTGGGGAAAAATCGTTTGCTAACTTTTTTCTTCTATCAATAATTAAATCGACTTTATTTTTTTTTGCTAAGTTCAAAATTTTCTTTGAATCTGAAGAACAAACGATTTTACTGAACATTTTAGTTTTTTTAGCCTGATTTATAGTATGTATCAACAAAGGTTTACCGTTAAAGCTTTTTAGACTTTTATTTTTTAATCCTTTAGAGTTTTGACGAGCACAAATTGAGCATAATATTTTCATAATATTTAGAACTTACCTAAAAAGTTGTTAACATGAAGTCCCTCTTTATAAGTACAAGCCTTTTTATTTTTTGAAAAAAGAATGTCCTCATGCATTTTTAAATATACAGAGTTACGTGAAAAATTTTTTACTATTTCTACGTTCTTTCCTTTGTCAGTAAATTTTTTTATACTTTTTTTAATCAAATCAAATTCAAAACTTAAGTTTTTTTGATCAATTTTTATTAATCTTGAATTTTGTTTAGAAAAAAAATTAAAATCTAATTGAATTAGGATATTCTTAATGTAACCAATAAAGATAAATGTATCTTTACTTTCAATCTTCAAATCTGAAATCTTTTTATGTAAAACAAATTTTTTTCTCATTTTTCCAAATATCCAATTTAAAAAATCTATTTCATGACTATAGTCATGTAATACTCCACCTTTTCTTTTTGCACTTTCAGATTTCGAATAATTAAGATTTTTACGCCAATATTTTAAATTCGAATGTGAACTAATTGAAATTTTATTTGTATTTTGTTTTTTTATATTTTGCTTAATATATGAAATAATTGGATTAAATCTCATATTATATCCAACAAAAACTTTATTTTTAAGCAACATAGGTTTGTAACTTTTATCAAACAAAGGTTTTTCAACCAAAATTATTATATTTTTTAAAATTTTATTTATTTTTTTTAAAGTTGAAAAATGTTCATTAGTTCTATTGGCAATTATTACATAGTCAATGTTTTTTAAATTCGCCTTATTGATTTTTTTTATTTTTTTAAAATTGTGATTTGAGTTTTTTGAAAAAATAAATATGTTTTTGGTAAATTTTTGATTTGAAAGAATCTCAGCATGTCTTCTGCCTATAGATCCAAAACCGATAATTAAAATGTTGATTTTATTTCGCATATTTATAGAAAAAAAGATAATCTTTAAAATTCAAATCAATTTTTTTTTCATCATTTAAAAAGTTATATATTTTACTATATAGTTCATTATTAGTTACAAGTTTTCCTATAAAATATGGTTTTGTTTCTTTTGAAAAATTTTTCTTGAATTTAAAAAGACTGTCTGAATTATTTTTTGTTAAACCACCGCCATAATTAATTAATTTATAATTTTTTTTTCTATAAAACTCAGTTATTTCATGTCTTAAAAGAACAGAGGCTCCAAATTTTTTTATTTTATCAGAAACTGTTGATAAATGAATACTAGCCTTTTCAACAGATTTGAGAACTATGCACCCGCCAAAGATTTCTTTTGATCCATTTTTATGTATTACAAAAAAATCAAAATTTTTTTTAATTTGTTTAAAAATTTTTTTAAAATAATCCAAAGAGTAAAAATAATCTTGATTGGCTTTTTTTTGTTTCATAAAGTGTAAATATAAATTTATAAATGTTAAAAAATCCTGGTAATTATCAGAAATAGAGACGCTCAAATCGTTTTTTTTAGCTTTTAAAATTTTGTTTTTTATTGATGAATTGTAATCTTCTGAAATATTATTCTCCAAATTGAGAGTTTTATAAACAATATCTCCCTCATATGAAATATTAAGGTTATTATCATTAATTTTACCATGCAAATTAGTAAATGGGTCAAATCTAATTAGACATGCAATAATATTTTTTTTTAAACAATATTCTTTCAAAAGTTCAATTGCATTACTTAAAAATGTTTGATCCTCAGAATTGGAAATAGGTCCAGAATAACCATAAGGGCTTTCAATATCATAAAAATCTTTAAAACC
>CACFMO010000020.1 GCA_902567495.1 uncultured Pelagibacteraceae bacterium
TGTATAGACAAGAACTAAATTTTTATTTAATTTTTCAATATTGTTTTTTGAGGAAATTTTTTTTATTTTAATTGAGTTATTTTTATTAAATAAAATTTTATTAAAACCTCCAAAAGATGCTGAAGTTTGGTCTTGCGAGCCAACAACCTCTTTCATAATATTCTGTTCAAAATGAATGCTTTTTTTTGCTAAAATAAGCTTAGTTAATTGAATATTTTTAATTCTATATAGAGCTTGCATTAAACCAACGGTAAAACAAGAACTTGAACCCATGCCACTACGGGCAGGTAAATCCCCATGATAGTGGATCTCCAAACCTTCTTTTATTTTAAGATATTTAAGTAATTCTCTAACAGCTTTATGATTTATTTCATTTAATTTTTTTACATTCTCAATTTTTCTCCAAACAATTCTGTATTTTTGTTTAAAATAATTTGGTGAAAATCTACAAGTTATATAAATATACTTGTTGATTGTAGTAGATAGAACAGCACCGCCATTTTTTTTATACCATGCTGGATAATCACTACCTCCTCCAAAAAATGAAATTCTATAAGGGGTTTTGGTTATTATCATAATTTATTTTTCATTGTAGTAGTCTCCATATTCAACCAAAATTGTACTTTTACCATCGTTTCTGTTCAAAGCTTTTTCATAACCTGGGAATATATCTTGTGGTTCATCTAATCTTATTATTTCCACAGATGAGAGTACTTTTTGAAATGCATCGGTAAAATCTCCTACATGTTGATGTTGGGGGTGTAATGGTCTTTGGGAACCAACTGATGTTCTAATAATAACTTTTGTTTTAAAATAGCCTTGTGACATAACATGAAACTTATCTAAATGATTAACTAATTGGTTTGTTGCTAATAATAAAAAGTTCCATCTTGGAAATAAACTTATTGGTATAAAATTATTTAAAGCTAGTCCATTTGAAATTCCTAATTGCATTTCTTCTGCAACTGGAATTTCATAAAGTTTATTTTTTGGAATATTTTTTAAAGTTCCTGACATTGCGGTTCCAGGATACTCAACTGCTTGTCCAAGAAATATGGTTCTAGGATCTTTCGATAAAAAATCCATTGCCCTGGTCAATTCATCACTATATTTCATATATTAAAATTGAATTCTCTTTCCGGCACCTGCGTGGGGCCATTTAGATTTATAACTATAAAAGGTAATGAATTTATCATTTCTTCCCTCGTAACTTAATTTTTTTAACTTCCAAGTGCTTCTAGTATCTGTACATACAGATTTTTCATTGTCTTCAATAATAAAGTGAATTGGTAAATCTAAATTTATACTATATTTTATGCACTCGTGGGCTATTCCAGTTTCGGATGTCATCTCACCCATAAAACAGTAAACCATCGTATTATTTTCTTTTTTGATTTTTAGTGACATAGCTGTTCCCACAGCTATTGGAAGAGAGCCTCCTACAAGTGCAGATGAGTAAATTTTCTGTTTAGGAAAGCATAAAGATATTGATCTTCCTTCCATAATTTCTTTTTTAATCTCATCTTTTGGAACTCCTTTAAGTAAGCATTGATAATGAGATCTCCAGCTACAAAAAATCCAATCATTCTTATTTACCCTTTTAAAAAACTCAATTATTTTATCCTCATTACCTTGATATAAATGTACTGGCGCACGAATTTTTCCTTTATTAAATAAGTCTGCAATTTCCTCTTCGAAAAGTATTAATTCTTTTTTATTCATTTAGATTTATTGTCATTATTTATAATATTTTTACATTTAAGTACTATCTCTTCACAACTTGGAGGTAAATTATCTGTCGTTTTAGAAAAACCCGCAGATCTATTTTTTAACCCCATAACTTCAAAATTTTTTTTAGTTTTTTTCATTAATTCATAAGCTATGCTAGATGCAACACCCTGTGTATAATCATCATCAAGTACAATGCCACCAAATTTACTTTTTATTACAGTTTCTTCCCACTCTTTTTTTATTATAAATGGCTTTATCCATAAAACATTAGCTATACCTATCTTGAAACCTTCTTTCTCAAGTTCTTTTTTAGCCTTTTGAGCTTCAAATCTTGTAATTGAAATTGGAAAAAGAACTAAATCAAAATTGTTTCCAGTAAAATCTTTTAGCTCTTCTGAATTAGAATAGCTACCGCGATGTTCTGAAACATACATGACGTCATCATTTTTCATAAAGTCGTTATAAGCTATTAAATACTCCTTAGGTGTCATTGGAGAAATAATTTTTATGCCTGGCATTTTATAATATATTGAGTGATGAGATGATCCCGCGACTGGACCAATAGAACCTTCCATTGCTATTCCTCTAATAAAAATTGGACATGGTACATTCCATATTTCTTTTGATTTACATGCATAATTCAAAATTATTGAAGCATTGAACCAATTAAACCCTTGATAACGTATTACATATATTGGTCTTCTATTTGATAGTCCTGCTCCAGCAACAATTCCACCGTTAGCAACATCTGCCATAGAAAGTTCAACTAAACCATCCTTTTCGGTTAATTCGGGTACAGTACCTCCTACCCATCCTACAGCAGAAAGACATTGTCCAAATATAAGGCCATTTTTATTTTTTAAATGAGATTTGGTGGTATCCTTGATTACTTCTCTAACTGTTTTTTCCATAAAATATCAATTTCTTTTTTTATTTTTTTATCAATTTCAACTGCTTCCTCACCAAGTACATTTTTTTCTTTTTCATACCTGTCAAAAGTATCATCTGCATCTTTACCAGAACCTGCGTGCCAATAAATACGATTTGTATTTATGTTAAGTAAACAAGGTTTTTTAAAGAAAATTTCTGAATTTTTTAAAATTTCCATTGGATCATCTTTGATATTATAGCTTTGCATTTTAAATGATTTTGCAACGTCGGTTATTTCCCAATTTCTTCTCACTTCTTTTTCGGTCAAAATAGACATGTTATTGTCCTCGACAATAGTAATTAGAGGAATATTTTTTGTAGATGCCCATCCTAAACCACCTAAAACATAATCTTCTTCTGCGGCAGCATCTCCTAGAAAAACGATTGTAGGTTTATTGGTTGCAAAACATGCTCCTACACCAATTGGACCATTTGATCCCATCAAACCATCATGACCAAACATATTAATTTCTTTACTACCAATTGAAGCTGATCCACCCATGCCTCTTGTACAACCACTTTCTCTTCCTAACAATTCATCAATTAATTTGATTATATTTCCCCCAAATGAAATATATATCGAGTGACATCTGTGCTGACCAAATATCCAGGGTTTGATCTTAAGATCTTCGCAAATAGTGGCCATTGTAGCAGCAATAAATTCTTGTCCGGCAGATACATAGGTGGGTATAGTAATTTTCTTTTCTTTAAGGTTTTTAATGACCTGTTCTTCAAAATGCCTACAATATGA
>CACFMO010000021.1 GCA_902567495.1 uncultured Pelagibacteraceae bacterium
AATTTTTGTAAAGAAATATCAGAACTTAACTTTATAAACAAATCAAATATTCAAAACCTAAAATCTAGTAAAATGACAAATCAAAAGACTGTAGATGAGAATTTAATTGCGCTTATTTCAAAAATGGGAGAAAAAATTACATTAAGAAGAGCAAAGTTTTTTGAAAATAATGGACTTAATTATTCTTATGTTCATAATTCATTAGAAAAAAATGTAGGAAAAGTTGCATCTATTGTTCAACTAAGTAAAAATTCAAAAAAAGATTTGAAAGATCTTGGCTCAAAATTAGCAATGCATATAGCGGCACAGTCTCCTTTAGCTATTGATGAAAGTGGTATCAACAAAGATATATTAAATAAAGAATTAGAAATAATAAAAGCAGAACTTAAAAATAGTGGAAAAAAACCAGATATGATTGAAAAAATTTCTTCAGGCAAAATTAAAAAATTTATTTCTGATAATACATTACTTAATCAAATATGGATAATGGATACTAAAAAGAAGGTTAATCAAGTTGTAAAAGAATATTCTGACGGTGAAGAAATTAAAGTATTAGATTTTGCCAGATTTAAAGTAGGAGAAGGTATAGATTAAATATGGAAAATTTTGACTTAAAAGAGTTACAACAAAAAATGAGTAAATCGATAGCTTCGTTTCAAAAAGACCTAAGTACATTAAGAACAGGTCGAGCTAACCCTTCAATGTTAGATTTAATCCGAATTGATGTTTATGGACAAAAAATGCCAATTAATCAAATTGCTACTGTTACAGTGCCTGAACCAAGAACTATTTCAATTCAAGTTTGGGATAAAAATAATGTTAAAGCGATTGATGCTGAAATACAGAAATCAAATTTAGGAATTAATCCTCAAATAGATGGTCAAACTTTAAGAATTCACATACCTCAACTTACAGAGGAAAGAAGAAAAGAACTGACAAAGGTATTAAAAAACCTAGTCGAAAAGGGAAAAGTTTCCATTAGAAATATTAGAAGAGAAAGTAACGATAACATAAAAAAACTTCTTAAAGAAAAAAAAATAAGTGAAGATGAGAGTAAAGACTATGAAGACCAGATACAAAAGAATACAGACGAAAATATTACAAAAATTGAAAAAATTTCAATTGAAAAGGAAAAAGAAATTCTTACTTTATGAACAGGATTAACCATATTGCCATTATCATGGATGGGAATGGTAGATGGGGGAGAAAAAGGGGCAAATCAAGAAATTACGGACACATTAAAGGAGTAGAGGCAATTCAAAAAATTGTTAAAGTCTCCATAAAAAAGAAAATACCCATATTAACATTTTATACTTTTTCAACAGAAAATTGGAAGAGGCCAAAAAAAGAAATAACATTTCTTTTCAATTTAATTGAAAACTATTTTAACAAGGAGATCACAAATTTAAAGAAAAACGGTGTGAAAATTGACATTCTAGGTAATATAAATACTCTTCCTAAAAAAATTAAAAAATGTTTAATCAATAGTAAAAAAATAACTAATAAATGTAATAATATTAGGGTAAACTTAGCAATAAATTATGGTTCAAAAAACGAAATTATAAATGCTTTTAAAACCATTAAAAAAAATAAAACCCAATTTACAGTTAAAGATTTAGAAAAAAATTTATATACAAAAGGTATGCCTGATCCAGATCTTTTAATAAGAACTGGGGGTAAAAAAAGATTAAGCAATTTTTTACTATGGCAATTGTCTTATTCTGAAATATACTTCAATAATAAATTATGGCCTGACTTTAGAGTAAAAGATTTTATTAAAATTTTGAATCATTTTAAAAATGTAAGAAGAAATTTTGGAAAAATATGACTAATTTAAACAAAAGAATATTAACATCTTTAATTGCACTTCCTGTTTCAATGTTTTTTATAATTAAGGGAGGAAATTACATAGTTTCTTTTTTGTATGCGATTTTAATTTTAGCTAATTTTGAAGCTTTTTCTGTCTTTAAAAGAAAAACTTCTATAATTTTTTTAGACACTATATTAGTTGTATCTTTACTTTCTATTTTACATTTAAGAAATGACACAGCATCATCATTAATATTATTATTTTGGGTTATAATATTAACTATTTCTTCGGACATTGGAGGATATATTTTTGGAAAAATTTTCAAGTGGAAAAGATTCACAAGTATAAGTCCAAAAAAGACTCTATCAGGAGTAATTGGATCATTAATTTTTTCTATTTTCTCACTTTTATTGTTCGGGTTTATATGTAAAATTTTATTTCAAATTGATTTAAGTTTTTTTCTCAAGTTTAAATATTTTATTTTTGCTATAATATTATCTTTATCTGCCCAGATTGGAGATCTCATGGTATCATATTTTAAAAGGTTAGATAAAATAAAAGATACAGGAAAAATACTTCCCGGACATGGAGGAATTTTCGATAGAATAGATAGTTTGATGCTCTCCATTATAGTTGCAAATATTTTATATTATCTAAAATTGTTTCCATGAAAAAAAAAATAGCAATTTTAGGTTCAACAGGATCAATTGGTACTACTTCATTAAATATTTTTAAAAAAAATAAAAATAAATTTACTATTATTTTATTATCAGCTAATTCCAATTATCCATTAATTTGTAAACAAATCAAAGAATTTAAACCACGATATTATATTATTAGCGATCAATTAGTTTTTAAAAAGGTTGAAAAAAAATTTAAAAATAACAAAATTAAAATATATAATAATTTTTCTGATCTAAATTTAAAAAAAAAAAAATTTGATATTACAATTTCATCAATCGTAGGTATTGCAGGTTTATCACCAACTATAAAATTTGTTAAATATACAAAAAAAATTTTATTAGCAAATAAAGAAACAATTATTTGTGGTTGGCATTTAATCAAAAATTTATCGAAATTACACAACACAAGAATAATTCCAATTGACTCTGAACATTTCTCAATTGATCAATTAACCAGAAATTATAAAGATAAAGATATTGAAAAAATTTATTTAACTGCCTCAGGGGGCCCTTTTTTAAGTAAATCTCTTAAATCTTTTAAATCGATAAAGGCATCTGATGCTATCAAACACCCTAGATGGAAAATGGGGAAAAAAATATCCATAGATTCTTCAAATTTGATGAATAAAGTTTTAGAAACAATCGAAGCTTATAGATTGTTTCCGTTTAAAATCGATAAATACGAAATAATTATTCACCCTCAATCATTGATACACGCAATTGTTCTTTTTAAAAATGGACAAACAAAATTTCTTTACCACGAAACAGATATGAAAATTCCAATTTTAAATGCCATTTTTGAAAACAACTTTGATAACAAGAACTTTATTTCTCCAAAAAAAGATATACTTAAAAAGTTTGAA
>CACFMO010000022.1 GCA_902567495.1 uncultured Pelagibacteraceae bacterium
TATGGACTAACTTTTGCGGAATATTTATTTATGGCAAAATTTAGAAAAAACAAATTTCCTAAAGCTCAAATTTCTATTAAGGGAAAGGATATTCTTGAGGATGTAATTAAGTCTGAACAACCTGCTATTTTTATATCAGGACACTTTGCAAATTTTGAACTAATGGCAATGGAGTTAGAAAAAAGTAGTATTAAATTAGCAGCAATTTATAGACCTTTAAACAATTTTTTTATAAACCCATTTATGGTTTACATAAGAAAAAAGTACATTTGTAAAAATCAAATTAAAAAAGGTATTGGTGGAACTAAAGAGGTAATTGATCTTATAAAGAAAAAAAATAGTATAGCATTGATGGTTGATCAAAGATTAGGTGAGTCAAAAAGATATCCTTTTTTCGGGAAACCAGCTCATACAACTACTCTACCAGCTCAACTTGCCTTAAAGTTTAATTGTAAAATTATACCTATATTTTTAAAGAGGGATGAAAATAACTTTTTTTTAATGGAAATTTTAAACCCTATCAATTTTGAAAAGACAGCAGATTTTGAAAAAGATAAAGAAAATATTACAATTAAAATAAATCAAATTATCGAGAAAATGATTAAAAGAAATCCTGGTCAGTGGATTTGGACACATGGAAGGTGGAAATAATTACTTTTTTGATTTAATTTTTTCGAACCTAATTTTTACCTCTTTAGGTGAAAAATAAGCTTCTTGTAACTCTACATTCCAATACTCAAGATTTTGTAACGGTATATTTTTACCAGACACAGCACACTCAACGTAGTCACCCTTTTCTATTACTTCAAATGTATTTGGTCCAAATTTAAGTTTTGCTTTAGTTCTGTTCATGCTAATTATAGAAATTAAATTCTAATAATATTATATGAATTTTGCTGTTATAGGAAGTGGTGGAAGAGAGCACTCAATTTGCTTTAAATTGAAACAATCTCCTAAAATTAAAAGATTAATCTGTATTCCTGGTAATGCTGGTACAAGAGAAATTGCAGAAAATATAAATATAAATATTAATAACTTTGATGAAATTTTAGCTGTAATTAAAAAATTCAAGATTGATGTTGTTATTGTTGGCCCTGAAGAACCTTTGGTAAATGGTATTGTAGATTTTTTAAAAAATGCAGGGATAAGAGTTTTGGGTCCGGATAAGTTTAGTTCTCAGCTTGAGGGTTCGAAGGCATTCATGAAAAACTTATGTAAAGAAAATAATATTCCGACTGCAAGATTTGGTATATTCGAAGATTTTAAAAGTGCTTGTGATTTTTTATCTGAAAGTAAAACACCTATAGTTGTAAAAGCTGATGGTTTAGCGGCAGGCAAAGGAGTTTCAATCTGCAATAATCAAAATGAAGCAAAGATTAAAATTAAAGAGATAATTGAGGGAAAATATAAATCTTCAAAAAAGGTTGTTTTAGAGGAGTTTCTTCATGGAGAAGAATTGAGTTATTTCGTTTTAGCTGATGCTAATTGCTATAAGTTTTTTGGCTCCGCGCAGGATCATAAAAAAGTTGGTGAAGGTGATATTGGTCCTAACACAGGAGGAATGGGTGCATACTCACCGTCAAACCTGATAACAGCTAAACTTGAATTAAAAATTAAAAAACAAATTATAGAACCTACACTAAAAGCAATGAAAGACTTGGGTCACCCATACTCAGGTTTTCTTTATGCAGGTTTAATGATACGTGAGGGTAAACCTTATTTAATCGAATACAATATAAGAATGGGTGATCCAGAGTGTCAAGTTCTTATGATGAGATTAAAGAGTGACCTAGTCGAAATAGCTGACTACGCAACTAGAAATAACTTACAAAAAACCAAAATTGAATGGAGTGAAAATAAATCAATTACAATTGTTTTGTGTGCAAAAGGATATCCGGGAAAATATATTAAAGATAGTGAAATCAAAAATTTGAAAGATTTAAAGATTGATAAGGATAATCAAGTTTTTCATGCGGGTACCTACATAAAGGACAAAAAAATTTTATCTAATGGTGGTAGAGTATTAAATATAACTTCATCAGCAAAAGAACTTATTAATGCTCGTAAAAAAATATTAACAAATTTAGATAAAATAAAATGGGATGATGGTTTTTACAGAAAAGATATTGGTTGGAGAGCCATAAAAAATGAGAATAATTAGAGGAAGACTTAAAAATAAAAAACTTAATTTCCCAATAAACCTTAAAACAAGACCTTTAAAAGATAGAGTGCGAGAAAATATTTTTAATATTTTAGAACATTCAAATAGTTTTGGTACAGATATAAAAAACTCTTTTGTTTTAGATTTATATGCTGGAATAGGGTCTTTTGGTTTAGAGAGTGTTTCACGAGGAGCTAAGAAAAGTTTTTTTGTTGAAAATAATACTGAAGCTTTAAAAAATTTAAAAAAAAATATCAATTTGCTTAAACTGGAGAACAGTGTTGAAGTATATTCTGAAAATGTTTTAAGATTTATTGAAAAATACAATTTTAAATTTAAATTTGATATAATATTTTTAGATCCACCTTATAAAGATAAAGAATTTTTATCGATTTTTGATAATTTGAAAAAAAAAAATATTTTAAAAAAAGAACATCTTATTATATTACATAGAGAGAAGAAGACAACTGAGTTACCTTTAAAACTTTTAAATATTTTAGAAAACAGAATTTATGGTAGATCAGAAATTTTTTTTTTAAAACTTCTTAGAGACTAAAAATTTTTTTGTCAGTACCTTAACTTCTTCTACTGCTGGTTGGTCAAAAGGGTTGACGTTAATTAGTTTGCCTAAAAATACTGTTTCTATAATAAATTGTAAAAATAATTTACCAATTGTGTCCTCATTAAATTTTTGAATATTGATTTCTCTAAAAGGTATTTTTTTATTTTTCAGAACTCTCAAAAAGGCATTTTTTTGTGAGTTTTTGATATCATTATATTTTTTTTTTCTTAAATAATGAACATTATCACTAAAAAAATCTGATTTAGTTTTTAAGTTTCCCCGCTTATTTGAACTTACGATATAAAAAACTTTATCCTTAGGTCCATCAAGGTAAAGCTGAAGTAGGCTATGGTGGTCCTTTGGAGCATTAGATATTACAGGGATAAACCCTTTTTTATTTTTACCCAAACTCTCAGCAAAAAGTTGTTGGCTCCAATATAAAAAGTTATTGAGTTCTGGTACATAATTAAAAAAAACTAATATTTTTGCATTCTTAATTTTAGGCTTATTAATGAGTTTTGCAGAACTTAAAATTATTTTTTTATTATAAATAAATTTACCGAGGTTTTTTTTAAAGTTTTCTACTTTAAAACCCATTAAGTATGCCGGTAACATACCAACTTCAGATAATA
>CACFMO010000023.1 GCA_902567495.1 uncultured Pelagibacteraceae bacterium
GTAAAATTGATATCACAAGACCTGTGAAATCATTAAATATAATTTTAAGAACTTGCATGTCGGTTAATATGCTTACTCAATCAAAAAAAAGAATTTTTGAAAAAGATAAGGAGGAGTATACAAAAAGAACACTTGTTTCATTAGTTAATAGTGTTCATTACGCCAAAGATTTTTTTAAAGATGTTAAATTTAAAGTACATATAATTGATCACAACTCCTCAAAAAATCAAATTAGTGATATTAGAACAATTCTAGAGAAATCAAATTTAAATTTTGAAATTTTAAATTTAAAATTTGAGGAGTTTTCAAATCTTATAGAAAACATCAATGAAGAAAAAAAAGAGGTAACAAATAATCAAAAATCAAATATGTCGAATATTCATCAATCTTTAGTACTTTCCAGAGAAGTATCTGAAGATCTTACTTATTTTGTTGAAGACGACTATATTCACGAGAAAAATAGTCTAGCAGAAATGCTTTTTGCTTACGAGAAGTTAGCCACACTTACAAAAAAAGAACTAATTATTTGCCCTACAGATTACCCATTTCTTTATAATCAAAGTGAAGGTACTAAAATTTTTTTAGGTGACAAAAAGCATTGGCGTCAAATAGACCAGACATTGTGCACATTTTTAACTAGTAAAAAAATTATCGATAGATATTGGGATCAAATTATAAGCATGTGTAAATTTGAGCACTACCCTTTTGAAAAACCATTACATAATATTTATAAAAAAGAATTATGTATATCCCCAATACCTTCACTAGCAATTCATTTTACAAACATAAACTCAATTTACGGTTTATCTCCAAATGTAGATTGGAAAAGGTTGTGGGATGAAAATTCAAGATAACAAAAAAGCATTAAGTTTTAAGTTACAGTCTACATCAGGTAAAGTTTTTAATTTATCAGATGTAAAAAACGGGTTAGTTGTATACTTTTATCCTAAAGATAATACTCCAGGATGTACCCTTGAAACTAAAGATTTTTCAGTACTTTACAAAAAATTTAAAGCACTAAAATACGAGGTTGTAGGTATATCTAAAGATAATATGGAAAGTCATTTAAAGTTTAAAAAAAAATTTAAAGTTCCTTTTCAACTACTGTCAGACGAAAAGGTGCAAGTACAAAAAAAATATGGTGTCTGGGGACCTAAATCTTTTATGGGCAAAAAATTTATGGGAACAATTAGATCAACAATTGTTATTGATAAAGGCAAAATTATTAAAGTATGGTCTAACGTAAGAGTAAAAGATCATGCAAAAGAAGTTCTTAATTTTATAAAATCATTAAATTAAAAAGGCCCGATTTCTCGGGCCTCTATTACCTAAACTTTAGGGAAGGTAATCTTCTAAAAAGTAAGGCCCGGACTAAAAGCCGGGCCTTAAATTATCTCCTAAACGAAGGGAGGGAGAGTTATTTAATCTCTTATACCGTAAGCGATTACACCAACCTCAGACTTATCAGTTCCGAGCCTTTCAGCTTCTTTACTGATTCTTATTCCAATAGTCATTTTCATAATTGACCATACGATGTATGACACTACGAAAACGAAAACTACTACTGAAATCGTTCCTAAGAATTGTGAACCAAAACCTACTTCTGTATTTGTAAATGGAACTGCTAATGTACCCCATACTCCAGCAACTAAGTGTGCAGGAATAGCACCAACAACATCATCTATTTTCATTTTGTATAATAATTTTGTTGAGTAGTACATTAATACACCAGCTATTGCTCCAATCACGATTGCAGCAAGTGGGCTTGGTGCTAACGGTTCCGCTGTTATACCAACTAAACCAGCTATCGCACCGTTAAGCATCATGACTACGTCAGTTTTACCACCGGCAAGTCTTGATACTGTAGCAGCGGCTAATACACCACCACCTGCAGCTAAGTTTGTATTAATATATATTGTTGCAACAGAGCTTACGTCTTCTAATGTTCCAGCAGCTAATTGTGAACCACCGTTAAATCCAAACCAACCTAACCAAAGTATAAATACTCCAAGTGTTGCTAATGGAATTGAAGAAGCCGCAAAAGGTGCCATAGCTTTTACGCCACCTCCTGAAGTAAATCTTCCAGATCTCGCACCAAGTACTATTGCACCTGCAAGAGCAGCAGCTCCTCCAGCAGCATGTACTAATGTTGAACCTGCAAAATCAGAAAAACCAGCAGCTGATAACCAACCACCGCCCCACTGCCATCCCATTTCAATTGGATAAATAAATCCAGTTAAAATAGCTGCAAATAAGAAGAATGGCCAAATTTTGATTCTTTCAGCCAATGTTCCTGATACGATTGACATTGTTGTTGCGCAGAATACCATTTGGAAAAACCAATCTGATCCATCAGAATAACCTGTTTCTAATGATGATGCGTCACTCCAAGAAGAGAATGAACCTATATATCCACCTTCTGGTATACCGTATGCTAAATTGTATCCAACTAACCAGAACATGACTCCGGCAATTGAATATAAACCTATATTTTTTGCACAGATTGCTGATACACTTTTAGATGTAACCAACCCTGATTCAAGCATGGCGAAACCTGCTGCCATCCACATGACCAGAAAACCTGACATTAAAAATAATATTGTATTAAATATGTATTGTACTTCCGCCGATACAGTCGTATTTGCGTACCCTAGACCAGCAAAGCTGAAATAAAGTGCCGTACCTGCAAAAAAGTAACCAAGTATTTTTTTCATACTTCCTCCTTTGTTCATAATAAATTTTTAAATGATTGTTCAAAAAAGAGTTGCGTTAAGTGACGTTGTGAGTTATGCAGTTTTTGCAAGGGGTGCGGCGTTTTCAAACAATCCCCAAAATCGTAGATTTCAGGGATTGTTGAATCAGGTTATTTATTGAACATATCTTTCAAACTTTTCGCTGGAAGGAATTTAACCTTCTGTGAAGCGCTAATTTGAATTTGTTCACCAG
>CACFMO010000024.1 GCA_902567495.1 uncultured Pelagibacteraceae bacterium
GAAGATGAACATCTATATTACAATTCTTCCAGTGAAAACCTTTCTGTTCATAACCAATATCTTTAATGCAATCTCTTACTTTACTTATCAAATCCTCTTTTGAGGTTTCGGGCCCCCTTACCTCACCTGCAAGAATTACTTTGTTAGTCGTGGTTAGTGTTTCACAAGCTACACGAGCAAATGGGTCTTTGGAAATATATGTATCCACAACCATATCAGAAATACGGTCACAAACTTTATCTGGGTGACCTTCGGAAACTGACTCACTGGTAAATAAATAATTTTTTGAGTTCATTAAAGTTTAAATTTTTTTAATATTAAGAAAGTAATAGCATATACTATTAAAAGTAAAGCAAATATTAAATCTCTATTCATATTGATATTTTTTGATTTTAAGATTGGTAAATCTATATCAATATTTCCAGACTCAGTAGATTTTAATGTTTTTAAAATTTTACCTTCTGGACTAATGAATGCGCTAATGCCTTTATTTGCAGATCTAATTGTGAAACTTCTACTTTCAATAGATCTGAAAATCGCTTTTGCAAAATGTTGATGCGGTCCTATACTTTCTCCAAACCATGCATCTTCAGAAATATTTATTATAAAATTGAAGTGATTATTTTTTTTTTGAATTAAACTTGGAAAAATAATTTCATAACAAATAAGTGGAAGTAAATTTATCTCATTTTTATCAAGATTTATTGTAATAATTGATTTATTTTTTCCTTTTGAAAAAGAGTTATAACCAGCAGTTACTTTCTTTAATCCAATTTTTCTTAGAACTTTTTCAAATGGAAGAAATTCACCAAATGGAACCAACTTTTGTTTATTGTATTCGCCAACTACATTGATGTCATTGTCTATAATAATTAAACTATTGTAGTATTTCGTATTATTGTCAGTAGTTTCTTTAGTGTTCGCACCAAGAATAATGAGATGATTTTTTGAAAAATTACTTTTTATTAATTCTTTGAATTTGCTTTTTTTTGTAAGGTTATTGTCCAGAATTACGCCTTCCGGCCAAACAAAAATTGTTTTTTGGTTCTCTTTTGGCTCACTTATTTTAATTAATTTTGATATTACTAAATCCTGATCCTCGAACTCCTTTAAATTAGTTCCAGCAGTAACAATTTTGAAATTTATTTTATTTTCTCCTTTATAAGAAATTTTACTATTTATTTTGTATGAGCCATAAAAATAATTAGAAAAAAATAAAATTATAAAGAAAGTGACAAAAAGGTATTTTAATTTGCTTTTTAAAAAGATAGTAGCTGGTAAAAAAAATATAGTAACTAAGATTAAGTTAAATGAAAATATCCCTATATGCGATAGTATTTGCAAACTTTCCTGTGACCAGGAGAAACTGTAAGCCCAAATATTCCATGGAAAACCACCAAGGATAAAGCTTCTTAAAAAATCCACTGTAGAAAACAAAATACTTATTAGAAGAACTGAGGATATTTTTAGTTCAATAAAATATCCTATTAGCACAATTGGTAATGAAAAAAATAATGAAAGAAATAATGGAATTAAAAAAAGAGCAAAAGGTATCAAAAATTGAAATGTTTTATCAAAAGTTAATGAGAAGGTTATCCAATAAAGACCAAAAAGAAAAAAACCAAATCCGTAAGATGAACCAAGAAAAAATAAATTTTTTAAAAATGGTTTTTTTCTGTATGAACTAAGAGTTTTCTTTTTAACATAGAAAATTATGTAAAATAAAACAGAAAGAGAGATGGCATTTAAAAAAAATAAATTAAACGGCATAAATCCTAAGACAGTTATGCCACCTAAAATAAAAGGAAAAATAAAAAGAATGAAAATCCTTTTATTGAAGAAATTTAACATTTTAATTGTTTAATTATTTTGTCTTCAATTTTTTTCATTTTAAAAAAATCCTTATTTTTATAATGTCTATAACCCATTAAATGTACAAGACCATGTACCCAAAGTTTATCAAATTCACTTTTAAATTTATTTTTTCCCTTATCAATTTTGTACAAATTAAGCGCAATATCCCCGAGGTATAAATTTTTTTGAGATTTTAATTTTGTCCTCATTATATTTTGATCATAACTCGGAAATGATAAAACATCAGTCGTTTTATTTTTTTTTCTGAATTTTTTATTCAAAAACTTTATATCATTATTTCCTGTAAGTAGAATAGATATATTTATAAGTTTTGATTTAAAATATTTTTTTAAATTTATTTTCTTTGCCTGTGTATTTAAATATCTATTAGGATTTGATAAGTATTTTTTCCAATTCTTATC
>CACFMO010000025.1 GCA_902567495.1 uncultured Pelagibacteraceae bacterium
TTCTGATCATTAATTTTGACGGTGCTGAAAAATATTGTGCGGTATCATTCCACAAACCTAATTGAATTTTAGCTTTTCCATCTAGAACTATAAACCCAGTTTTTTTTTTTGGATGACAGTGCAATGATGTTCTATGATTTTTATTAATTTTTAAAAAAGTTACAGAAAGTTTATTTTGATACCTATAAATAGTATACTCGTAGCCCCAAGGTTTGATTACAAGTTTGTTATCGTAAAAACTACTTTTTTTTCTCATTAAAAAAATCTAAAGTAGCTCTCATCCAAGGACCCATATCTTTATAATGAGCTGTTGTTATTATTTTGTCGTCTACTACCGCAGGCAAATCAGTATAAACAGCACCAGCATTTACGATATCGTCCTCTAAATGATAATAACCTGCAATTTTTTTTCCTTTTACTACTTTAGCTGAAATTAATAATTGAACACCACTACATATACAAGCGATCACCTTTCCAGCTTTGTGAAAATCTGAAATAAATTTAATAAATTTTTTGTTTTGCCTTGTTTTTTCTAGAGCTTTTACTCCTCCGGGTAAAATTAAAAGGTCATAATCTTTTACATTTACATCTCCTATATCTTTAACCGGATAATCTTTAATAGGTGGTAAGGTTGTTCCCAAAATTCCTTGAACCGGTTTTCCGCCTATAAGACACACGTCTAACTTACTTTTTTCTTCAAGTAGTCGGTAGAAAGGGTAAATAAATTCGTGATCTTGAGCTAGAGCTCCACTTATGATGATGGAAGAAAACATTTAATGATTATATAAAAAAATTTTTAAACTACAAGTTTTAACTTAAATTCTAGTAATTTACTTTCTCAAAATTATGCTTTCTTTTAAGCTTATGAGAGGACATTTTTTCAATATGAGAAACTGTTTGTTCACCAAAAGTTTTTCCAACCATAGAAAGATAATCTTGACTTTTAAAATATACATCGAAAGCTTTGTCTCTAAACTCAAGGACCTCTGAGCCTTTAATATGTTCTGTTCTCAAAGGCAATGTTTGATATGAGTGTTGGGAGTACCCAATCCATCCTGGACCATTTTCATCATCTGGAAGGGCCCACTTCTTATTCTTTGCCATAGGATAAAGTTGCGATCCTGGGTATGCCATACCTGAATAAAAATTTGCCCATTCACTGTTTACTCTTAAAGATAAATCTAAAGTTTCTTTCATAGAGTCAAAGTTATCATCTGGTAGACCAAAAATATAATTTGCCCCAACATAAAAACCCATATCTCTTACTTTTTTCACAATTCCCTCAATATCAAAATTATCAAACCTTCCTTTTACAACTCCATCTCTTACATGTTTTGAACTCGACTCTATTCCTAGAGCTAACCATCTAATGCCAGCCTTAAGCATTTTCTTTAACATTTCATCATCGTTTAAAGTATCTATTCTTGCGTATGCCCAAAAGTTTAAAACTTTACCATATCCTGAATTTATAATTTCATCACATATACCTGTTACTTGTTTTGGATTTAAAACAAACATTTCATCAGGAATTTTTATATTCGTAATTTTATAATCCTCAACCAAAATTTTTATTTGTTCGATAATATGTTTTGGAGACCAAAACCTTATAGTATTTCTTTCAAATGGAGCGTTGATACAACAAAAAGTACATTTGAAAGGACACCCGAGGCTTGTTTGTAAGGATGCGTAACTTTTAATAGTATCTAATCTACCAAAAGTGTGCCAATTATGTGCTTTATATTTTTTCATATCCAATAATTTCCAAGCTTGTCCAGGTAAATTTTGATCTAAGTCTTCAAACATTTTGGCTGAGGGATTTGAGCAAACCTTTTTGTCTTTATCTAAATACCATAATCCAGGAACTTTTTTTAAATCTTTTGTTTTTCCTTTCAGGAAACTAATTAGTTCTATTACAGTAAGAGGTCCCTCCCCCTGACAAACATATGTATAAGGTTCTTCTTCTAATGTCTTTTTTGGTAAAGCAGATGCGTGTGTTCCTATTACAATAGACTTTATTTCATTTGATGTTATTTCATTTAATTTTAAGCATGTCTTTTTTCCCCCAGGCATACATTGAGTTGATGCGGATGGTTGTTGTCCATAAACCATAAAGATTGCTAACTTTGGATTTTTTTGTGCTATCTTCTCTGCTGTTTTTTCGTGTGTTAAATTTTCAGCTTCTGCATCCAAAATTTCCGCTTGAAAACCTTTCTTTATTAAAAAATTTGCAATTAAGGA